>VXOE01000223.1 GCA_009840225.1 Caldilineaceae bacterium SB0662_bin_25 | reverse complement strand
TACTACAACCGCATTTAAGTTGGATGCAGTGGGGTTGGAATGACATAGAGTAACGAGCGGCGTCTGTAGTGAGATTGACGAGCTTGCAGGCGTCTGGCGCGGCGCCAGTGGGACCAGGCAAGACGTAAGGGTGGCGAGCGCGGTGGCAAGGGCAAGGCGATTTCGAGCAGACGCCTGACTTCAGGCACACTCAATTCGGCCAGAAAGGATTCAGGCCCCCCTTTTTCTGGTTGCGTCTGAGACGGAGCCAGGCGAGCCATACATGTGCCATCATCGAGAGTGTAATGTGTCGATACCAACTGGGCCAATAGCGGACCTCATAGTGGTCGAGACCGGTTTCACCTTTGGCCTCTTCGAAACACTGTTCAATGGTAAAGCGAGTCGAGGCGACCTGGGCCAGGGTCAGCAGCGCAGTGTCAGGCGGCGCATTGGAGAGAAAATAGGCCTGTTCGTGCGGCTTGGTCAGCGAACGTCGCACCAGGAGCCAGCTGTCCCGTCCCGGCATCTGGTCTTGATTTTCCACGATCCGCTGGCAGGCCCAGTCGTAGATGCGAACGCCCTTTTCGCCTGCCGCGATCTGCAGACGTTGCCAACGGCTGTCAGGCCAGGATGCGACCAGCGCCGGGATCCGCACCAGGCGTGCGCTTGCATCGAGAACGCGCGCTTTGAACGGTTTGCGACCGCGTCCCTGCCAAGCAGGGACGCCTACCTCGGGGCGCGCCAGCCATACGCTGTTATGCACCCCCACCGCAAACACATACCAACGACCACTTTCGGCCACGGCATTGCGCAGCGCACGCGTCTCACCGTAGACCTCATCTGCCGTCACCCAGTGCATCGGCACGCCCAGCCGCCACGCATGGCGCAACATCGCAACCGCCAGTTCACCCTTGGTGGCAAAACCGACGTCGGCAGGCACTTTCGCTTCCTTACAGCGCTCTCTGTCCGCACACCATTCCTCAGGCAGATAGAGCCGTCGATCCAGAAAGGTATGTCCCCGCGCCGTCGCATAGGCCAGGAACACACCCAACTGACAGTTCTCCACCTTGCCAGCCGTTCCACTATACTGACGCTGTACGCCCGCCGATTTTACCCCCTTCTTGAGAAATCCCGTCTCGTCGACCACACCGATGCCTTCCCCATCGCCGAACTCCTCTATCACAAATCGCTGCAACGCATCTCGCACCGCTTCTGCATCCCACTTCGTCTTGTACAGCAATCGTTGCGTCGCATCCGGCCTCTTGTCGCCCACCGCTTCCGCCAACTGCCAACCATTCTTCCGCTCCACCGGCGACACCAACCCTTGCAGATACTTCACCGCCTGCTCCTGTACCTCTCTACGTCCAAACAGCGAGGAAAACTGACTGTGAAACGCTTCGAAGTCGTCCGCCCATTCATCCAGTTCACTCAGTTCCATAGCGCCTCCAGCTCGGCTTGCTTTCTCTCATTATCGCCGATGGAACTCTCTTCGATCAATGTGCGGTTGTAGTATTAGTTGATCATTTTGTTGTTTCGCTTGAATCGCCTTCGAGAGGTTGATGTGACTGAGATACAGGAGACAGAAGTTGTGATGAAGAGGGTTCTTTTCTGCTGTAAACGAAAACTCCGGCCAAAAGGGCGAGGCCTCCCGCCCCTATTATGCTGCCGGCTATTGGTGAACCGAGAAAGGAGGCAACAAGTCCCCCGATAAGCCCGACAAGCGCAAGGACAAAACCGAAGAGTTGCCCCCGCTTCAGTATTTCCTGATTGCTCAGTATGATTTCTTTGTTGATGGTTAGTACGGCTTTTTCGACCTCATGATCATGTGACTGTTGTCGCTCGAATAATTCAACAAAACGCCGGGGAAACTCCGGGTCAAGCTCTGCATATTCTCTCATAAGGGCCGGCGGAGGAATCGGCCCGGAGAATAGAGAAGCAGAGACTGAACTCCGAAGTTCCGAACGTTTTTCATTGTCTTCGGTGTCTGCTATAGAGACTGCGTCGTCGTCCGGAGTAGTGGCAGGGGGATTGTCCATTAAGCCAACTTTTTGCGATAAAGGAACTTACTCCTTGGCCGAAACAAATGCTCTTGACCAGGTTTGAGCGACTCTATTGCCGGTTTCAGCAATAGAGCCGACCTTGCTTCGCCCTATTGTGGGCGTTGCACCAGGCATTAGGACGGCAACTGAGCCAACCCCAAGAAAAAAAGAATGAAGCCTTGTCCTTCGTGAGTTATCAATTTCATCAAAGTGGTGGGCACCTAGTGAACCAGCCTTGTTTCTCAACTGTGGCATATCTCCTCTCCGTCCAGACGAAACTGGCACACAATAGCTTTGTCACTCTCAGTTCAATTCCGTCTCACCGTAGCGGTACTATAGCATCAGGTCTGTAAGGATCCAATCAGTTGCACTGCTGCTGGGGCGCTTTTCCAGCCGCTGCCTCAATTGCCGCCTTGCTCAAACTGGGTTCTCTTCGGTGGCGTGTTTAGTGGCGAACTGAGCAAAGTAGAAGAATTCCGTCGGCTCCAGGTCGGTGCGATCACCGAGGTAACGCCGCTTCTGCTCCTCGGGGGGCATCATCTCTACCTCTGTGTAGCCATGCCGGGCCATCATGTCGCTCAACGACTGCGGCGTAAAGTCGGTCAGCATGGGCTCACCCCGGCGCGCCACGAATCCTTCCATCTTTTCGCAGAGCGTTCGCCCTTCCTGAGTCATCATGTGTTTAGCGATTTTGAAGTCGAAGACGATACGGCTCCCCGGTGCAGACTTTTGCGCAACCCGGTCGAGAGTATCACGAATCGCCTCCGGCGTCAGGTAATAGGTTACGCCGAGCCAGGAGTAGAACGCCGGCTGCTGAGAGTTAAAGCCCGCTTTTTCCATTTCCTCATCCAACCGGTCGACCTCAAAGTCCACCGGAACGAAGGTGAGATTGTCAGGAATGCTCCCGTTTGCTTTCAGAATGCGCTGTCGCTTTACCTCCTGCGTTGCCGGGTGGTCCACTTCAAAGACGCGCACTTTGTCGGCCAGATCCTTGCGCCGCAGGGCGAAAGTATCGTGGCCGGCACCGAGAATGACATACTGTTCAGTGCCTGATTCAATTGCCTCAACCAGCTGGTCCTCAGTATAGCGGGAACGCAGAACGACTGCAGGATAGACGGGGCGGTAGACGCCCAGGATTACATCGCCGACAAGCCATCTGAGCGGCCTGTATTTCGCGACCGCATGCCAGAAGGGTGTCAGCATATGCATTGCGAAAGTATCTTCAAAGATGTGCGGCGGGTCGTGCCAGCGCAGGTGCACGGCGCGGATTGTTGCGACCAGAACGGCTGTCTTGCTCGTGTCTTTTGAACGGCTGCGAGGTGTATTTTCCGAGTTAGTCATAGTTTGATATCTCCGTGGCTGAGCGGCCTCGGCGGCAACAGTTCAGTACCTTTTGGGCGAGAGCTGATCAGATTTCCATCCCTCGGGGCGGAATGGTATCAGGAGATAGTTTCATAGTAACATACAGGTCGTGCTGGTTTCAAACCATTGCAGATTCTGAAGTGTTGCCGGGAACAGGAGGTCTTGTCTTCGAATGAGCCTTTGAATCGAGGGCGACCTATCGCGAGGAGAGCGATCGATGAACAACATTCCGCAGAGGGGAGTTGGTAGTACAGGGACATCAGTAACCGAGTTTGGGTTGGGAACGGCGCCTCTGGGTGACTTGTTCGAAGTGCTTGAAGAAGGTGCGGCACAGGGTTTATTGCAGGCGGCCTGGGATGTCGGCGTGCGGTACTATGATACGTCGCCCTTCTACGGGAATGGCAAGAGCGAACACCGCGTCGGCCACTTCCTGCGACAGAAACCACGGGACGAGTACATACTCTCCACCAAAGTTGGCCGTGTGTTCCGGCCGGCACGGGATCCGGCAACTTTTGAGCCAGGGCCCTTTAGGGGGGCCTTACCCTTCGAATTCACGGTTGACTATAGTTATGATGGCATCATGCGCTCTTACGAGGACAGCCTGCAACGGCTCAGCCTACCCAATGTGGACCTGCTGGTGATTCACGACCTGGATTTTTACTTTTACGAAACCGAGGCCCGCGTAAACGCGTATCTCAATCAACTGTTTACGAGCGGATGGCGTGCTCTTGACGAGCTGCGCAGCCACGGTCTGGTAAAAGGGGTGGGTGCGGGCATAAACGAGTTGGGGATGATTCCCCGTTTTCTCGACCTTGTCGAGCTTGATTTCTTTCTGGTCGCCTACGGCTATAACTTGCTGACGCAGGAGATGTTGGAGGAGGAGTTCCCACTTTGCGAGCAGAGGGGAATCAGTGTCGTAATCGGAGCGGTGTTCGCGTCGGGGATTCTGGCAACCGGCGCGGTTCCGGGCGCCATGTACTTCTATGCACCTGCATCTCAGGAGATGATGGAGAGGACGGAACGGATCGAGCAGATTTGCCAGCGACACCAGACGCCGCTGCCCTGCGCCGCGTTGCAGTTCTTGCTGGCCAACCCGATCGTGTCTGCAATCATTCCTGGCGCGGTCGAAGCCGCCCACGTACAGGGGAACTACGGCTTGCTTCAGAGGCCAATCCCGGCGGATTTGTGGGATGAACTGAAAGCTGAGGGGCTACTCAGGGAGGATGCTCCCACTCCCTGAGCGTCTAGGGAACAACGGATAGCAGCTGGACGGAGGCGTTGCTCACCCAGTCAAGCACTGCGCTGGGATAGACACCGATCCAGAGGGTGGCGAGAGTACAGATCAGGAGACTGGTCTGTAAAGCCATTGGGACATCGAGAGTCTCGCCTTCGCCTTCGCTGGTAAAGAACATCTCCCTAACTACGCGCAGATAGTAGAAGGCAGCGATGCCGGCATTGATCATACCAATTCCGGCCAGCCAGAAGTACTGACGCTGAATGGCGGCGCCGAAGACGTAGAACTTGCCGAAGAAACCGCCTGTGAGGGGGATGCCTGTCAGGCTGAGCAGGAAGATGGTAAACATTACAGCCAACCAGGGTGCTCGCTTTATCAGACCGCGGTAGGCGCTGATATGGGTGCTGTCGACCGTCTCTTCAAGCGCCATGACCACGAGAAATGCGCCGACGTTGGTAAACAGATAGGCGAAGAGATAGAGCAGGACGCCGTTGAGACCGTCCATCGCGCTTGGCGATGAGGAAGTTACGGCAACCAACCCCATCAGGATGTAGCCGGCCTGGGCCACGGAACTATAGGCGATCATGCGTTTGACGCTGTTCTGTCGCAGCGCGGCGAGATTGCCCATCGTCATGGTGATGATGCTGAAAGCAGCCAGCACCGGCACCCAGTTAACTTCGAATGAGGCCATGGCTACGATGAAGAATCGGGCCAGCACCGCGAAGGCCGCGGCCTTTGAGGCGGTGGACAGATAGGTGGCGACCGGCGTGGGTGAGCCGTCGTAGGTGTCGGGAGCCCACTGGTAGAAGGGAGCCAAACTCGCCTTAAATCCCAATCCAGCCAGAATCAGGAGCATCGCGGGCAGGGCGGCAAATGCCAGGCCGCTTACTTCCGTGGATTCGCCCATCAGCAGTGAGAATTCAGCGGCGATGTCGTGAATGTAGAGGGATCCTGTTGCTCCGTAGAGCAGGCTGATGCCGTACAGCATTACGGCAGAGGCGATCGACCCGTAGAGGAAGTACTTGAGTCCAGCCTCGTTGCTGCGCCTGTTCTCGCGCAGGAAACCGGCCAGCATGTAGCTGGTTATCGAAAGGAATTCGATGGCGAGATAGACCAGGACCAGGTTGTTTGCGCTGACGGCAATGCTCATGGCCAGGCTGACCATCAGGAAGAAGGTCCAGAACTCGCCCTGATTGCCGGAACGGCGGTTCATATAGCGGCCACCGGCGATAGTGGTCAGGATCATGCCGGCAAAGATGGTGACCTTGATGAAGCTGCCGAAGTTATCGATCGTCATCATCGAGTAAGCGATCTTCGGTCCTGCTTCCGGATCCGAGATATCAAGTTGGAATACGACGGCAACCAGGGCAGCGGTCAGAAACAGGGCCGACAACGCCATGTAGCTCAGCCCCGATTTTTTGCCCACCCCGGGATCGTAGGCCAAGTCCAGGCAGAAGATAAACAGGCCGCCGATGAGAAGTATGATTTCGGGTGCGATATATCCTAAGTCGCCCACAAATTGCTCTCCATGTGGCAGTTCCGGTTGTCGCCAGTCTGCAGCCGCAGAGTCAAGCCGCCGCTGTCAGAAAACGCCCGGTCACTGCAGTGTTCAGACGAGATTTTGTACAAAGGCCAGGAGCTCCCGGGCTGACTGATTAAAGTATTTCACCAGAGGCGTTGGGTAGATTCCGATCAGGAACATCGCCGCGATCAGCGGCCACATTGTCACTTTCTCAAACCCCACCATGTCGGTTGGGCCGTCGGCGTGTTCGCCTTGCACCGTAGTCCAGTGCGAAAGTTTGCTCGGGTCATACTCACCAAGGAAGACATTCTGAATTATGCGATAGAGAATATAGACGGCGGTGATAACGATGCCGATCGTGCCGAAGGCGGCCCAGTAGGGCATGATGGCAAAGGCCCCGCGGAAGGTAAACAGCTCCGCCCAGAAACCGGCCAGACCGGGAAGCCCCAGACTGGCGAAGGCGGCCGTCAGCATCAGGCCGTAGAAGTGCGGTGTCTTGGTCGCCAGCCCGCCGAACCTCGACAGGTCGCGTGAATGCGCGCGTTCGTAGATGATGCCGACGAGGAAGAACAGGGCTCCGGTGATGATGCCGTGGTTGAACATCTGGAGTGCGGCACCGTTTAGCGCCATCGCGGCGCTGTCCTGAATGGCCTGTGGGCTGAGTCCGAAGCGGTTGACCGCGCCGGCCAAGGCCTCGGGGGTCATCACTGCGGCGGCGGCTCCGATCCCAAGCATCACGTAGCCCATGTGACTGACGGAGCTGTATGCGATCAAGCGCTTGAGGTCGGTCTGGGCCACGCAGACGAATGCGCCGTATACGATTGCGATTGCTCCCAGCCCCACAATCCAGGTTGCCCAGTAGACGGAGGCCTCGGGAAAACTGGGCAGCATGATACGCAACATGCCGTAAGCGCCCAACTTCAGCAGGACGCCGGCCAGAATGACGGAGCCGGCGGTGGGCGCCTCGGTGTGGGCGTCGGGGAGCCAGGTGTGGAAGGGGAAGCTGGGCACTTTGAAGGCAAAGCCGAGGAAGAAGCCCCAGAACGCCAAGCTGGCGAGTGTCAGGTTGCCGGCGAAGGGCTGGGCTGCAGCGGCTTCAACGATGTCGAAGGTCCCTGTTGCGAAGTAGACGCCCAGAATCGCCAGCAGCATCGCCACTGAGCCCACCAAGGTATAGATGAAGAACTTGGTGGCGGCGTATCCGCGATTCTCGCCGCCCCAGATGCCGATGAGAAAGTACATAGGCACCAGGCTGATCTCCCAAAAGACGTAGAAGAGGACGTAGTCCAGGGCCAGAAATACGCCGATCATGCTGAATTCCAGCAGGTGCATCAGGAAAAAGTATTCCTTGACACGTTCGTTGATAACGCCGGCACTGTAGTACAGACTCAATGTGCTAAGCAGCGCAGTGAGGAAGATCAGCGGGACGCTCAGCCCATCGA
Organism: Caldilineaceae bacterium SB0662_bin_25; assembly: GCA_009840225.1. Classification (GTDB taxonomy): domain Bacteria; phylum Chloroflexota; class Anaerolineae; order Caldilineales; family Caldilineaceae; genus Bin5. Next base: position 6,213 of record VXOE01000223.1, on the reverse strand, counting down.
CGCCCAGGTGGTAGCCGGCGTTGAGCTGTGGAATCCACTTGGCGACCTGCTCAAACTGCATACCTCCCGTGTCGGAGTCGTACGCAAACAGGAGATAGACGCTCAGGCCAAGGGGGAGCAGACTGGCCCAGATCGAGCCTTTCTTGATCAGGCTGTCGCTGCTACCAAGCAATATGACCAGGAGCGCTGCCACCAGCGGCCAAAAGAGCAGTATTGTCAGGACAATTGAATCAGGTGAATCCATGAAGCCGTCTCCAAGCAGAGTTTTGGTAAAGGCCAAGCAGGCCAGTCGGATACGCTGCCGTTCGAAAAGATGTACTCGAAGCGGCGCCGCTCCTTACACCAGGGTAAGTATCATGGGAAGCACGTTCAGGAATAGCCATACGGCCAGGATCAACATACCGAAAAGCAGATATGTCTGCACGCGGCCGTCCTGCAACAGGCGGGCAATGTGGCCGGCCTGATCGGAGATCCAGCCGACGCCGTCCACGAAACCGTCAACGACGAATCTGTCGAAGGCGGCAGAGAGATCGCCGATGCGGATGGCTATGCGGCCAACCCCGTTGACGAACCAGTCGATAATCCAATCGCGGTCGAACAGGGCCAGGAACCGGCTCAACCACATTGTGAAGAGCACGATCGTGCCATTGTACAACTCGTCTATCCAGTACTTGCGATGCCACATCCACCAGATCGGACCGAGGAACCGGGCGACGGGATCCGTCTGGCCTTCCTTCAGGCCCTGTCCATAGAGCAGGTAGCCGGCTCCGAGGCCGCCAAGCGCGACCACGATCGAAACTGCCAACGGTACAAAATTGAAATCAGGATGATGCGGATACAGGTGCATGTACTTCATGTATGGTTCGAGGAAGTGCCCGATCCAGTTGGGAACGATGGCGCCCAGAACCGGGAATGCATCGGGAATGCCGAACCAGCCGCCGGCGATGGCGAAGACGCTGATCAGAATCAGTGGGGTCGTCATGCTGGCGACGCTCTCCGGGGCGTGCGAGGCTCCCTCCGTGCGCGCCCGGCCGAGGAAGGTCAGACCGATCTGGCGCATGGTGTAGAAGGCGGTCAGGAAGGCAGCCAGGGCCAGCGTCCAGAAGACCCACTGATGGTTGCCGTCCCAAGCAAAAGCCAGGATCTCATCCTTGGACCAGAAGCCTGCGGTGACCAGTGGGAAGCCTGAGAGGGCCAACCCACCTATGATGAATGTCCATCCTGTACGGGGCATTCTCGACAGCAGGCCACCCATGTTGCGCATGTCCTGAGCGTCTTCGGTGTCAAGGACGCCATCGGCGCGGCGGACGATATGTTCAGCGTGGCTATGGCCGTGGTCGTCGTGCTCGTGTGCGTGATGGTAGCCGTGTTCCACGCCGTGAATCACGCTGCCGGAACCGAGGAACAGGAGAGCCTTGAAGAAGGCGTGGGTCAACAGGTGGAATAGCGCGGCCACGTAGGCACCCATGCCGATTGCGGCAACCATGTACCCCAACTGAGAGATCGTGGAGTAGGCCAGCACGCGCTTGATGTCCCATTGGGCCACGGCAATTGTGGCCGCGAACAGGGCGGTAAAGGCGCCGATGAAGGCGACGAACTGCAGTGTACCGGTGGAGACTTCGCCGGAAAACTCGTAGATGGGGAACATCCGGACGAGCAGGAATACGCCGGCTGACACCATCGTGGCCGCGTGGATCATGGCGCTGACCGGTGTTGGCCCTTCCATGGCATCGGGCAACCAGATGTGGAGCGGGAACTGGGCGCTCTTACCGATGGCGCCACAGAAGATGAGGACGCCGATGAGCGAAATCCAGTGGACTTCGCCAAAGAGGGGAATGTTGACCAGGGAATGGGCGAGCTGATCCAGATTTGCTTCGGTGAAGAGTTCGCTGAAGCGGAGGCTACTCGGCTCGCTGCGGACGTACAGCAGGATCAGCCCGATCATTAGCAGGGCGTCGCCAATGCGGGTTGTGATGAACGCCTTGACTGCAGCTGCCCTGGCAGACGATTTTTCGTACCAGAAACCGATCAACAGATAGCTGCAAAGCCCCATTACTTCCCAGAAGACAAAGAACTGGAGCAGATTGTTGGCGACGACCAGACCGAGCATGCCGGTCGCGAACAAACAGATGTAGGCCATGAAGCGGCTGTAGCGGGGGTCTTTGCCCTGTGCGTAGGCGGTCGGGTACTTTTCTGCACTGAGATGGTGGGGGAAACTCATGTAGCCGCTGGAGTAGATGAATATCATCAACACCAGGAAGGGCACCATGAAGAGCATCAGGGCATTGGCCGGATCCACCGCGTAGCCAATGACGAACTCCGTTGCGCCTGTGGGAATAGAGTATATCGCCTCGTCAACCGGATGCTCGCCGAAATGATCACTGAAGAATGAGGCAAAGGCGATCCCCCAGCCGAGTATGCAGCTTAGGATAGCCGAGCCGATTGCGGTCAGTGCACTGCCCCGCTTGTTTTTGTTCAGAAAGAGCAGGATCGCCAGGAATGCCAGGAAAGGGGGAATCGGCACAACCCAGGTGACGCTGAATAGTCCTTCCATAAAAGAGCCTCAGGTAAGAATGGAAACCGGACAGTCTTCCGTAATCAGTTCAGAGTAGTAATTCCAAGCCTATAACGTCGCCTGACGTCGAATCAGATTGGCGAACAGATACCCGACAAGGAGACCGGCAAATGCCAGCACGAACAGCCACAGATCGTTAGGAACTCCGGCTGTCGAGCCGATGCCTGCAAACAGGATCGCCCCGGCAAGGGAGATGATCAGGCGAAACGATTGCGCTTTTTTGTGATGGCGGGCCTTCTCCAACAGCTGTGCTGCGTCGCCGTAATCGGGCTTATGTCTAACGATCTCTTTAAGTGCATAGACGGCACCCGTATAGTTGCCGTCCTCCATCTTTTCCTGTGCGAGCTGGTAGAGAAAGCTGCACTGTTCTTCAAGTGTTCCCGTCAGCTGCTTCTTGGCCACCTGGTTCCGGTTGTCTCCGCACAGGACGCCGACGACGGCGCCGTTCTACCCGTTCAGGGCGACTCACCCTGCAAGTAAATCCAACTCGTCAACATCGATAGTGCGCCGCTCTCGGTAGACAGCGATGATGAGCGCCAGGCCCACGGCGGCCTCGGCTGCGGCGAGGCCGATGATCAACACCGCAAAGACCTGCCCGGTCAGGTCCTCCATAGGACCGACACCGTGACGCCAAAACGCCACCAGGTTGATGTTGGCAGCGTTGAGCATCAGTTCGATGCCCATGAGCATGGCAATTGCGTTGCGCCGCGCAAGCGCGCCGTACAGGCCGCACGAAAACAGGAAAGCGGCGAGCATCAGATACCAGCTAAGCGGAACCATAGATCAACCCCAAACAGATGCAGTGGCAAGAAACCGGTCATGTTTCAATGCAGGAACCGATTTCGTAGAGCAGGAGGCCTAGCGATCGCGCGCCAACAGGACGGCACCGACCAAAGCCACAAGCAGCAGCAGCCCCAGAACTTCAAAAGCGATTACGTAGTTCGTTACGAACTCTCTTCCCAGAGCGCCAATCAGGGCTTCGTCGGCAACGACTTCTTCGCCAGCGGCCGGCCACGGCGTTGCCCGTGCAAAGGCAAGCAGTGCGACAAAAAAGAGAAAAGCAAACAGTGACGACTTTCCCCACTGATTGTTTAAGGGAGAGGTGCGTCCGTACATCATGCTGCGCGTGAGCATGATGGCAAACGCGATCAACATAGCGATCGCGCCGACGTACACAAGTACCTGGCTGACCGCCAGAAACTCGGCTTCCAGGAAGACGTAGACACCGGCGACGCCGAAGAAAGTCAGCGTCAGGGCCAAAGCGCTGTGAAAGAGGTTGCGGCTGATGACAACGGCCAGACCGGCTACGGCTGTGAGCAAAGCCACCTGGATGAACACGAACTGTTCAAATGTTGGAATCGGTACCTCAATGCCCAGCGGTAACTGCATGGGAGTCCCTGCCTTGGTGGTGGGAAATGACTTGACGAATGCCAGTGCCCCAGAACTGTGGCGAAGCCCTGTTCTGTCTGAATCTCGTCAGAAAAGACTCAATACATCGTGCCCTTTTCGGAGACCTGCATTGAGCCGATCAGGGAGGTTGGTTCAAATGAGCGCTTCGTCCGCATCTGCTCTTCACGGAAGTATTTCTGGAGTACGTAAGCGACGACGGCCATAACGCCGACATTAGCAATGAAGATAAGCACGTACTGAACGGCAACCGGCGTCGGCAGTTTCTGGATTATGGCCTGAGCGACAATCAGCCCGATCATCAGCGGCACGAGTACCTTCCAAGCGAAATACATCATCTGATCGATGCGGATGCGCGGAAAGGTACCACGAATCCACTGCTGGAGGACGTAGATGCCGTACACTTTGATCATGAAATAACCGAGACCCAATAGTGGGCCGATGACCGGCAGCCCGACGCCTGGGCCTTGCCAACCTCCCAGAAACAGGGTGACGGCGACGGCAGCCAGTATCCACGCGTTGAGGAACTGGGCCAGGAAGAACATGGCGAACTTCATACCCGAATACTCGATGTGGAATCCTGCGATCAGTTCAGATTCCGCTTCCAACAGGTCGAAGGGTGTGAGTTCAGCCTCGGCGAGAGAGCTGACAAAGAAGACGATCAGCGCACCGGGCATGACGATTCCCAGCCAACCCAGGCCGAGATTGAAGCCGGCTATATGCAGGGACTGAAGTTCTACGATCTGGCCGAATCGCATCGAACCGGTGAGCAGTACGACCGTCAGGATCGCCAGCACCAAGGGGATTTCGTAGCTCAGGAGCTGTGCCACCACGCGGAAACCGGCAAGCAGGGCATACTTATTGTTGCTGCCCCAGCCGGCCATCAGCGCGGCCATAATGCCTATCGAGCCGAGCGCTACAACATAGAGCGCGGCGACGTTCAGGTCCACGCCGGTCAGGCCCGGCGCAAACGGTATGACTGCCAGCAGCATCAGGACACCGAAAACTGACAACACGGGAGACAGATTGTAAGCGATCTTATCCGCTTCGTAGGGAGTGATGTCCTCTTTGGAGAGCAGTTTGGCCGCATCGGCGACGGTCTGGAGGAGGCCGTATTTGCCGACGCGATTGGGGCCGATCCGGTCCTGAATGCGGCTGATGGCTTTGCGCGTTATCCAGATCAGAAGCAGGACGGACAGCATGCCGTAGTTGATAAGTATAAAGGACCCGACGGCGTAAACCAGGAAGATGGCCGCCCAGCCGGGAAGTCCCAGCCCCATGAGCCAACTGGAGAGTGCTTCGCTCCATTGGGTTACCTGCATAGCTTTTCCTCCAAACAGGCGGCTGAGAAATCAAGGCCTATCGGGGCCGCATTCTGAAATGTAAAGGGCAGCACGAAAGCGGGGCCTACTGCCACTCCAGGGCGCCCTTGCGCCAGTCGTACATCAGTCCAATCACGAGCAGGAGTACAAAGAAGATTGTCGCGAACACTGCAAACATTTCCAGCTGCTGGTATGCAACTGCAATTGGAAAAAGGAAGAGGGCTTCAACATCGAACACAACGAAGACCAGGCCAATCAGGTAGTACTGAGCCCGGAATTGCACCCAAGTCTCGCCAATGGTTTCGACGCCGCTCTCGTAGATGTCATTCTTGATTTCATCGGGCCGGCGGGGACCAAGGAAGTGGCCCATCACGATGGCGGCAAGAGGCAATACGACCGCCAAGCCGGACATAACAAGGATGAAGAAATATTGACTGAGCATTGCCGAGAATCCGTTTGTGTGGAATTTAACAAACTCCCGCGAAAGTATAGCATAGCGATTTCTGATAGCGAAAGTTCGTACCCTTCGCAAACGCGTTCAACTTGGAGGAGATGACTACATTTTCAATGCATTCGATAGGATTGGGGCGAGGCTGCTGAAATGATTCTTTAATGCGACCCGTCGGCATGCTTCTTTAAGTCAATCGATATGGGCGCATCCCGGATATGGGATGGGAACAGTTTGGCGGGGAATCAGTGCCAGCGGTGGCTGGCGTTGATTATCGTTTTTGGACGAGACGCAGTGCAGGCGTTGGGCCTGGCCGTACGGCGGCGTCCGTCAGTTGGGGAGGGGACGAGGGCAGGTACAAGGGCGGCACGTAAGGGGATCTGATGGGACTGGCGGGACGTGGTCGGGCTGGACACGTTCGAATAGGCACCTGTTACGAATATCGCCACCCGGTCGATGAG
>VXOE01000247.1 GCA_009840225.1 Caldilineaceae bacterium SB0662_bin_25 | reverse complement strand
GGGTCCAGCCGCGGCCGGGGGTGTTGGGGCGGGATGTATCGTAGCGCTGGCGGAGCTGTCGGAACTGGTCGGCGGAGTGGATTTCGCGTGCTGGGTCGTTGTGGTCGCGGATGACGAAGTCGGCTTCGGGGGGGTAGCAGGCCATGGTTACGGGGTCGCGTTCGGTGGTGTAGGAGGCGGGTTCTTCGCCGATGTTGTTGGGTACGTGTGCGCTCTGGTAGCGGAGGTCGATGCTCCAGCGGACGGTGTCTGTGGTGTTGGCGAAAGAGGCGTGGGGGGTGAGGTTGGTGAGGAGGAGGACGTCGCCGGCCTTCATGGGGACGGGGACGGGTTCGACTGCGGGCAGGTCTTCGTCGGCGACTTCGAGGAAGCCGGCGTGTCCTTCGGTGTAGTGGCGGAGTATGCCGGTCTTGTGCACGGTAGGGATGACGTGAAGGCAGCCGTTTTCAAGGGTGGCGTCGACGAGGGGGACCCAGCAGGTGACGATGAGGTGGCGGTCGCAGTGGGCGAGGAAGTAGCCGGAGTCCTGGTGCCAGGGGACTTCGCCGCGGTCCCAGCCGGGGAGCTTGGGACGGATGCGGTAGACGGATGAGCCGATGATGTCGGGGCCGACGAGGCTTTCGATGCAGGAGAGGAGGGCTGGGTGGCGGATGGTCTGGAGCATGGCAGGGCCGTTGAAGCCGCCGCCGCCTTTGCCCATGACCTGGCGGGTGATTTCTTCGCCGGCGGCTGGGTTGTCGGCGTGGATGCGGGCGAGGCGGAGGCCGAAGGGCTGATCGGCGTGGATGCCGGTCACCTCGCCGGCGGCCTGGAGTTCGCGGGCGGCTTGAGAGATGATCTCGGTGAGGGCGTCCTGGAGCGGTTTGAGGTCTTCGGGGGTGAAGAGGCCGGTTTTGAGCAGGTAGCCCTGGCGGTGGAAGTGGGTGAGTTCGTCGGGTGTGAGGCTCATGGTCGCGGGTCCGGTTTCTTTCTCGCAGTGTAACTGTTAAGTCATGGTTTGCGTTCGAACTCTCTGAATCACGACAGGCGGATTGTCAGGATTTCTGAAGCGGGCTCTTGATGGAATGGGCGAGACCTACGGGGCTTATTTGGAACTTGCATCGCCTGCCTTTGCGGACGTTTGCTTGCCCTGGTTCATGCTCGGAACCAGCGAAGACTCGGGAATTGGCGTTATGCATTCTTTCGCGGGCGTCCCTGGCGGCTTGGCGGCACACGGGTGGTGGGGCGCAATGAAAGGGGGCGTTGCGGAACCCTTCCCCCGCACAAGGGTGGGCCACAGGCCCGACCGCTCAAAGGCAAGGAAAGGGTAACACGCCTTCTTTGCCGCACCCTGGACCGCGAATCGGAAAAGGCTTTGTAGAGATTCTACAATCTTGAAATGTTTTTCTCAAGTAATTCAGCCGCGCAGGGCGCCAACGGTCAGCCCCTGCATAAAGTTGCGCTGCATGGAAGTAAACAGGATGAGGACGGGCAAGGCGGAAAGAAAGGAGCCGGCCATTACGATCCCATACTCCATGCGGTAAGTCCCCACCATTCCTGCCAGTATGACCGGCAAGGTCTGGAGCTCGCGTGTGCGCAGGATTACGAGCGGCCACACGAAGTCATTCCACGAGTTCAGGAAAGCGAGTACGGCGAGCACGGCCATGGCGGGAGCGGCCAGCGGCCTTGCGACGCGCCAGAACGCGCCGAATTCAGTTGTGCCGTCAATGCGAGCGGCGTCCAGCAGTTCATCGGGAATCGATTCCATGTTCTGCTTCATGAAGAAGATGCCAAAGGCACCGACGATGCCCGGCAGAAGCACGCCGATGTAGCTGTCGACCAGTTTCAGCCGAATTGCGAGGACGAAGAGGGGGACAAAGAGCGTGTATCCCGGCACCATCATTGAACCGAGTAGCAGGAGAAAGAGCAGGTTCTTCAGGCGGAACTCATACTTGGCAAAAGCGTAACCGGCGAGGGAGCAGAAAAACAGGTAGAGCAAGGTATGGACGACAGCCAGAAAGGTGCTGTTGAGGAAGTGGCGCAGGAAATCGAACTCGACGAAAAGATTGACATAGTTCCCGAAAACAAGCTCATCGGGGATAAAGGTGGGCGGGTTGCGAAAGATCTCCGACTGCTTCTTGAGTGAGGCGCCTATCATCCACAAGAATGGGATGGACATGTAGAGCAAGGCGCCAGCCAGGAAAAGGTGGGCAGCTACCGCTTCTATTCTGGGCCAGAGTTTCGGACTGGTTCGCATGTCAGCTGCGCCCGAAGGCCCCGAAGAACTTGAGTTGGAGAAGGGTCAGGATGAAGATGATGACGGCCAGTATATAGCCGACTGCCGACGCATAGCCCATGCGAAGATAAGAGAATCCGACGCGGTAGAGATAGTTGGCGATGGTCAGACTGGCGTTATTTGGGCCTCCTCCGGCCAGAAGCAAGGGTTCGGCGAAGAACTGGAATGAGCCAATAATTGACACGACGACGACGAAGAGGCTGACCGGCCGCAACAGAGGCAGGGTAATCTGCCAGAACGTTGTCCAGCGGCCGGCGCCATCAACAGAAGCGGCCTCGTAGACGTCGGTGGGGATGCTCTGAAGGCCGGCCAGGAAGTAGAGCATACTCAGGCCGGTATATCGCCATGCGGCCACGAGCAGTACGGACAGCTTAACAAGCTCTTCATCGAGCCACTTCAGAGCGTTGAGGCCGACGGCTTCGAGTGCGACGTTGAAGAGGCCGTATTGGTGCTCGAACATCAGCAGGAACATGATGGTGGCGGCCACAGTACTCGTCAGCACGGGCAGGATGAAGGCGATGCGGAAGAGCGATTTGGCGCGCACGACGGCCGCGTTGATCAGCAGCGCCAAGAAGAGCGCCACTGGCAAGATTACAAATACTGCGCCAATGGCATAGTAGGTTGTATTGCCGAGCGATTTCAGGAAGATTTCGTCTTCAAACAGTTCGAGGTAATTGGCAAGGCCGAGAAAGGTCATCGGACCCGTTCCCGGCCATTTGATCATGCTAAAGTAAAGGGCCGCGATAAGCGGCCCCAGTGCAAACACGACAAAGAGGATGTAGAAGGGAGAGATAAACAGATAGGGCGCCAGTCGACGTTGATAGCGGTACCAGAGGCGCTCTCTAATATGCTGCTGCGTGATCGAGTGCATCAGCCTTTATCGATGGTCTCGCGAAGTTCCTGCGCCATGTCTTCGAGGGCCTGTGCAGGGTTTTTGTCACCGGCAACAGCTTCGGTCACTGCGTTACTGAGCAGGTTTACGGCCTCGGAGAAGAATGGGTGGCGGTTGTGGCGGGGAATCTCGCCGCCCAGATCACGGTAGAGAGCGCCGATCGACTGGTCGCTGTACCAGGGATCGGGCGCGAGGTAGCGTTCATCGTCGAGCATGGAGAGGATGGGGGGGATAAGGTTATTGACGCCATACTCGATGTATTTGTTGTCCTCGTCGAAGAGGGCGAATTCGATGAAGGCCCAGGCGGCGTCAGGCGCTTCGGATTGTCTGGTGATAGTGTAACCGGTGCCACCGTGGGCGGTTGTTCTGGCGCCGCCTTCCTCCCAGGCCGGAAGAGGCGCGGCCATCCAAAGGCCGTGGCCGGGATCGCCGACGTTCAACTTGATGAAGCCACCGAACCAGTCGGCCCCAATTCGTCCGGCGATCGTGCCTTCTGTAAGCGCGGCGTAACTGGCAGGCCCGCTAGGGGTGACTGCGAACGTACCGCTGGTGAGTTGATCGACGTAGAAAGACAGTGTGTCGATCGCCTCGGGCTGATCGATGATCACTTCGCCGTCGGCGTTGAAGATGCCGCCAGTGCCTCGTTGTGTCAACAGCATCCAGTAGTCGCCCCAGCTGCGATCGGCGAGCGAGATGGCTGCCGCCTCGGTGCCCTCGAACCCCTGCGCGGCCTCGGCAAAATCTTGCCAAGTTGCAACGGGCATTTCGATGCCAGCTTCGGCATAGAGATCGTGCCTGTAATAGAGGACAACGGGGCAGAGACAGTGGTCGATGCCATAGATATGACCCAGGTAGGCGTAAGGATCAGTGCGGGCCATCACGTAGTCGTCGACGTAGGGTGCGATCAGGTCGGTCAGGTCGATGAGGCCGATTTCACCTTTGAAGAAGCGGCTCATTGAGCCTTGTTCGATGTCGGCGATGTCGGGGGCCCCGGTGCCGGCGGCGAAGGAGGCTATCAGGTTGTCAAACAACTGGCCGCCTGGGATCTCTTGTACTTCGATCGTAACATCGGGGGCGATTTCCTTGTAGGCTGGGAAGATGGCCTCGTAAAAGTCGGTGAAGAATGAGCCGAAAGTCCATAGGGAGAGTTCAACTGGTTCCGACATGGGCGCGGCATCGCCGGCGGTTGCGTCGTCAGAAACTGTTGCGGCGGGCTGGCAGGCTGCCAATGCGGTAGCGGCGGACGCGCCCATGGTCATGAAAGCGGCACGTTGCAAGAAATCCCGGCGAGAGAGTTTGGAGGTATTCACGATTTCTGCTCCTTTATGTGTTGTTGTCAGGCTGGTCCCGGAAGGGCAACAGTTCAACGTAGCAGAGCTCAGAATGCGGGTCTCACGCTGTGTCTATGGGGGACGTCAGTTACTCAGTAACTTCCGGCAGGGATGTCCTCCCACTGCGTCAGCCACTCCTCGTAGCTCAACACTGAGGTCGGGTCGGACAGGCTGTGGGCGACGAAGCCCTGCTTCTGCCCTGTTTCGGTGGCTTGTGCGGTCGATTCGTAGCGCACATCGATGGACCAGCGGACCTGGTTTGAGCGATTGGGCAGGGCGCGGTGGGGCGTGATCTGGGTGAAACAGAGGGCGTCGCCGGGTTCCATTTCGATAGAAACGCCTTTCAGACTGTCGCGCACTTCGGGCGCGAGGCCAAGGAAACCGGTCTCGGGGTCGTTCCAACCTTCGTGAAGCGGGCCGCGGTGCAGGCCGGGTGCGACCTGAAGGCAGCTGTTGTGTTCGGTAACAGGCTGCAAGGGCATCCAGATCGAGGTTACGTGGACCTGCTCGGCGTCGCGATAGTATTGGGCGTCCTGATGCCAGGGCGTTAGCGTCCAGATCTGGTCAGGGAGCTTGGGGCGGGCGTTGAAGATGCCGTGGACGGAGATTTCCGGTGAGTCGAGCAGGTCCTGGGCCAGCGAGATCAGGGCGGGATGGACCAGGATGTCGAACATTTCGCGACTGACGAGGTCCCGGCGGGGGCTGCGGACATAGTTGGGCCTGCCCGCCGTCTCCCAAACGTGTGCCAACCGATGCTGAAAGTCAAGGCCGGCCTGCGAATCATCGATCAGCCCTTCCTTCATCCAGCTTTCAATGGTGTCGTCCGCCCATCGCGAAAGGACAGTCTGCAGCAGGCCCAAGAGGTCGGAGGGAATGACGTTGGGAGCGTGGAGGTAGCCGTTGGTCTTGTAGAAGCTGCGCTGTTCCCGGGTCAGGACTGATTTCATGAGCAGGAGCCTCTCATTGAATCTGTTGGTCCCCGGGGAGAGCGGACATGGTGGATTGCTCGCGAGATTGAGGCCATTTTAGTGAAGGTGTTTGGTTCCGTCAAGTCCCCGAAAGCAAACTCGGGCGCCAAAGCGGGACAGCGCCGGCCAATTCTGCGGGGACCGCGGCGAAGGAGAGATTCGACTCTTCCGGCGCGATTGCTGGAATCTGGCCGACGGGCCTCTGCCATCGGCTCAGGGCGGTCTGAGACTGAGGTTTATGCGGCATTCCATACCTGAATGTCTAAAATGGCGCCTGAGGGATTGAGAATTCCAATGCGGCCGGTGGCTTCGGCGGGGAGGCTGTAGGACTGGATGAGGAGGTCGTCGAGGTAGAATTCGAGGACTGATTCCTTGAGGAGGGTGCGGAAAGTGACTGTGTCGCGGAAGGGCCAGGCGCGGGCCATGACGTCTTCGCGCTGGGACTGGTCTTCGGACTCGGCCATGAGGCCGAAGTGGGCAGCGCCGGCGGGGCCTACCTGGATGTAGCTGCCGAGGCCTGGTGCATTCTCGACGTAGAGGCCGGGCCAGTCTGCTTCGGTCAAGCCGGCTGTGGGAAGAGCGACACTGCCTTCGATGACTACGCCGCCTGCAGTGTCTACCGGTGCTTCTGCCATTTGGACTCGTCCGCTGGCGGCGGTGAATTGCGTTGAGACCGGGTTTTTCTTGAGAGCTTCGTTCCCCTTCCAGTAACCGAACCAGAGTGTGCCGGCGTCGTCGACGAAGGCTCTCTTTAAGGGGGCCCAGTAGCAGATGTCGCGGCCGGTGTCGAGCTGGAAGCGGGTTACGGCGTGGTGGTTGACGAGGATGTCGTCAGGTGTGCGGAGGAAGCGGGCGAAGTAGGTGTGTTTGTGCTCGCCGGAGTTTTCGAGGAGGGCGTAGTTGACGGGAGCGACGGTGTAAGGGCCGGCGGGGTTGTCGGCAATCATGGTCTTCATGGTCCTGGAGCCCTGACCGACGATGGCGTAGTATCTGCCGTTGAATTCGGCGACTGCGCCGGCCTCCATGCTGTGGGGCGGGTCGGCGCCTCCCCAGATGAGCTCGGGGGAGGGGAGGGCTTCCCAGTGGACGCCGTCTTCGCTACGACCGAAGCCGAAGCCGACGTCATCTTTGGGGGTGGCGGTCCAGTAGCCGTAGTAGCCGCCTTCCGGGCGGGGGAGGGGGAAGATGCAGTCCCAGCGGCCGTGCTGCTCGTAGTAGCGGGTGTCGACCTTGAAGATGTGGTCGTCGCCGAACTTGGTCCAGTTCATGAGGTCTTGGCTATGAGCGAAGAAGATGTTCTGGGTCTGGCGGCCGTCTTCTTCGACGCGCCATTCGGAGTAGTTGCAGATGAAGCGGCCGCTGGTGTCGAAGTCGGGCGATTTCCAGACGGCGCCGGTGCCGAGGTAGGTGACCATTTTGTCGGAGGCTTTGATGGCCCAGCCGTGGTCGGTCCATGTGACGCCGTCGGGGGAGGTGGCGAGGCCGAAGCCTTCGCCGGGGCTGTATTCGGTGATGAGGTAGAAGAGATAGAATGTGCCCTCGTGGTAGAACATCCAGGTGTCCCAGTGGGCGTCGACGCCTTTGGATTTGAAGAACATGGACTGGGTTGAGGCTGTCATGTTTGGCGGCTTCCTTAGGTGGATTGCAGGGCAGAGATGCTTGTGGTCAGAGGTCTGTCGGGCTGCGGCGAGGTAATGGGAAGTGTCAGACTTTGAGGCCAGAGTCGACCAGGCCCTCGACGTAGAATTTGCCGAGGACGATAAACAGGAGGACGAGGGGCAGGGAGGCGATCACATAGCCGGCATAGAGCGGGCCCCAGACGCTGAAGTCCTGGCTTGTCCAGCCGGCGACGCCGCCGTAGGTGGCGGAGCGGGCCAGTTTGTAGAGTCCGACCGCGATCATTTGTTTTGCGTCATCCTGGATCATGACCAGCGGCCAGAGGAAGGAGTTCCAGACGCCGATAAAGTTGAGGACGGCCAGGGTGGCGAGCCCGGGCAGTGAGAGGGGCAGGGTGATGCGGCCGATGAGGTCGAGGACGCCGGCGCCGTCACAGCGGGCCGATTCAAAGAGCTCCTCCGGGATTCCGGCGATGAAGGCACGCATAAGGAAGATGCCGAAGATAGGGCCGCCGGCCAACTCGGGGATAATCATAGCCCAGCGCGTGTTGAGCAGGCCGAGGCGTACGTAGACCATGTAGGCGGGGATGAAGGAGAGGACCCAGGGAACCATCAGGAGGGCGATGATGGCGTAGTAGAGCGTTTCGCGGAAGGGGAAGTCCATGCGGGCGAAGACGTAGCCGCCGATGAGAGAGAGCAGCAGCATTCCCATGAGGCCGATGAAGGCTACGATGAGGGTGTTGATCATATAGTCGCCGACGATGTCCCAGGCGGCGACGTAGTTGCGCCAGCGCAGGGGGAAGCTGATGGCCCACCGTTCCCAGCGGTATTGGAGGCCGTTCTTGAAGGACCAGGTGATGAGGAGGTAGGTGGGAATGAATGAAAGGAGCAGCATGACGGTGATGAACAGGTGCGATCCGATCTGGTAGTAGCGCAGGGGGCGCCGGGTGGAGGGAGCGACCTGGGTGGAGGTTGTGGAACTCACTTGCTGGTCTCCTTATGCTGCTTCTGCTTCCTCAATCTGCCCTAGTGTCGGACGTCCTCAACTGCGGGATGGACTGTGCGGTTGACTGCGAGTGTCGCGGAAAAGGTGATGACGAAAAGGACCATACCGATGGAGGCGGCGTAGCCGAATTGCTGGGTGCGGAAGGCCTTGTGGAACATGGTCAGGCCGGGGACCATGGTGGCGAAGCCGGGGCCGCCATCGGTCAGGACGAGTATTTGTTGGAAGGAGGTAACGCCGGCGATGACGGCGAGGATCGTCATGAGACGCACTTGTCCCAAGACGAGGGGCAGGTCGATCTGCAGGGTGCGGCGGAGGCCGGTGCAGCCGTCGACTTCGCAGGCGTCGAAAATGGACTCTGAAATCTGTCCCAGCCCGCCCAGATAGATCAGGGTGCCGACGCCGGAGACCCAGGGGAAGCCCATAAACATGATGGCGTAGAGGGCGGTGGCTGTGTCGCCAAGCCAGTTGCGCGCCAGAAAGCCGACACCGAACTGTTCCAGCAGGCCGTTGATAACGCCGAGGTTGGGGTCGTAGATCTGTTTCCAGAGGAGTATGACGACGATGAGGGGTACGAGCATGGGGATGATGAGAAAGAGGCGATAGAGCTCCTTGGACTCGCTGTCGCGGATGCGGAAGATGAGGACGGCCATGATGAAGGGGATGACGGCGCCGGAGAAGAAGAAGAAGGCGAGCAGTTTGAACATGTTGAAGAGCTCGCGCGGGGTTTCGGGCGAGGTGAAGTAGACGCCAAAGTGCTGGAGGCCGACGAAGCTGGCTTCGACGCCGGGCCGCCAGCGGTAGAAGGCGCGAAGGAGGCCGAGGATGGGCGGGTAGTAGTTGAAGATGAGGAGGAGGATGAAGATGGGGGCAAGGAGGGCGTAGGCCTGCCATGAGCGGCGCATTGCCTGCCAGGTTGAGAGCTCCCTCGACCTGGCGGGCGTCCTTTTGCCGACGTCTGCCGCGCTGCCATGTTCTGCTGTTCCTGTAACTTCTGTCATGCTAACTCCGTGCGCTTCGCCAACTTCAGGACCTCGAATCCGAGAGGGGTTCCAGTGTGCTTTCAGTTTGAGAGACTCTGTATTGCGTGTTGCGCAGTGCGCAGTGGCCGAACTGAAAGGCCAGATGCAGTTGTGTTAGCCACGCGAAGAGTTATGGTGTCGACCGGGATTTGCAGTAGGGATGCTCATTCAGGCCAGTTGAATGTGACATCCATTGGTCAAGCCGAAACCGGCATCCAAAGTTCCCCTCCGGAGTGCACCGGTTCAGTCTGAGGAGGTCGGGTTTTCGACTGGCACTTCGATGGAGAAGCTCTTGTCTACTTCGAGCCAGCGCCCGATGTTGATGTCGATGACGTTGATGATAGAGTCGGTTTTTATGTCGTAGGCGGTGGCGGGATTGGGGGTGAATGTGATTTCGACTTCGCCGTTTTCGTCGGTGTAGGACCATTCCGGGATCATGAGGCCGTTGCCGGGCTGGAGCCAGGCCTGCAAGGTGTCGTTTACGCGCGGTTGGCCGTTTTCGGTGACACGGACGGTGAGAATGATCGAGTCTTCGCCGTCGGAAACGACTTTTTCCTTGTTGAACTCGCCTTCAATGACGACGTTGTTGAGTCGCACCAGTGACTGGATGAAGTCGGCGGCAAGGAGGGCGAGTATCAGGAGGAGCAGGCCGACTGCGGCCAGGCGAATTTTGCGTAGCATGTGAGCGACAGGAGAAAGGCGGATGTAGGTGAGCGGACAGGGCGGAGGCCGCTATCCGCTCACCCACAGATTGGCAATTTAGCTGTCTGCTTCCTGGTCGGCGAGCAGAGCTTCGTAGCGGGCGACGCCCTCATCCCAGGAGCGCTGCTGGCGCTCGAAGAATTCGGCTCTGTCCATGTCGCCGATCACCCAGGCCACAAAGATGCGCCGCCACTCGGTGAAGTAGTCCCAGTCCCAGAGAAGGCCCATGCCCCACCAGGCGATGGTGTAGGTGTAAAGGGGTAGTTTGTATCCTCCGATGGTGGACCAAAGCGGTCCGAGCTTGGCATCCTTAGCAGACGGGATATACTGCTGGTTTTCGTTGTTGAGGAAGGCGTTGTTCTCCGGTTCGGTGATGAACTGCCACCAGTTGATGACCTGGTCGCGGTTGCCGCGCATTTCGGTTGAGGACTTGAGCATTACGTCCTGGGGACCGCGAATGGCCTGCACGTGTTCGCCGGGCACATTGCCGTCGCCGGCGGTATAGTCATTGGGGTCGACTGCGCCGGGCGTACTGACGGTGGGGGGAATGTCGGCAGCGGCGGGCATAGGCGAGGGAACGAAGGTGCGCTCGAAGTCAACGTTGGGGTCGTTGGCCAAGGTGGCGAATTCCCAGGTGGCCCGGTACTGCATACCGACCGAGCCTTCGCGCCAGAGGAGGTCGAGATCGGTGGTGTTGAAGCCGTCGACCCAGGTCAGAGCGAGAGCGTACATTTCGTCCCAGGCGCGCTGGTAGATGGGTGTGTAGGGGCCGATGAGCTCGGCATTGTGTGCGGGCAGAGCTTCCTCGATGCCGACGAAGAAATCGTTGTCGGCGTCCATTTCGATGCAGACTTCCTGCATCATGGGTGGGAGGATCTGGAGGGCTAGGGGCCAGCAGTTGCCGGTCTCGCCTTCGCGGGGCCAGGGGGAGAGGCCAAGGCCGGCTTGCTTGAGGGCCTGGGAGACCTCCATCTGTTCGGTCCAGGTGGCAGGCGGCGAGAGTCCGTGCTCGTTGAAGATCTCCATGTTGCAGGCGAGTCCGACTTCGAGGTAGGGCCAGATGGCGCGGATGGGGGCACAGTAGTCGAGGCCGTCAGACCAGGTCAAAGACTCCATCATGGAAGGATAGAAGCTTTCGGACCAGGTGTCGTATTGGATTGCGTAGCGGCTGGGGGCATCAAGCCAGTCGTCGATGGGGACGCACCAGCCGCGTTGAACGAGGTCGAGGCGGCTCATCAGGTCGGGGGATTCTCCAGAGCTTACTGCGGCGGTGAGCCAGGCGTCATCACCGGATTCGTCGAAGACGATGGCGATATCGGGGTTGATCTCTTCAAAGCGCTCAGCGAGAATGCGTGCTGCGTTGCCAACCAAGGGGTGTTCGGCGGAGCGGGTGGTCCACTCGGTGGGTTGCAGCTGTGCGAGGTTACAGTGTACGTCCACCCTTTCCATCGCGGCCGCATCGCCGCCGGAATCTTCAGCCATTTCTTCTCCGGCGGGGGCGCCTGGGGCGGCGCAGGCGGCCATCAAGCCCACGCCTACTGCGCCAGCGGAGGCTTTCAGAAAGTTTCGTCTACTCAGACCATTGCCAGTCATTTTCTGCCTCTTCTCCTTGTCCATGATAGTCGATTGATCAGGAAGTCGTACGGGCCCCGATGGGCGCCGAATCGAGAGCGAGCAGCAGCGGGCTAATTTACCTCCTCAGAGTTGAAGGTTCTTTGATGATGGTTCGGATATGACTCTCAAATAATCGTGCAGAGCTTTTTTCAGCCACCGATTTGGTAGGCGGTGATGGGCGGAGGCCAGATGGCAATCTATGTCTCAACCCCGGCTTCGGCCAGCGCTTCTCTGGCCGCCTGAGCATTTTCGGAATCGGGATCGAATTTGATGGCGCGTTGGAGGCCGATAACGGCGTGTTCGTCGCCGGCGCGGGCCAGTTCGAGGGCTTCGGCGAAGCCTTTTTCGCCGAAGCTCATGTCGCGGGCTACGACGGGGTTGTCGAAGTTTTTCCAGTAGTACTGGTATTCGTCGGATTCCCAGTCTGCGTAGACCTCCTCCCATTCGAGGCCGCTGGGGCCGTGGGGGGTGAGCATCTGCTCGGCGATGAGGTCGCCGACGGCCTGGTAGCGGTTGTCGAGGGAGAGGCGCAGGCGGTCCTCGGTGTAGTTGGGCAGGGCCTGGTGGATGGTCAGGGCGGGGAAGATGAGGGTGTCGCCGATCTCGAAGTCGGTCGAGTGCCAGTTGGGTTCTATCTCTTCTTCGGCGTCGACATCGACTTTCAGGGCGCCGGCGCCGAGGGAGAAGTGGTGGTCAAGAACGCGTCCGACTTTGTGGGAGCCGGGGATGACGGCGAGGGGGCCGAGCTCGATGGGGCAGTCGCCGATAGGGGCCCAGCTGGTGTAGGTCTCAAAGTTGCCCTGGAAGTGGACGAAGTCCTGGTGCATGGGGGTGGTGTGTTCGGTGTATTTGGGGAACCAGAGGCGGGCGATCTGGTTTGGGTGGGGCATGATGGGGCGGCCCATGATCTTTTCGATCATGGAAGTGACTTCGGGCCAGTGGCCGGCGCGATGGAAGGGTTCCAGTTTGTAGACCTGGCTGTAGCCGTCGGTATATTCGCGATCGCCCTCGGTGCAATTCCTGGATGTGTCGGCGATGCCGTCGACGGGGTCGGTGTCGGGCAGGAGCCAGCCGATTTCCTGGATTTTGGTCATCATGACGCGGCGCAACTCGCTCATTTTGTCGGGGTCCTGGAGCTGTTTGAAGAAGAGATAGCCCTCGTCAGCGAGGCGGCGCTGGAGCTCGGGGGGGTCGTCGAAGGCGTCGTTCGAGACGCGAAACTCACGGATATCCTGAGGCATGGGAAGTTCCTTTCGCAGGCTTGTGCGCCGGACAGGTCTATAATCCGTATTGTTCGAGGCGAGATACGGGTACAAGGATACAGATTGTGAATTGTGATGTCAAGTGGCTTGCAGATGGTGGGGTGCAACGCAGATTGCTTGGGTGGTCGTTGTCTGAATCAGGATTTTCAGGATTGATAGGGATTTTCGGGATGGCAGGCGATCGGATGTTGTTTGTCGGACGAGTATTTCTGCGCGGGATGAATGGGCGGGCTGCAGGGAGACAGCAGTATGGGATGCACCTGCAGTCGTGGGAAAATCTGAGGTTCAAGGGATGTGTGAGTTGGTCTTGTTTTGACTACGCGAAGGTCAACCGAGGTAGGGGCAGCGGAGCTGCCACGGGTTGCGGAGCCGTTTGCGGCATTGACACATTCATTTTGGGCGCGTAGGATGCATTCCTGTGCAGGGCGGCGGACTGTAGGGAGGAAGGCCATGTGCTCGTTCGAGATTGGGGACACGATCTATCACAATCCTCTTGGCGGGGAATCGGACGCGTCCGGTTTTCGGCTGGAGGGGGAGGCGCGCGTCAGTTTTCCCAACGGGCGGCTGCGGATGGAGAATCTACGCGATCCGGAGGAGGGGCAGAGATCCAACTTTGTTTTCTGGTGTCCGGAGACGTTTGCGGGGGATGTGAGCATCGAGTGGGAGTTCTGGCCGGTGCAGGAGCCGGGGTTGTGCATTCTGTTTTTTGCGGCGACGGGTCGAAACGGGGAGGACCTGTTCGATCCGTCGTTGACGGCGCGTACTGGGGAATACCAGCAGTACCATCACGGGGATATTGATGCGCTGCATGTGTCATATTTCAGGCGAAGGTGGCCTGAGGAGCGGGCGTTTCACACTTGCAACTTGCGCAAGAGCTATGGGTTTCACATGGTGGCGCAGGGTGCGGACCCTTTGCCGCCGGTGGAAGACGCGACGCCTCCTTACCGGATCCAGGTTGTCAAGTGTGGGGCGGTGGTTGCGTTCTCGATCAACGAGTTGCCGATTTTCAGCTGGCGCGACGACGGGGTGACCCATGGGCCGGTGCTGGGGGGCGGGAAGATTGGGTTTCGGCAGATGGCGCCGCTGGTGGGGGAGTATGCGAATCTGGAAGTGAGAACTGCAGTGGTCA
>VXOE01000259.1 GCA_009840225.1 Caldilineaceae bacterium SB0662_bin_25 | reverse complement strand
GCCCAACGTTCACCGCAATGACCATCGCGAGCCCGCTACAGAAATACTGACGGTACATTCCACCCAGACAGAACACACACAGAACATGGCTTAGTAGTCACGTTAAACCTTTGTGGAATGCGCGCAGTCGGTGTAAGGTTGGTCACACGGGCGGCACGCCCAAATCTTGCAATCAACAGGTGCAACTGATTCTTGGCGAAAGAACTTCTATCTCTTCAGCCATTACAGTCAATCGCAGGACAGGAATATGACTCTCAAAGTCGGAATCGTCGGCGCCCGCGGCATCGGTGAAAGGCACGCCCGCGCCTATACGCAGGACCCACTCGCCGAGCTTTTCGCCGTCTGCGATCTCGTCAAAGAGCGCGCCGACGAGGCCGCGCAGATGCACGGCGTGCGCGGCTACACCAGCCTCGCCGAAATGCTGCGCCACGAAGACCTGGACATCGTCGACGTCTCCACCGGCGGCTTCGAAAACGGCAGCTGGCACTTCGAACCGACCATGGAAGCCCTTGAAGCCGGCAAGCACGTCCTCGTGGAAAAACCGATCTCCAATCAGATCGACGAGGCCCGCCAGATGGTCGCCAAGGCCGCCGAGATGGACCTCTACCTCGGCTGCAATCTCAACCACTACTTTACGCCCCCGGCAGAGAAAGCCCAGGAATACATCGAGCAGGGCCAGATCGGCCAGCCGGTCTACTGCCTCCTCAAAATGGGCTTCGACGGCGGCGAGTATACCTACAGCAAGAACAGCGCCCCCAACGTCGCCGGCTTCCCCTACTTCCACGTGAAAGCTTTCCTGGCCCACCCCTTCTCCATCATGCGCCACTTCTGCGGCAACGTGACCCACGTCCAGGCCTTTTTCAGCCGGCCCGCTTTCCGCGTCGAAGCCGGCGACCCCATGCTCTCGATCACCAGCATCCACCTCCAGTTTGCCAGCGGCGCCGCCGGCTACCTCCTCAGCCAGCGCGGCGACGCCACCTTCGGGCTCGGCGGCTGGTGGAGCGTCGAAGTCGCCGGCACGCGCGGCACCTTCTGCATCGAAAACTGCATCGAAAAGATCACATACTGGCCCGCCCCCACCGCCGCAGGAGCTGCCCCGCCGCAGGTCACGCACAGCGGCATCAGCGACTTCGACCAGACCTTTCCCCGCCGTATCCACGCCTTTCTCGAAGACGTAACCAACGAAGTGCCTAAGAGCGAACTGCGGGCTTCGGGCCGCGACGCCCTGGCAACCCTGGAGTACACCTGGGCCGCTATCGAATCCTACGAGAATGGGGGCGTGCTCGTCCAGCCCCATCCTCTGCCGGACTGCGTTGATTCGTAACCAGCCGCCGCGAGGCCGCGTGGCACGACAGGTCGTCGATCACCACTTGTCAGTCTTGAAAGGAAAGCAAGAACCATGAGCGAAGCCCAAAAAACCGACTACACCTCCCTGGTGCCCCAATTTCTTTTTCCCGATACCTTGCCCGAACAGGAAGCCAGGCTGGAGACCAACTCACTGATGCAGCGCCTGCTCGCCTATCGTAAACGCTACGAGGGCGACCCCCACCGGCCCATCTACCACTACGTCAATCCCGAAAACACGCTCAACGACCCCAACGGCCTCTGCTTCTGGCAGGACCGCTGGCATCTCTTCTACCAGGCCTATCCCCCCGAAGACCCCCGCCAGCACTGGGGCCACGCCGTCAGCGACGACCTCATCCACTGGCGCGACCTGCCCTACGCCATCTACCCCAACCCGGAGGAGTGCTGCTATTCGGGCGCAACGCTGGTCGAAGAGGACCGTGTCATCGCCATTTATCACGGCACCAAGGTCGGCAACATGGTCGCCGTCTCCCACGACCCGCTGCTGCTCAACTGGGAAAAGCTCACCGGCGCGCCCGTCATTCCCATCGCCAGCGCCGACGGCTCGCCGCTTCCCTACCGCGTCTTCGATCCCTGCATCTGGAAGAAAGGCGACCACTACTACGCCCTCTCCGGCGGCACCCTGCCTCACAAGGCCTCCGGCAAGCGCACACGCGCCAACTTCCTCTTCCGCTCGCCCAACCTGGTCGACTGGGACTATCTGCACCCGTTCGTCGAAGACGACATATTCACGCTCGTCGGCGACGACGGCGCCTGCCCCTACTTCTGGCCGATCGGCGACCGCCACATCCTCCTCTTCTACAGCCACATGAGCGGCGGACAGGCCCTGCTGGGCGACTACGACACCGAACGCGACAAGTTTGTCGTGACCTCGCAGCATGATTTCAACTTCGGCGCCTTCGGGCCGGGCGGTGTGCACGCCCCCTCAGCGACGCCCGACGGCAAGGGCGGTGTCTACGTCATCTTCAATATGAACCCCGCCAAACCGACCGAAGGCTGGAACCAGATCATGACGCTCCCGCGCCGCCTGACCCTGCAGGGAACCGACAAAATCGGCCGCGACACCCTCCTCGTCGAACCGGCCGGGGACGTCGAGTCACTACGCAGCGAGCACCGGCAGATCACCGACATGGTCCTGCCGGCCAACCAGGAGATCGTCCTGGGGAGCATCAGAGGCAACGCAATCGAGCTGATGGCGGAGATCGAGACAAGTGACGCGCCGATGGTCGAGCTGAACGTGCTGCGCTCCCCCGGCAAAGAGGAGTTCACCCGCATCGCCTTCTACCGCGAGCGCGGCTTCCGCGACTGGGAGCGCTATCAGGGCTGGCAGCGGGACAAACTGGCCGCCGCCACCGACAGCCTAATCTCCATCGACTCCTCCTACTCCTCCCTATCGCCCGACGTCCGTTCGCGGGCGCCCGAGACCGGACCCGTCTTCCTCGAAAGAGATGAGCCGCTGCGCCTCAGAGTCTTCGTCGACAGAAGCGTCGTTGAAGTCTTTGTCAACGGCAGGCAGTGCGTGGCCATGCGCGTCTACCCCGACCGGGAGGACAGCGTTGGCGTCTCGATGCGCGCGCAGGGCCAGGACGCCCGCGTCGTCTCGCTCGAAGCGTGGCAGATGGAAGACATCTATAAGTAATCTGCGGCGATCGCAAATCAATCGCCCGACATTGCCGTGAAGGAATCAAACTATGGACATGCCAACCCTGTACGTCAACATGTTGGGGACGAGCAACTGGGTAATCAAGCAGAAGACAGAGGACCTGACCCACGCCGACAGCATGCTGCAGCTGCCCTTCCCCGGCAACTGCATGAACTGGATCCTCGGCCATCTCATGGTCTATCGCGTGCAGTGCCTCGGCAATATCGACGGTGTCAGCAAGCCCGACGAGGACGAGTTCGCCCTCTACGGATTCGGCTCCGAACCGATGACCGACTCCGACAAAGCCATCCCGCTCGAAACGCTGCTGGCGCGTCTCGATGATCTCTCCGAACAGATCGGCGCCGCGCTCGAAAAGATGCCCGACTCCCGCCTGGATGAAATGCTTGACGAGGAGCACAGCGTCACCGTGGGCCAGCGGCTTCACTTCAATCTGGTCTACCACGAGGCCTACCACGTGGGCCAGCTTGAACCCCTGTACGAGTTGGCGCTAAAGAACCGTTCCTGACAGGAATCCTTCGCCGCTGACCTGGGCTGCACAAGGAGCCGCCGAAGGAAAACAAAATCCATGAGCGCCGAAAGAACCGACAACACCTCCCTTGTGCCCAAGTACAGTTTCCCCGAGACCCTGGCCGAACAGGAGGCCGCGCTCGAAGCGAACCTCCTGTTGCAGCGGCTGCATGCCTACCGCAAACGCTACGCGGGCGACCCCCACCGGCCCATCTACCACTACGTCAACCCCGAAAACACGCTCAACGACCCCAACGGCCTCTGCTTCTGGCAGGACCGCTGGCATCTCTTCTACCAGGCCTGCCCGCCCGAAGACCCGCGTCAACACTGGGGCCACGCCATCAGCGATGATCTCATCCACTGGCAGGACCTGCCCTACGCCATCTACCCCAATCCGGAGGAACGCTGCTATTCCGGCGCGGCGCTGGTCGAAGAGGACCGCGTGATCGCCATCTATCACGGCACCAAGGTCGGCAACATGGTGGCCGTCTCGCACGATCCGCTGCTGCTCAACTGGGAAAAACTCACCGGCGCGCCCGTCATTCCCAAGGCCAGCGCCGACGGCTCCCCTCTCCCCTACCGCGTCTTCGATCCCTGCATCTGGAAGAAAGGCGACCATTACTACGCCCTTTCCGGCAGCACCCTGCCCCACGCAGCCTCCGGCCGGCGCACGCGCGCCAACTTCCTCTTCCGCTCGCCCAACCTGGTCGACTGGGACTATCTGCACCCGTTCGTCGAAGACGACATATTCACGCTCGTCGGCGACGACGGCGCCTGCCCCTACTTCTGGCCGATCGGCGACCGCCACATCCTCCTCTTCTACAGCCACATGAGCGGCGGACAGGCCCTGCTGGGCGACTACGACACCGAACGCGACAAGTTTGTCGTCACCTCGCACTATGATTTCAACTTCGGTGCCTCCGAGCCGGGCGGCGTCCATGCACCATCGGCAACGCCCGACGGCAAGGGCGGCATCAACGTCATTTTCAACATGAACCCGGCCAAACCGACCGCAGGCTGGAACCAGATCATGACCCTCCCGCGTCGTCTGACCCTGCAGGGCACCGGCAAGATCGGCCGCGACACCCTCCTGGTCGAACCCGCAGGGGACGTCGAGTCCCTGCGCAGCGAGCACCGCCAGATCACCGACATGGTCCTGCCCGCCAACCAGGAGATCGTACTGGGGAGCGTCAGAGGCAACGCCATCGAGCTGATGGCGGAGATCGAGACCAACGACGCGCCGATGGTCGAGTTGAACGTGCTGCGCTCCCCCGGCAAAGAGGAGTACACTCGCATCGCCTTCTATCGCGAGCGCGGCTTCCGCGACTGGGAGCGCTTCGAAGGTGCGCGCCAGGCCAGGCTGACCGCCGCCACCACCAGCCGCAGCGCCACCGGGTCCTCCTCGTTCCCCGTCTACGATCCGCAAGGCCTGTCCGTCGCCGCCACCGACGGCCTCATAACCATCGACTCCGCCTACGCCTCCCTCTCGCCCGACGTCCTTTCACGCGCGCCCGAGACCGCACCCGTCTTCCTCGAAAGGGATGAGCCGCTCCGCCTCAGGGTCTTCGTCGACAGAAGCGTCGTCGAAGTCTTCGTCAATGGCAAGCAGTGCGTTGCCATGCGCGTCTACCCCGAACGGGAGGACAGCCTCGGTGTCTCGCTGCGCTCACAAGGACAGGACGCCCGCGTCGTTTCCCTCGAAGCTTGGCAGATGAAGAATATCTATGCATGATAAGTGGTCAGCGCCAATTGACCGGCGGCCACTGCGAAATACCCATCAGATCTTGTAATCAAAGGAGTTGCTTGTGCACAGCCCAACCCTGTATGTCAACATGCTCAGTACCGCCAATAACTACATCAAACAGAAGACCGAGGGCCTGACCCACGCCGACAGCATGTTGCAGTTGCCCATCCCCGCCAACTGCATGAACTGGATCCTCGGCCACATCATGGTCTACCGGGAGCAGTACCTCGGCGTCATCGACGGCGTCTCCAAGCCCGACGAGGACGAGTTCGCCCTCTACGGCTTCGGCTCCGAACCGCTGACCGACCCCGACAAAGCCATCCCCCTCGAAACCATCCTCGCGCGACTCGATGATCTCTCCGACCGGGTCGTAGCCGCGCTCGAAAAGATGCCGGAATCCCGCCTGGATGAAATATTGGATGAGGAACGCGGCGTCACTGTCGATCAGCGGCTGCACTTCTACCTGGTCTTCCACGAGGCCTTCCACGTGGGCCAGCTTGAGCCGCTCTACGAACTGGCGATCGCCAACGGCAATAAGTAGCCATCAGTTGGCAGTGATCGTTGAAGCCCTGCCAGCCGCCGACCGCTGAAAACTGGAGACAATAACAATGCAGCTATCCGACATCAAATCCGTCGGCGTCGTCGGCGGCGGCACCATGGGCTTCGGCATCGCCATCAACTTCGCGCTCTGGGGCTACCCCACCATCATCAGCGACCTCTCCGACGAAGTTCTGGCCGGGACCAGGGCCAACATCGCTCATGCCCTGCAGCTCTTCGTCGAAGGCGGGCTGATCACGCAGCCCCGCGCTGAGGAAACGATCGCCCGCATCACCACAACCACCGACCTGGCGCAACTGGCTGCACAGAGCGACTTCATCACCGAGGTGATAGTCGAACGGCTGCCCGACAAACAGGACCTGTTCCAGCAGCTCGACCAGCTCTGCCCGCCCCACACCATCATCGCCAGCAACACCTCGCGCCTCGTCCTCAGCGACATCGGCGTACACGCCCGCCGCCAGGACAAGCTGGTCCTCACCCACTACTTCGCGCCGCCGCACATCGTCCCCGGCGTCGAGGTCGCCAAAGGGCCGGGCGCCACCGACGAGACCTTCGAACTCACCTGCGAACTGTTGAGCAGCGCCCGTAAAATCCCCATCCGTGTGCTCGGGGAGAAATCAGGATATCTTGTCAACCGGATTCAGCACGCCATGGCCCGAGAGGCCAGCCAGCTCTGGGCCGAAGGCATGGCCAGCGCAGAGGATATCGAACTGGGTATCGTCTCCACCTTCGGCTTCCGCATGCCCCACGAAGGCCCGTTCCTGCACTACGACCTGGCCGGCATCTGGAAATGGCCTGCAGACGCGCGCAATCCCCACGCCATCGAAAACGAAAAGCTCCGCGAGCAGATGCTCAAAGCGCAGCCCTGGTTCCTGGACCCCGCCAACTTCGAAGAGGCCGTCGAAAAACGCGACCGCGAATACATCCGCCGCTTAAAGGAACTCTATTGGAAAGATACTGATCAATAGGGCCCGTTGACATTTCATCCAGCCATCCCTACCGTAGGGGCACCCCTTGTGGGTGCCCTGGTCTTGCTCCCTCGTGGGCCCTTCGTGTCTCTTTGTGGCTCTCCCTGGAACAAAGAAAGGTGTTCTTCGCGCCCCTTCGCGTGACTTCGCGGATCGAAAGGTTGTGTCTACAACAAGATTCCAGCGAAAGACATCCCGAACCGACCTGCAGACGTTCTGTTCTTGTTGAGCTTTGTTCAGCCTGCCCGAAATGTCAGCAGAACCTAACCACCGACCACTCCCTCAAATCTCCCGCGCCACCGCGGCCACCGCAGCCACCGTCTCGTCCACCACATCCGCCGTATGCGCCGTCGACAGGAACCACGCGCCCCGCTCCAGCGCCCGTACCCCCCGGTAATGCAGCGCCTCCGTGAAGCGCACATAGCGCGCCTTATCCGCCTGCAGTGAGCTGCGATAGTCCGTGACCTCCCCCTCCACGCCAAATCCAACGTGGAAGATCTGGGGAAATCCTTCAACTCGGGCCTGTATGTCGGCCGCGTCCAACGCCTCCCCAATGCCCTCCATCAGCCGCGTCCCCTGCCGGTCGAGCGCCGCAAACGTCTCCGGCTTTTCCAGTTCCTGCAGCGTCGCCACCAGCGCCGCCATGCACGCCGGATGCCCGTTGAATGTGCCCCCGTGCATCACACCCCCGCTCGCAAACAGCTCCATCAGGTCTGCCCGCCCTGCAAAGCACGAAACCGGAAACCCGCTCGCAATCGCCTTGCCAAAGGTCGCCAGGTCCGGCGTCACCCCAAAATGGGCCTGCGCGCCCCCCGGCGCAACCCGAAAACCGGTGATCACCTCATCGAAAATCAGCACCGTGCCCGTCTCCGTGCACGCCTTACGCACGCCTTCCAGGTAACCGTCTCCCGGAAATACCGTGCTCGTATTGCACATCGCCGGCTCCATGATCACGCCCGCCACATCCTCCCGCTCAAGCCGCCTCTCCAGCACCTCCAGGTTATTCCACGGCAGCACCTCCGTGTGCAACCCGGCCTGCAGGTCCTGCCCCGCGCTCGCGGGAATAGCGTTCGGCGCCTCCTCGGGGCCGTACTCCTCCGGCGTCGGCGCGATACTCCACAGAATATTGTCCATCCAACCGTGATAGTGCCCCTCGAACTTGATGATCACCGAGCGCTGCGTCGCCGCCCTCGCCAGCCGGATCACCGCCTGCACCACCTCACTCCCCGCACAGCTGAAGCGCACCCGCTCCGCACACGGCACCATCTCGCACACCAGCCTCGCCGCCTCCTGCTCGATCCGGCTCTGCCCGGCGTAGAGAATGCCCGAACCGAGCTGCGCCTGCACCGCCTCCAGCACCGGCGCCGGGTTGTGCCCCAGGATCATCGGGCCCATACCCAAATAGTAATCAATCAGCCGGTTGCCGTCCGCGTCGTACAGGTATGCCCCCTCCCCCCGCTCGAAGACCAGCGGCGTCGGCGCTACCCCCAGCCGGTAGTTGCTGTTCACCCCGCCAGGCAGATGCTGCGACGCCTCGGCGATTAACTGTCTCGATCCATCAAAGGTCGTCATCAGGCCCCTTCCTTGTCTCGTCGTAACCATTCCGCCAAAGTCAATTCACCCCTCCTTACCCGCATCCGCAACCAATCGCCATACTCACCGACCACTGCAGTTCCGCATTATCCCTGTTTCCGTCTGCCCACACAACTGCGCGCACAGTCCCACAATTGCTTTTTTGCCTGTTGACGGGTACCCTTTTCCTTACCTCAATCGTCATCGACCTCCCGCATACACGACAGTGGAGATTCGCTCATGTCAACCAACAGTCAGCGCTCAGGCAGCCAACCCGCCGAGCAGTTCACCTGGGCCGGAATGTATGCCCGCAGTGCGGCTGAGCCCAAGGGCTTGGGCCGGGGAAAACGCGGCCGTTACGACTTCGCCGTCGCCTATCCCGATCCCGGCTCCCTGCCTCTGGCAGGGCTTCTCGATGGCCTGAAACAGGCGATGGACGATGAAGGCGGCGACCTCTCCCTCTACGCCAACCCCCAGGGCTACACGCCCCTGCGCGAGTTCGTGGCCGCCAAGCTGCAGCGCGACAGAGCCATCAACGTGACCGCCGACGACATCATCCTCGCCGACGGCTCCAGCCAGCCCATCCACATGGTTGCCGAGACACTCCTCGATCCCGGCGATGTCGTCCTCACCGAGGACTTCGTCTACGCCGGCACCCTCAATACCCTGCGCCGTTTTCGTGCCGACCTGCGCGGCGTCGCCACCGACGAAGAGGGCATGATCCCCGCCGCCATCGAAGAGGCCATCACCACCGCCAGCGCCGAGGGCAAAAAGCCCAAGTTCATCTACACCGTGCCCACCTTCCAGAACCCACAGGGTTGGACCATGACCCTCCCCCGCCGCAAAGCCCTCGTCGCCCTCTCACAGCAGTACGACGTGCCCATCCTCGAAGATGACTGCTACGTCGACCTGCGCTACGAGGGCAACGACGTTACCTCGCTTCACTCTCTCGACGAGACCGGCCGCGTGCTCTACGTCGCCTCCTTCTCCAAGATCATCGCGCCCGGCATGCGGCTCGGCTATCTGACCGGACCGCGTCAGTTCCTCGAACACGCCATCGGCGCAAAGAGCGGCGGCTCCGTAAACACCTTCGCCTCATGGGCCGTGCATCGCTTCTCCACCACCCATCTCTACAGCCACATCGAGGAAATCAACGACATCCAGAAAGACCGCCGCGACGCCATTCTCGACGCGCTTGACGAAAATTTCAGCGGCAGCGGCGCCACCTGGAGCCGGCCGCAGGGCGGGCTCTTCATCTGGCTGCAGCTCCCCGAACACGCCGACCTCGCCGCCGTCCGCGACGACATCCTCGAAGAGTACGACGTCGGCTATCTCCCGGGCCCAAACTTTGCCCCCGACGGCGTCTCCGGAAAGAACTGCGCACGCCTCTGCTTCGGCTACAACCAGCCTGATGAGATCAAGGAAGGGATCCGTCGTCTCGCAACCGCCTTTCGCGCCAAAGGACTGATTCCATAGCAGCTTGTGAGGATGCTGGCCGCTGGCGACCTGCCGCTCGGCACTGGAGAGTCGTATGAACAGTTGGGAACCATCGCCGGAGCAGTGGGCCGGCTGGGAGACAAAAGGTTACTTCGTCATCCGCAACGCCGTCCCCAGAGACAGCGCCATCGAAATGCGCGGCGTCATCAAGGATCTCCTTCTGCAGCCGGAACCGGAAGTAAACGCCGACGACGATCCCATGGACCCCATGGGCGACACGCCCCGGGCGCGCGCTGCCCGCTTCCGCAAACTCAGTGGCTTTGGCCCCCGCCACCCCTTGATCTGGCACCATTTCTACGGCAGCCAGGCGATGACCTCTGTCGCCCGATACTTCCTGGGCGACAGCTTCTTCCTCAAGTTCAACAGCTGTTTCGTCAAACCGGCCCGCACCGGCAGTGCCACGCCCTGGCACCAGGACAACGGCCTCTGGCGCGACGGCGAAACCGAACCCTTCAACTTCTGGATGGCCCTGGACCCGGCCACGACCCAGAACGGCTGCCTGCAGTTCATTCCCGGCAGCCACAAACTGGGAATCTTCCCCCACATCCTCTATGACGACAGCATCCACCCCGAACTGCCCCGGGAAGAGGTGCGGCAGCTGCTCGCCGATCGCGGCGCAGAACACTGTGAGCTCGATTCGGGAGACGTCGTCTGCTGGCACAGCTCCATCTGCCACTACAGCCCGCCCAACCCCAGCCCCAACGGCCGCATCGCCATCGCCGGCGTCTACTCTACGCCGCAGATTACCCGCCGTCGCAATTACCCCAGGCCATTCTATTGGGTGCTTCGCAACGGCGAGCTGCCCACAACCTTCCCACCCGAGCAGGTCGATATCTCCGAAATCTCAGAGCCGGAACCCTTCCCCCAGGCCGAAGAGACGCCTGTCGCCCTTGGCTGACCTCTGCGGCCGCCAGGCAGGCCCCGCAAGTCCCATATTCACCCGTAAATGACAGCCCATCCTGCCCACGACGACCTCGTCCGCACAGTGCGCTCCTGGTACATCTGCGACTTTCCGGCTCTGGGCAAGGTTGTGGCCCCCCGCCGCTTCGGCTACTTCAGCCGCATCCAACACACCGACTACCGCGACATCCACATTCTGGAACCCTTCGACCCCGCAGAGGCGTCCGCGTTCATCGCCGATGTGCGCGCCTTCTATGGCCGGCGCCGCGTGCTCATCTTCACCCACGGCCAGGCCGTCGACACGCGGCTGTCCCACACGCTGCAACTGGCCGGCTGCGCCCGCGGCGCCGGCATCCTCTACCTCGCCCATGTCAATACGGGCCTGTCGCCCAAGGCTGTGTCAGGCCCTGGACGCATCGAGCCGGTTACGCCCGACACTATCCGCGACTATTCAGTTACAAAGTTGAAGGGGTTTGCCGGCAGCGAAGAGGAGCCGGATCCGGCTGCCGTAGAGGCTGATATGGCAGTCCGCCGTGCAGAGCTGGATGCCGGTGGGGCCTTCCTCATCGCTCGTTTGGGCGGCGAAGCCGCCGCCATCATCGGCTTTTACGAAGGCCCGGACCGCTACATCTTCAACCTGGCAACGCGCGCGCCCTTCCGCCATCAGGGCTTCGCACGCCAACTGCTGTCCCGCGTGCTCGCAGACACCTACGCACTGAACAAACGATCGCTTCTGATCAACACGGACCCGGCCGATACGCCGGTGCAGTTCTACCGCCGTATCGGCTTCGTCGATGAAATCTACTGGATGCGAAAGTGGCTCTGGGAGGGCTCTTCTTCTCGATAACGGCCGGCCGCCTGCCGTCATCTGTATCACTGGGGTAAAGGCAACTCCGTGTATTCCAGGTTGCCCAGGTCCGTCATTTCGCCGTCTGTTATCTCAAACAGGACGGGGTTGAGCGTCCCCTCCTGGTACAACAGGAAGGAACTCATCACGATGTCTAGAATGAGGCCGTACCGCCCCGACGCCAGCCCCTCGAACACAAAACGGCCGCTGGCATCCGTATAAGCAACCGGCGCCGCCGACGGGTCGTATGCCACCACCCGCTCCGTGCCCTCGTCATCGCTCAACGTCTCTCCGAGCGCCAGCTTGACGTCCGCCACCGGCTGCAGGCCTTCCTCCGTCCGCAAAAGGAGCACACCGGTCAGAATCCCGCTGCCTGTCCTAGTCCCGGGCAAGGAATCTGTCGAACTCTCTGACGATAGGCTGTCTGTACGTCCGCCTTCCGCCGCATTGACCCGTTCAAGTGGTACGTATGGCGAACTCGGCGCCGTGCCGGGAGACCCGTCGCCCCCCATGCATCCCAAAAGAACCAGGACCGTGACCAGTATACCCGCCTGACGTTTCATAAGCCGTTCCCACTACCAGCGCTGAAACGCGTTCCCGCACTCTCTTCCGCTACTGATTGATCGCCTCGTAGACTTGGAACTGGTCGTCCGTGGCGCCGGTCTTCAACTGGTTTACCACTCCGACAATCTTGGCGCCGGCTGCCGTAGCCCGGCAGGTGGCGCTGCCCACATAGCCGTCCTGAATCTTGTTCGCCTGCAGGTCCGTCAAAGTCTCATTCGGCTGCAGTGTCCCCGTGACCGTGTAGGTCGTGTCCGTGAAACTGCACTCTATCGCGGTCTCAGCCGGCCCTACGTTCATCACGTTGATGCTCGTGAAAAAGTCTGCGTTGCGGTCGTTGATCGCCGGCATCCGCACAGCGCTCGTGGCATCGGCCGGATCAAAACTCCCGTAGGCCGCGAACTGCGTTAGCGGAGAGCTCCCGGAGCGCTGACTGATCACCGCGGCCAGAGGCTGGCTGCCGCTGTTTGTCGATACATAACCGGATCCGATGAACCTCTCCCCGCCCGCACACGTGGAGCTGGCGCCGCTCTCAAACGCGCCCTTCGCAAAGGTGACCGTCTGCCCGGCAGCGATCGATTGCGTCTCTGTGCACGCGCTGCCTGCCGCCGACGGCTGGTAGGATACCGTGACAATGGTATCCACGTCGCCTGTATTTTGAATCTGAATGTCGGTGTTAATCCCGTTATTGTTGGCGTTCACCAACGGCATTGCCGGATTGACAGCCCCGCTGGCAAAGCCGTTGTAGGCCGCCATCGACGCCGAATCCTCCAGAAACGCCACAACCACCACTGGCTCGTCGCTCGTCACCTTGGCCGAGAAGAGATTGCTCGTATGCGGCTCCTGTTTCTGATAGAAATTATGCGATGCATAGGCCGCCAGCGTGAAGTTCGTCGTGATGCCGTCACTGTAGTTCACCGTTATATTCGTGGAAGACGGGTTGGGATTCTGCAGAGCAAACCAGCTGTTGAAGCCATTGCTGTTCACCATCAGCAGAGGCAGGTAAACGGTCGTGCTGCCCTGACTTTCTCCTACGTACGTTCCTCCCGCAGTCAGCGCGCTGTTCATCATGTTGCTCAGCGCCGCCACCGGCTGATCCGATGAAATCACAACCGATCCGCTGAACCCCTCATTCACCGGCAATGTGAAATAGATCTTTGAGCGGTCGCGCTCGATGATATCGGTGAGCGTCTTCTCCAGGCTGCCGTCCTGCCGGTAAAAGGCCAGGATGATATTGGCCGTCGTCTCACTCATGTTGTAAGTCTGAATCGTAGACTTATAGCCGGGAAACTGCCCCTGGGCAAAAGTGCTTGAGTAGCCTATGACGAAGGCAAATACCAGTGCCAGTCCAACTGTGACAATGGCAAAGCGCTGTTTCCGTTTCATATCTCTCCAGAACTCCTTCCACAATACGCAGCGCACCGCGCCGCAAAATCTGGGGGCTGATCTTTCATTATAGTATTTCAGTGTATTGTAACAAAGTCATGCAGTCAACAACCACCCCACCGCGGGCGCATCCCAAAATGAAGGCGGGCTCACGAAAATCTCTGGCAGCAACTAAACCTGGCCGTTCCACGATCAACTCTGAGGCAGACCAAACGCAGTCTCTGACAACTGACCACTAACCACTGACCACTGCAGTTTG
>VXOE01000378.1:13284-13968 GCA_009840225.1 Caldilineaceae bacterium SB0662_bin_25 | reverse complement strand
AAAAACCCACCCCCT
The DNA here is from genome assembly GCA_009840225.1 of Caldilineaceae bacterium SB0662_bin_25. Classification (GTDB taxonomy): domain Bacteria; phylum Chloroflexota; class Anaerolineae; order Caldilineales; family Caldilineaceae; genus Bin5. The sequence goes on along the minus strand of VXOE01000378.1, from coordinate 13,953 downwards.
CGGCCGTCGGCGTGGGGGGGGGCGGGGGGGGGTCCCCCCGGGGGCGGCGCGCGGCGGCCCCCCCCCCCCCCCCACGCCCCCGCTCCTACAACTTGCCTCGCCGACCTGGCGTCCAAATTGGTGACAGGTGCCCATTCGAACGAGCTTCGCCCAACCACGTCCCGCCTGTCCCCGAGCCAATCTCACTCAAACAGGCCTGCGGCACTCACTCCTCTCCACTCTCTCCTCGCCTTTGTGCCTGCCCTGTTCTCCTCCGAGAGCTGAAACACAATATCACCCACCGCCGTCGCATTCCCCACCTGACCTTTCTTGCCCCAAAACTGGGACGCATCTAGCGCCGTTGCCCTCTTGAACACCTGCCACAGCCGGTATATACTTAACCGACAACATCCAAAGGAGAAAAGTCCCCCATGACTGAACAGAGTGAAGATCGCCTGGACCGCATTGAGCGCATTTTGGAACAGAGTGCCAAAGAGCACGCAAAGCAGTTCGCTGACATCGACAAGACGTTCGCCTACGCCGCCGAACAGTTCAACCGCAACGAAGAACGATTCCGTCTCAACGAAGAACGGTTCAAACGCAACGAAGAACGATTCCGTCTCAACGAAGAACGGTTCAACCGCAACGAAGAACGATTCAGTCGCTACGAAGACCTATTCAACCGCAACG
>VXOE01000378.1:0-13274 GCA_009840225.1 Caldilineaceae bacterium SB0662_bin_25 | reverse complement strand
TTCAACCGCAACGAAGAACGATTCAGTCGCTACGAAGACCTATTCAACCGCAACGAAGAACGATTCAGTCGCTACGAAGACCTATTCAACCGCAACGAAGAACGATTTGCCGCGCTGGGCGAGAGACTTGACCAGCTGTCCAGTGATATCGGCTTCTTGTACGCTGCCGTGATGGGACATGTCTCGCAGCCCACGCCGCCGGCCCATCAGGACTAACGCCAAAAATCAGGGATCGCAAAAAAAGCAACAGACCAGCCTTCTCGGTATCTAAGTTCCCAACCGCCAGCTACCTCTAAGATAGCTTGGCCGCTCCTTTCCCCATTTTTTGTAGCGAGGGCGGGTTGAATCATATCTTTCCCAGCCCAAACGACTCCTCCAAATCCACCGTCGCGCCCCTCGCAATCGCCCGCTTTATCCCCGCCTCAAACTGCAGCTCCTGCAACCCGGCCATGCCCGGAATCGGCGGCGGTTCTCCATCCCGCACGCTGTCCAGGTAGGCGTTGATCGCCTTGCCAAACGAGGCCCGGTACTGGTCCCAGCGCGAGATATCGAATGTCAGACTATGCCGTTCATGTCGGCCCGTGCGGTAGTTGATCACCTCCATCTCGCCGTCCAGGTCCCGCATACTCAGCCGCCCGTGCTCATACGCGAACGTCAACTCATACAGCGGCAGCTTGGGATCGATGGCCGACGTGCCGATTAGCGTACCGGTGGCGTCGTTCACCAGGCGTGCAGCCACCGTCACGTTGCGCGCTTCATCGGCGCCCGCGCCTGGCGAGGACGCCTGCGCGCTGATGCTGGCTGCCGGCCCCATGAAGTACAGCAACAGGTCAATACAGTGGCTCCAGCAGTTGTAGTGCACCATGCCCGTGAAATGCACCGGCTGCCCAAACGCCTCCAGCTCCACGATCTCCCGCGCCAGCCGCGTCTGATCGAAGAAGCGGTAGTTGAACACCATCGCCGTCTCCACGCCTGCGGTGTGCGCAGCCTGCATCATCGTACGCGCATCGAAGAAATCCTCCTCGACCACGTTCGCCTGCCCGTGCCGCGCCGCCAGCGGCTTCTCAAAGAAGAGCCGTTTCGGCCCGTGCGGCAGCAGCGCATTCGCCGCGTCAAGACGGTCCGTTTCTTTGGTAAAAACTAGGCAGGTGTCCGGCTCGTCCGCCAGCAGGTCGGCCGCATCCGCCGCCACGCGCCCGCCGAACTGTTCCGCCACCGCCTCTGCCTTGCTGCGCGTGCGGTTCAGATAGCTGAGCTGAATATCGTCTCGCTCCGCGATGTAGGGCAGATAGTTCCTCTCGGCAACGCCGCCGGTTCCCACAACTGCAATCTTCAAAGTCATCCTAGTTCCCCTCAGGTCTGATTGTTCTGTTACAAGCTATTCTTCGACCAGGCGAAAACTGTAGGAGCCGGAACCCACCTGGAAGGTGATGGCGTCCCCCTCCTCTTCCCCTGACTCTATCCCCGCAACGCCCGGTCTGTACACGCCCTCTTGCCAAACTGTCTCTTCACCCTCTTGGATAGCCACCGAACCCAACCCCAACTTGGGCACGCTGACCTCCGCCCTCGTATTGACGGGTACCGTCACCTGCAGAGCGAACGTCCCCTCCTCGCGCTGCCAGGCCGACGCCACCGTGCCGGACTGCGTCTCGACCTCCGCCTCCACATCGGTCACCCCGCCGACCACACTGGGACTGATCGCAATCGTCCGGTAACCAGGACTCGTCGGGCTGATCCCAGCCAGCGCACGGTAGAAAAAGACCTCCGTGCTGCAGAACATCTTCATGTTGAAGCTCAACTCCTCCTCCGGGTCGCCGTTCCAGGACTCCCACACCGTCGTCGCGCCCTTGGCGATCTGCTCGCCCCAACTCGGAAAAGTCGTCTGCGACATCAACTCGGCCACAACCTCCGCCTGCCCATAGCGCGGCAGCGCATTCTCCAGCGCCGCCGTACCGATGATCCCCGTCGTCAGATGACCGTTCTGGCGCACGCGAATATCCTCGACCAAGTTGGCCACAACCGCCTCCACCCTCTCTGCCGGCACCAGGTCAAGGTGCAGCGCCACCGAGTTCGCCGTCTGGCTTCCTCCCCCGTACTGGTTGCTCTCTTCGTCCAGAAACTCGCGATTGAACGCCTCCCTGATCTCCCCGGCCAGCGCACCGTACCGCCGCGCCTCCTCTGCCTCACCCAGCACTCGCGCCGCCTGCGCCAGGATCCACACGCAGTGCTGGTAATACGCCGTCGATGTGAGCGGCATCGGCGTATGCAGCGGTTTGAAGCTGGATGTTCCGTCCGCCTGCGGCTCCATGTGGTCGCCCAGCCCATGGCGCATGATATTCCCTTCCGCCAGCCCGCCGTAAAACGCCATCAACCGCTTCAGCGGACCATAATGCCTCGCCAGAACGCGCCTGTCGCCGTAGTGCCGGTAGACCTGCCACACAAAGATCGGATAAGTGCTCGCCCAGTCCATCCAGCGCAGATAGGCGTCCATCGTCGCGCGCCAGTGCAGCGGAGCCACCACCGGGACATCGCCGTCCTCATTCTGCGCATCAGCGATGTCCTCCAGCCACTTCGCCCAGAAACTGGCGCTCTCAAAGTTGTATAGATAGTCCTCGGCGATAAAGCCCGGATCCCCCAACCACGCCACCCGTTCGGAGCGGTCTGCCGCGTCCTGCGAGATGCTCTGAAAACTGCCTCGCAGCGTCCAGTGTACATTGCTGTGAATCCGGTTGAAGAGCTCGTTAGAACAGCGAAAACGGCTCCCGGTCCCCACCGCCGAATGCACCACCCGCCCCTCCACGCTATCCAGCGCGGGCGCGCCCGGATAGCCGGTGACCTCCACATAACGGAAACTGTGCAGCGTGAAGCGCGGCTCCCATACCTCGACACCACCGCCTCTGAGCGTATAGCTGTCCGTCTGCCGCGCGCTATGATGTACGCCCCCGTCGCGCCCGGTCCCCTGCCTGTACGCCTCCTCCGAATTGGGCGCGTTGCAAAGATTGCTGCGCGCGTCCAGCGTCCCGTCCGCGTACAAACAGGTCCCGTGCCGCAGCGTCACCGTCACGCCCGCCGGCCCCCGCACACGCAGCCGGCACCATCCCGTGATCGTCTGCCCCAGGTCGAAAATATACACGCCCTCGCTCGGGCTGGTCATCCCAACCGCCGGCAGCGTCTCCATCACCCGCGCCGCCGGCATGCTCTGTGCCGTCAGCGCGCCCTCGGGCGCCTCCACAGCCACAGCCCGTTGCCAGCCAGCGTCGTCGTAACCGGGGCGGCCCCAACCCGGCCTCTCCAGGCGCGCATCGTAATGCTCGCCGGTGTTAAAATCGTTATACGTGATCGGGCCCGCCATCGCCTTCCATTCGCCGTCCGAGACAATGCTGACCCGCCCGCCATCCGCGTACTCAATGATCGCTTGCAGCAGCAGCCTCGGCCTGTCCCCGTAAGGCGTGCGGTGGCTGGGCGACGGTGGAATGTCATCCTCCGCGCTGTACCAGCCATGCCCCAGCATGACGCCGAAAACGTTGGTGCCCGGCTGCAACAGCTCCGTGACATCGTGGCTCACATAGAGCACGCGCGAACCCAAAGCCATCGGCTGGTCGTTGTTGTAGTACGTGTTCCCGGGGTCCAGCACGCTCCGCCCAACCTTGGAGCCGTTTACATATAGCTCGCCGTAACCCAGCCCCGCCATGTGGACCGTCGCCCGCCGCACCGGCCTGTCCACCGTGAACTCACGTCGCAGCAGCGGCGCCGAGACCGTCCTGTCCGCCGCGCCGATCCAACTGCCCAGCCAGTCGCCGGCCTCCAACAACCCCATGCTGAACACCGCCGCCGTGCTGAATCTGCTGGCAGTTCCCTCCCCGTCCCATACCCGCACCGCCCACCAGCAGCGCTCATTGCTGACGAGCGCCGCACCGTCATATTCCACGTGCGCCATCTCCGACGAGGCAACCCGGCCGCTGTCCCACTTGTCACCGATCCCGGCCAGCAGTTTAGCCTCGCTGCTGGCAACCAGTATCCGATAGGCCGACTGCCTCTGACCGCGCGCCTCCGCACCCAGCAGCCAGCTGAAGCGCGGCCGCCGCGTATCGATGCCCGCCGGCTCGACGGCGTATTCACACTGAAGGTCGAAGGGGGTAATCATCTGGCTTACGCGTCTGGATGACAGATGGACGGAACTTGGTGCCGTATTGTACCAGAACGTATCGCATCAGCAGCAGTGGGAGCGCAGCCCAAAGTATGTCCCCGTCCTCCTGTGCAAAGAGAGATGATCGCTGACAGTTATCTCTGTCGGATGCAGCGACAATTCATTGTGGCCTCAAAAACAGAGTTTGCAGCGCTTCCGGTGTCTCTGCTAAGATGCAGCGACCGGTCCACAGCATGTTTCACACAACGTTGACCCCCAAACATCGTTCGATCCGTGCCGTGAACCGCAGACCTTCATCCAACTGCCTGACCTGCAGTTACACATTGTAGACAAGCGATCCTTCCCTACTCCCTTTCCAATCCAGGAGGAACTCCATGACCCGAAAAGCACACGCTTCAATGACGCGCCCTGTCTCCCGTCGTGCCTTCCTCAAGACAGCCGGCGCCGGCGCCGCGTTCGCCGCGCTCAGCGCCTGCGCTGCCCCCGTAGCCGCGCCCGCGGAAGGGACCGGCGGCGAAGAGGCCATGGCCGAACCACAGGAACTGAACATCGTCTATTGGGCCGACAGCAATGACTTCTTCCAGGGTGTGATCGACCAGTATCAGGAAGAGACCAGCAACATCGTCAACTATGAAGTCGCGCCGGCTGTTTACATCGAATGGCAGCAGATGATGACGACACGGCTGGCATCGGGCGATACCGGCACCGACGCCTTCCACTCCGACGACTTCCAGGCCGCCATCTACGGCGCCGCCGGCTGGCTCTCCCCGCTCGAGCCCGTCGTCGAACTCTATGACATCGACCTCGATGACTGGCCCCAGACGTTGATCCACGATGTTTCCTCCTGGGACGGCGTGCTCTACCGCATTCCTTGGGGCAACGACACTGAGATCTTCTTCTATCGCACCGACTATTTCGAAGAAGCGGGCGTCTCTCCGCCCACCGACTGGAACGAACTGGTCGAAGTCGGCACTGCTCTCACAGATGAGGACGCAGGCGTCTACGGTATCGCCCTTTCCGCCACGATCGGCGGCCAGCTGGGCAACGAAATCCAGCATTGGACCAATCAGGGCGGCGGCGCCATCAACAACCTCGACAACGACGGCGCCCGCGAAGCGCTCGCCTTCTATAAGGCGCTCTACGCCGAACACAACATCGCCCCTGATTCTGCCCCGCAGGAGGACTATAGCTCCGTCTTCCAGGGCTGGCTCTCCGACAAGTACGCCATGTGGTGGTGCTGGGACGGCTTCTTCGGCGCCATGCGCACCAACGAGGAGTTCTGGGCTGATCAGGTTTCCGCATTCCTGCCGCCGATGGGACCGGACAACGCCGAGACGATCACCGGCTGCTGGGGCTGGTCCGCCGTTGCCAGCTCGCCTAACCAGGACCTGGCCGCCGAGTGGGTCGGCTTTACCGCACGCTCCGATGTAATGAAGCAGCAGATCTATCGCGGCCGCGTTCCCGCCCGTGTCTCCCTCTGGGCCGACCCCGAAGTCCAGGATCTCGCACCCTCTTCGCCCTTCCTCTTGGATCTGGCCGAGGCCGGCGGCCTTGTCAAAGCCCGCCCGGTTACCCCCAGCATCCAGGAGATCTACGACGCCGCCGAACAGAACGTTCACGCCTATCTGACCGATCAGGTCAGCCTCGATGAAGCGGTCACGGCCGCCATGGACAAGATCAACCCAATCCTCGAGCGCGACCTGGGCTGATACCCGCAATGAACTGCCGGTGGCCAGCATCTACACTGGCCACCGGCAACTGACCACTGACAACTGGTGTTCCACCCTTGTTCGGTCAACAGAACCTCAGCACACGGCGTATACTTCTGGCTTGGCTGCTGGTCACCCCCGTGGTCCTTTGGCGGCTCCTTACCTCCGTCTACCCTTTTCTGCGCACCTTCTACATCAGTTTCTTCGATAACAGCCCCGTGCGCCGCACATTCGACTTCGTCGGCCTGGACAACTACATGGCGCTGACTCGCGACGCCAACGTCGACGCCACCCTCACCTTTACCCTCTTCTTTACCGTCTCCTCCGTCGCCCTGCAGGTCGTGCTCGGGCTGGCCATCGCCGAGCTGCTCAACCAGCGCTTCAAAATGCGCAACTTTACGCGCGCCGTTAATCTGCTGCCTTGGGCCATGGCCCCGATCGTGATCGCCACCGCCGCCCGCTGGATCTTCCACCAGGACTATGGCCTGATCAACGACATCATCTGGCGTCTAAGCGGCGAACGCCCGCTCTGGCTGGTCAACTTCACCACCGCCCGCTTCGCCGTAACCATCACCGACGTCTGGAAAAACACCGCCTTCCTCGCCGTCATCTTCCTCAGCGGCCTCCAGGGCATCCCTCTTGAACTTTACGAGGCCGCCAAGATCGACGGCGCCGACGGCGCGCGCTCCTACTGGTACATCACCCTGCCGCTGCTGATGCCGCTCATCATCTCGATGATCATCTTCACCGCCATCTTCCGCGTTCTCACCTTTGAAATCGTCTACGCGCTCACCAATGGCGGCCCCGGCACTGCGACATCGCTGCTCTCTTATCTCGTCTATCTTGAAGGCTTCCGCGTCCTCAACTTCGGCTACGCGTCCGCCATCGCCATGCTGCTCTTTTTCATCGTCCTGATCGTTGGAGTCCTCGGCTACGGCTTCCTCCGCCGCGCCTGGGAACGGCTGTAATTATACTGGTCACTGGCGTCCCATGAATATGCAACTCATCTCTAAACGCAGGTTTCAGACTTCGCTCTTCTATCTCGCGGTCATCCTTTTCTTAATCGTTGTCTTGCTGCCGATCTACTATATCTTCCTGACCGCGTTCGCCCCGAGCGGGAAACTGTTCACCGTGCCGCTGACCTATGTTCCGCGCAGCCTGGCAACTGCACGCTTTCAGGACATCTTCGGCGCGCTGCCCATCGCCCGCTACATGCTCAACTCCACCCTGCTGGCCACCTTCTCCACCATCCTGGCGCTCACAGTCAGCCTGCTGGCCGCCTACGCCATCGCCCGCCTCAACTTCCCAGGCGCAAACATGGTCATGATCGGGCTGCTTGCCTCCAGCATGTTGCCCGGCACCGCCACCGTCATTCCTCTTTTCCAGATGTACCAGACGCTCAAGCTGATGGATACGCTGCACGGCCTCCTCATTCTCTACGGCAGTGCGCTGCTGCCGATCACGACTTGGGTGCTGGTCTCATTTCTACGCCAGGTACCCGTCGAGATCGAGGATGCAGCCAAGGTCGACGGCGCCAGTTTCTTCCAGCTCCTCTGGCGTATCGTCCTGCCCGTAATCCGCCCCGGCGTCGCCACCATGTTCCTCATCAACTTCATCATCGGCTGGAACGAATTCTTCACGCCGCTCATCTTCGCCCGCGGCGCCGGCGTCAAGGTCATCACCATGGCTCTCTCCGAAGCCCAGGTCATCGGCGCCCGCAGCGAATTCGACGTCTCCTGGGGCAACATGTCCGCCGTGGCCATCCTCACCACCATCCCGGTCTTCATCATCACCCTCATCTTCCAGCGCCAGATCGTCGAAGGCATAACCAGCGGCGTCTTCAAATAACGTTCCACAGGAGCGACAAGCTGATATGGCCACTCTCAAAGTCGGAATCATCGGGCTGGGCGGCATCGCCCGCTCCCACTGTGACGCCATCGCCACCCTCGACAACGTCGAAGTCGTCGCCGTCGCCGACCTCTTCGAAGAGAAGCGCCGCCAGTACATGGAAGAGTACGGCATTCCCAAGGGCTACCCCACCCACACCGAGCTTCTCAAGGACGACGAAATCGACGCCGTCGCCGTCGTGCTCGGCCATCACCTCCACCACCGCCTTACCGTCGACGCCTGTAACGCCGGCAAACACGTCCTCGTCGAAAAGCCGATGGCGCTCAGCCTCGAACAGTGCGACGACATGATCGAGGCCGCCGCCAGCAACAACGTCAAGCTCATGGTCGGCCATACCCCGCACTTCTCCGGCCCCCTCCTCAAAATGAAGGAGATCCTCGATTCCGGCCGGCTGGGCCCGCTGATGACCATCGTCTGCTTCTCGTGCAAGAACTGGACCTACGCCAACCGCCCGCCCCAGTATCGCAGCCGCTTCCATGGCGGCGGCATGTGGCTCACCAACGGCGTCCACGTCGTTGACCGCCTCACCTGGCTCATGGCCTCCCAGGCCGCCTCCGTATCCGCCAGCATCGGCACACGCGCCCACTACCAGGCCGCCGACGATACCGCCACCGCCCTCATTCGCTACAAAAACGGCCTCGCCGGCGTCGCCGTCTCCATCGCCTTCGCCGACGGGCCGCCCATCATGGATACCCAGGTCATCTGCACCAACGGCACCGTGCGCATTATCGGCGGCAGACAACCGGTCCTCCAGGTCGGGCAGGGGGATGAGTGGCAGGACATCCCCTTTGAAGTCCCGCCTGCCGTCATGCACTACGAGTGGAAATCGTTCGTCCAGTCGATCAAACAGGACATCGAGCCGCCCACCTCCGGCGAATGGAGCCGCCACATCATGGAGATCCTCTTCGCCGCCGAGACCTCCGCCATCAGCGGGCAGGACGTCGTCCTCGAAAGCGGCCTCTCCTGGACCCACCAGCGCGCCGGCATCCCCGTCACCCGCGATCACGGCTGGATCTGAGGCTTACGGCCGCGTGGGCCGCTTTACGCCACCGGCACGGCATGGCAAACTAGACCTGTATACCCGACCATAAACCGAACACGCCTACGCAATTCATCAGTAAATCGTACCAACCGCTGCAAACCACAGGAGCGAGTTAGACAGACATGGCGAAACTGAAAGTTGGAATCATCGGGCTGGGCGGCATCGCACGCGCCCACTGTAGTGCCATTGACACCCTCGATAACGTCGAAGTCGTCGCCGTCGCCGATCTGTTCGAAGAAAAGCGCCGCGAATACATGCAGAAGTACGACATCCCCAAGGGCTACCCCTCCCACACTGAGCTCCTCAAAGACGACGAGATCGAAGCCGTCGCCGTCGTGCTCGGCCATCAACTCCACCACCGCCTCACCGTCGACGCCTGCAACGCCGGCAAGCATGTCCTCGTTGAAAAGCCGATGGCGCTCAGCCTTGAGCAGTGCGACGACATGATCGAAGCCGCCGCCAGCAACAACGTCAAGCTCATGGTCGGTCAGACCCAGCACTACTACGGCACCAGCCTCAAGGCCAAGGAGATCCTCGATTCCGGCCAGCTGGGCCCGCTGATGACCGTCGTCTGCTACATGTCCAAGAACTGGAACTACGCCGGCCGCCCGCCCCAGTACCGCAGCCGTTTCCACGGTGGCGGCATGTGGCTGGCCAACGGCGTCCACGTCGTCGACCGCCTCACCTGGCTCATGGCTTCCCAGGCCGTCTCCGTCTCCGCCAGCATGGGCACCCGCGCCCACTACCAGGCCAGCGACGACACCGCCACCGCGCTCGTTCGCTACAAGAACGGCCTCGCCGGCGTCGCCGTCTCAGTCGGTTTCGCCGACGGCGCGCCCAACTTCGAGAGCCAGGTCATCTGCACCAACGGCACCCTGCGCTTCAGCCAGCACGGCGAAAAGTTCGTCAAGGTCGGCCAGGGAGACGAGTGGAAGGACATTCCCTTCGACGACCCGCCCGTCGAGATGCATCACGAATGGAAATCTTTCGTCGAGGCGATCGAACAGGACATCGAGCCGCCCTCCTCCGGCGAGTGGAGCCGCCACATCATGGAGATCCTCTTCGCCGCCGAGACTTCTGCCATCACCGGACGCGAGGTCGTCCTCGAGAGCGGCCACTCCTGGACCCACCAGCGCCACGGCGTGCCCGTCACCCGCCAGCACGGCTGGATCTGAGGTACACAACCATGCGAACTGCGCTACTTTCCTACAGCCACCACGGCCGCGGCATGGCCGGTACGACGCGTGATCTCGGCCACGAGATCGTCGCCGTCATGGACGCCGAGCCCGGCCCGCGCCAGCAGCTGGCCGACGAATTTTACTGTCCCGCCTACAGCACCGCAGGCGAATGCCTCGACGCCAGCCGGCCCGACGCCGTCCTCGTCGCCGGCAAACATACCGAAATGCCCGACCACGTCCGCGCCTGCGCCGAACGCGGCCTGCCCTTCCTGCTCGACAAGCCCTTCGCCGACTGCGCCGACCGCCTCCGCCCCGCCGCCCAACTCTGCACCGAGCGCGGCGTCTTCAGCGCCCTCACCCTGCCCAACCGCGGCACCGAGCTTGTTGACATCGTCCAGCGCATGATCGACGATGGCAGCTTCGGCGATCTCGTCCTCTACAACAGCCGCCTCAACAACGGGCCGCCCTCCCGCTACGACCCCACGCCCTCCGCCTGGCACAACGACGCCAGCATCTCCGGCGGCGGCTGCTGGGCCACCGAGTCCGCCCACGGCATCGACACCTACCTCCAGTTCGTCGGCGACCGCCCCGTCACCGCCGTCGGCGGCGTCATCTCCAACTCAATGTACGCACGCGAAGTAGAGGATGTGGCGGTGGGCGTTTTGCGCACGGACGACGGCATAACCGGAATCGTCGAATCCGGTTACAGCTACCCGTCAGGCGCCCGCGCGGGCGACCACAGCTTTCGCTTCATCGGCACCAAAGCGACCGTCCTGCAACGCTATGACCAGCAGGGAAACAGGGTGACAGAGGTCCACACAACCGAGGGCGTGACCTTCCACGAGGAATCACCGCATACCCGCGGCATGAAGGAGATCATGCGCAGGGCGCTGGTAGCCATTGAGGAAGGACGCAGCAGTTTTTCCCCCGACGTCGAGCATGCAGTGCGCATCCTCGAAATCCAGGACGCAGTCTACGCCCTCGCCCGCGCCAACCCGATGACCAACGGCCCCCATCCACTCGGCGCGCCCGGCGCGGTCTAGCCCCGGCTTACAGCCACTGAAAAAGAAACCGGCACGCCGCTCGCGTGCCGGTTTGTCGATCTGTTATCTGGTTTTCCCACACATAAGCCTACACCCGCCCCGCAAACGAACGCCCCCGCACCTGCTTGAACGGCGGCATCTTCGGCGCGTCCGTAGCCGACTCGTCCCGCCGCGACGATGCCCGCATATAGTGGACCGCATAGCCGCGCCGCCGTTGCCCCGACAGGTTGGCATTGCTCTGGTGTAGCACCAGGCTGTGATGAAAACTGATGCTGCCCGGACTCAGAGGCGCCGGCACGATCGGCCACTGCTCGCTCCCCAGATCTTCCACGAACCAGGAAAGCCGCTCCCCTCGAATCATCCCCCAGCGGTGCGTGCCGGGACAGAAATTCAGGCAGCCGTTCTCCACCGTAGCCTCATCGATCGCTGTCCATGCCGAAACCAGGTCCATCGGGAAAATGTCCCGCCAAGACGCCGAGTCCTGGTGCCACGGCTGCTCCGTTCCCGTGACCGGTGCCTTCATGAACAGCTGGTCGCCGTACATCTTGATGTCATCGCAGCCCAGCAGATCGGCGATGATGTCGACGATCCTGGGATGCGTGGCATGACCCCACATGACCTCATCATAGACCGCCAGATTGTACAGTTTGCGCACCGACAGCACCTGGTCCGCAACTTCACGTTCGCCTTCCCGGAACACCTTCTCCAGCTGAATGCTCGTCTCCGGGATGTGTTCGACCTTGCCCGCCGCGATCAGATCAGTGTGCGCCGCCAGAGCCGCCACCTCCTCCGCCGAGAGAACATTCTCGACAGTCAGAAAGCCGTTGAGCCTGAACTGCCTCACCTGCTCCGCAGACAGCACCCGTAGGCGCGTAGTTGCCATGCAACAAAATCCTTTCCCTGTGAAACCGGTTTCGGCAACGATTTGAGATCTCCTCTAACGCCAGCAAATCTCCCGGTAGGCGACTACTCCTCCTCCACCCAGGCCGCCGGCGCCGTATCCACACCGTGTTTGGCGAACACCGCATCAATTTCGTCCAGCGTCTCCTGGTCAAGTGACCAGTCCAGACCGGCTACGTTTTCCTCGACCTCCTCCGGGCGACGGAACCCGATCAGTGCCACACTTACCACCGGATTCGACAGCGCCCAGCGCAGCGCAAGTTGGGGCATCGTCTTGCCGTGCCGAGCAGCGATCGGCTTGAGGTCGTCAGCGGCAGCGACATTTCTGGCGAAGACCTCTTCCGTAAACAGTGGGATGTTGAAAGCCGTGCCATTTGAGCGCCAGTCACTTTCGTCAAACGTCGTCTCGGGCGTAAACGTCCCCGTCAGCAGACCATGCGCCAGCGAACCGTAGGTCATCAGACCGATGCCGTGCTTGGCAATCGTCGGAAAAATCTCACGCTCCAGGCGGCGATCGAACATATGATAACCGTACTGGGCGATGTCCACCCGCCGCGTCTCCATACAGGTCTCGATCTGCTGCGGCCGGAAGTTGGAGACGCCCACAAAGCGGGCCTTTCCCGCCTGCACGATCTCCTCCAGCACCCCCATCGGCTCATCCAACGGCACATCCCTGTCCGGCCAGTGGACCAGGTAAACATCCACATAGTCAGTTCCGAGCGCCTTGAGGCTGCGGTCGATAGACGCCAAAGCCGTCTCGCGACGGCTGTCTCGGCGCCACTGGCCGTCATCCTGGTAGATGCCCCACTTGGTCACGACGATCGCCTCCTGACGCCGCGCGCCCAGGGCCTTGCCCAGAATCTCCTCGGACTGGCCAAAGCCGTAGCCCTCGGCCGTGTCAAAGAGATTTATCCCAAGATCGAGTGCTCGATGCACCGCCTTGACAACGTCGCTTTCCTCAAAGTGTCCGTAACCGCCGCCAATCTCCCAGCAGCCGAAACCGATTGCCGATACGTCCAGTCCCGTACGTCCAAATGCGCGATATTCCATCTCTTGGCCTCCCTGCATTTCGCTGGTGGTCAGTGCCTGGTAGTTTTGCAAACTGTCTGGTTGCAGACAGTTTACAACGCGACCTGAAGCCGGTCAACGGACGGGAAATCGAGCGTGCATCGTGACTGCTAAGTCCTTGCCCAAAGGCGTTCACAATTCAGCACGACGAAAAGTGCTTTTCAATCCTTATCAAACCTATCGCCTATCAATCGCTGCTTTCACTAACCCCTGGCCCCTAATCCCTAGCCCCTGCTTTTCTGGGCGGTCGGGCCTATTCGGCCCTCCCTTGTGCGGGGG
>VXOE01000351.1 GCA_009840225.1 Caldilineaceae bacterium SB0662_bin_25 | reverse complement strand
ACCTTCGGACGCGGGCAAGGGCAGGCACAAGGCCTGCCCCTACAGGGTCTTTTGAGGGGGAGGGGGGAGGCGACCTTCGGACGCGGGCAAGGGCAGGCACAAGGCCTGCCCCTACAGGGTCTTTGAGGGGGTACGGGGAGGCGACTTTCGGACGCGGGCAAGGGCAGGCACAAGGCCTGCCCCTACGGGTCTTTTGAGGGAGATTGGAACGGGGATAGACCGGAGTTTGGTTGCTGTCAGAGGAATACGAGGTGTGACCTTCATTTTGGGATGCGCGCCAGAAAAAGTATGGTTGCGAGCCTCCCTTTTTTCCCTTATCATAACGATATATTTATTTTTCCCGGTAGCTGACCAAGAATGAGTCATAGTTAGAGGGCGCATGTTGTCAGAGGATTGCGCCAAGTGGTTGCGGCAAAATGTGTGTGCAGCCATTTTTGCTTTCGCGATCCCTTCGACGACTCCCGGGATGTTCCAGCTTTGAACATGCTCTTCGGACAATAACTCGTCGGTATCATGTGATCGGAACTGCAGTGGTTAGTGGTCAGTAGTCAGCGAGGCGGCGGCTAATGGGCGTTAGGCGCGAAGAGGAAAGAGAAGGCTTCCCTCGCCTCGTTCTGCGTCGCGATTTAGCTATGGGTTGGTCGTCACCGTCTGCGGTCTTGACAACGACCAGCGAAAGCCGATGGCGCAGACTTTCTCTCTCCGGCATGGCAAGATTGTAGGATCCGGTCGGATGGGCTTACATTGCGAAGGCTTTTCAGGAGGTTGATTTATATGAAGGGGGTGATAACCAGACAAGACCGATGAGTACTCGGTACCGAACGTGTGTCGTGCCTATCGCTCTCTATCTGTTCACAGAAAGGAGATCAGGAGATGAACCCGTTTCGTGTACGAATTGGTAACCGCCGTTCTCTAGTTTTTGCGGCTGCATTGAGCCTTGCAGCCCTGATTTTCGCAGCCTGCGTACCTGTGGCTGCGCCGGCCGCCGACTCCCCTGCGGAAGCAGTTGCCGAAACTGATGAGGGGGGCACCCTCACGATTGGGTCGGTACAGGGCAGCGCCGCTATCCCCACATTCCTTCCCTGGAAAGCGCACAGCAGTGCGCAGTCGTTCCACTGGAACCTGTTCATGAACTCGCTGGTGATGCAGGAGCACAGTACGCTCGAGTGGGTTCCGGATCTGGCCGAGAGTTATGAGATCAGTGAAGACGGCCTGACTTACACCTTTCACCTGCGGGAGGGTGTGACGTGGCATGACGGCATGCCCTTCACTGCGCATGACGTCTCCTTCTCCTTCCACGCGGCCCTGCTGCCGGAAGGCGGATCGACTGCGTCCGGCGGGCTGAAGGATGCGATCGTAGGCGCAGTTGACTACCAGGAAGGCAACGCAGAGAGTGCGGAGGGGATCCAGGTCCTGGACGATTACACGATCCAGTTTCAGTTGACCCAACCGCAGGTAACGATCATCGAGCGGTTCGCTATGCGAATAGCGCCGGCCCACGTGTTCGAAGGGCTTGCGCCGGAGGAGTGGCTGCAGACCGAGTTTGCCACGACATTGCCGTTCGGCACCGGTCCCTTCGTGTTCAAGGAGTACATCCCCGATCAGCACACGATCTTCGAGCGCAATGAGAACTATTTTAAGGGCGCCCCCTTGCTCAAGAACGTCGTAATTCGATTCTACGGTGACAACAGCGTCATGATCATCGCCCTGGAGAAGGGTGAGATCAATATGGTCGGATTCCTGAACCCGAGCGCTGACGAGTTCGACAAGGTCACGAACCTGCCCGGCATCGCCTGGGAGTACCAGGACAAGTTCCCGGCATACTTCTTCTCGATCACGTTCCAGGACGAGGCACTGGCGGACAAGCGGTTCAGGCAGGCGTTCCTGTATTCGATTGACCGCGTGGAGATCGCCACTCAACTCTGGGGTAACGCGGACCTGACGAAAGTACAGCCGGTGTCGCAGTGGGCTCCTCCTCCGGGTGTTGAGCTGGACATTGAGGAGTACGCCTACAACCCAGAGAAGTCCAAGATGTTGCTGGAAGACATGGGCTGGGACTTCGACCGCGTCGTCGAGATTGTCTGGTTTGGGACGGATATGCCGGATCAGCTGCCGATTCTGCAGCAGTTCATCGAAGGCGTGGGAATCAAGACCAAGCTGGTACAGACCGACGGGGCCAGGGGTCTGGAGGTCTTCTACGAGACCGGCGACTATGAGATCAGCTGGGTGGGAGGCTGGGGCAGGTCCTACTATCCCGATACGACGGTTGTCGGGTGCGACCGCGTCTACCCCAACGGTTACAACTCGAGCCGCTACTGCAACGAGGAGCTGGACGCTCTGTACAATGAGGCCCTCGCAACGGTTGACGACGACGCACGCAATGAGCTCTACACGCGAGCCACCGCGATCTGGAATGATGAACTGCCGTGGATACCTCTGTATGCGCCACAGTCTCTGTTGCTGATACACGAGAGTGTCAAGGGATGGCGGGACAGCCTGATTGGGCCTGAAGGATCGGCCACGATTGGCGCTGTCACCGATCTTGAGAAGTGGTACATTGAGGAGTAGCCAGTTTGTAACGCCTAGCTGAAGAAAGTCTGATCCCCCTGGCGTTGTGGGGTAAGGATTCCGATGTTGGGCCAACTCTCCTATGGGAGCATCAGCGGTGGGGTCGGTTTGCACCGGCCCCCACCGTCTCCCTCCCACTCTTCATACCTTGGTTGAACCAAGGGGGAACCACTTTGGGACGCTATATACTACGGCGTATCTTGATCTCGTTTCCGGTATTATTCGGCATCACGATCGTTACATTCACATTCGCGAACCTGGCCCCGGGCGATCCGGTTACGGCGATGATCGACCCGATGAGCGGGATTGAACCGGGTGAGGTTGAGAAACTCAAAGAGGCGCTGGGCATCAACGAGCCGATCCCGGTGCGCTATGTTCTGTGGCTGAAGGAGGTTCTGCGCGGCAACCTGGGTTACTCGTACGTCACGCACAGGCCGGTGGCCGCCATGATCGCCGAGCGGTTGCCGCAGACGTTGCAACTGATGTTCACGGCCCTGAGCATCAGCATCCTTCTGGGCGTTTCGCTGGGCATTTACGCTGCTTTCAACCAGTACTCACTCCTGGACAATGTGTTCACGCTGTTGGTGTTCATTGGCATATCGGTGCCGGCATTCTTTTTCGCGTTGCTGGCCATTTACATGTTCTCATTCAGGATACCTCTCTTTCCGACCTCCGGCATTAAGGAACCATTGAGCACTCTGCCACCAATCATCGACCGTCTCCATCACCTGATTCTTCCAGCCACCGTTCTGGGGATTGAGGGGGTGGCAGGCTACCTGCGCTACACACGCTCCAGCGTTTTGGAGGTAATGCGCCAGGATTACGTAACGACTGCGCGGGCAAAAGGGCTGCGCGAACGCGCTATCCGTATTGGTCACGTACTGCGCAATGCCCTTCTGCCGCTGGTAACGATCGTCGGATTGAGTCTGCCAAGCCTGATAGGCGGGGCATTGTTCATCGAAGTCCTTTTTTCCTGGCCCGGCATGGCCCGCATGGCGATCGAACACACACTGGGCCGGGATTACCCTGTAATCATGGGAATCGGCCTGGTTTCTGCGACCATGGTTCTTTTCAGCAACCTGATTGCCGACATCGTATATACAGTCGTAGACCCCAGAATCCGCTATGAGTAGTTCGGGTCCAGGCTGTACCTGGAGAGCGGAAAACTCATCGATAGTCCTCATTCCCGGATAGAGGAAGAAATGGCAGTCGAGGCGAAAGAGACGGCACGGCAGGAGTCATTAGTCAGCGAAGAGTTGCAGCATATGGTGCGCGGTGAGGCGGTCGTCGGTCTGCGCGAGCTGATCTGGCGCCGCTTCAGCCGGCACCGACTTGCGCTGGTATCGATTGCCATCATGTTTGTGCTGGCACTTTCGGCCATTTTTGCCCCCTTGCTCAGCCGCCCCAATGACCCTTACACGGCCGACCTGCAAAACCTGCGGGCGCCACCCAGTTCTGAGCATATTCTGGGGACAGACCGCTCCGGACGGGACATGCTGGCCCGTATTCTGCACGGCGGCCGCGTATCGCTTTCGGTGGGGCTGATAGCGACGTCAATCTATATTTCCATCGGCACGATCCTGGGCGGAGTGAGCGGTTACCGAGGCGGGGTGACCGATTTCATCGTTATGCGTATCACCGACATTGTGATGTGCTTCCCCAGTTTGCTCATCATCCTGACTCTGGTTGCGGTCATCGGCCCCAGCATCTTCAATATCATGATTATTCTCGGACTATTGGGGTGGCCGAGTATCGCGCGCCTGGTGCGGGGCGAGTTTTTGTCACTGAGCGAACGTGATTTCGTGATGGCGGCGCGCTGTCTGGGGGCGACGGAGCGGGGAATCATCTTTCGGCACATTCTGCCGAACGTGGTGGGCCCTCTTGTGGTGGCCGCCACTTTCGGGATTGCCGGGGCCATCATGGCTGAGGCAGGGCTGAGCTTCCTGGGTCTGGGGGTGCAGGCGCCGCGGCCGAGCTGGGGCCAGATGCTGAGCGCGGCGACGTCGCTGACGACGCTGGAGAGAAGGCCCTGGATCTGGATGCCGCCGGGCGCGATGATTGCCATCACTGTGCTGAGCATCAATTTTATCGGCGACGGTTTGCGTGACGCGCTCGACCCGCGCACGATGCTGGACTAAGTCCCGTAGACAATTCAGGAAGGCCGGTCAGAATTCAAAAAGAACGGGAAGCCTGCAGGTCTGTGAGGGAAGTTTCTGGCTTGCGTGTTGTGATAAACAGATCTGTCCGCGAAGGCACGCGAAGGGTCGCGAAGAACACCGAAGGCGTGTTGAGTTTGATTGGATGCGCGTTCCTTATGGAGAGGGAATAGTGGCAGAGGCCATTTATTTGACCGACATGTCAGAGTGTCTGCCTCAGGAGGCACTGTCGACGACGCCGAAGAGGCACAAGTGGCAGGTAGTGGAGTATACGGCGGAGGAAGGCCTGGCTGGCAAAATGGCCTTCGCGCACGCTCTCTACGAGACACCGGCTATCACGTTGCCTCTGAACGTGGAGGGATGGTATGCGTTCAGCATCGGTTTCTGGCCCGGCGTGGAGCAGGAACATACAAGCCTGGTCAAGTACAGGCTGTCCGGTGAGGCAGTGTACACGGTTGCGGAGCACTATGTACAGAGCCCGTCGCTACCGGGGAATTTCTGGGACAGAACGGAGGTCGTCGAGACGTTTCCCCGGTTTGCCGACCTGACAGGGCAGGACCTGCTCTTCAGTAAGCAGAATACCGCTCATCCTGCGACCCTGGCTTGTGTCGCTTATGTCAAGCTGGTGCCGCTCACGCAATCGGAAGTGGAAGCCATACAGCGGGACAGGGAGCAGAAGGAGACGCGCAGGGTCGTTGGCATGATTGACGGCGAAGGTCTGTTTCACCAGAGGTGTCCGACGACGAAGGAGGAGCTCCAGGAGCAGATTGAGCCATTTCGGTACGCGGACGTGGGAAAGGTGCTGTGGGGCGTCAACTTGAGTGATCTGACCTATTATCACTCCAAGGTGGGACGGTTCTATGGGACTGAGGATGCGGTGTGTCCTGTGCTGCGCCACGAACATGCGCTAAAGAGCCACAAGGCGCTGGCAGAGCAGGGTATCGTCCCGTTCGCGGCGGCGATGGAATATGCGCATGAGCTGGGTCTGGAGTTCCACACGTACTACCGGCTGAGTATCGTAGACAAGGCGCAACCCTACTTCTTTTTCTCGACAGAAACCAGATTTGTCCGGGACAATCCGGATTGCCGGATAGTGGCCAAGGATGGCTCGCCGCTGATGAAGGCCAGCTATGCCTTCCCGAAGGTGCGGGATTTCATGGTCTCTCTGATGGAGGAGGCGATGGAGTACGACATTGACGGGGTACACCTCTGCTTCACGCGCGGGCCGGAGTATATCGGCTATGAGCAGCCGGTGCTGGACGAGTTCATGCGGCTTTATGGGGAGGACGCGCGGGACGTAGCTGATGACGACGAGCGGCTGTACCGCGTCAAAGCGAGTTTTCTGACGGAGTTTGTGCGGGCTATGCGGAAGACGGCGGACCGGTATGGGGACAAAAGAGGGCGCAAAATGCAGGTGTCGGCGATTTTTGAGGGCGGCAAGGAGGACATGCGCTATTTCGCCTACGATGCCTACACTTGGGTAGAGGAAAAACTGGTCGACTTCATCATCACTAATCCGCCTTCGGACCTGGTCAGGCTGGCGAAAGAGAACGGATGCCAGGTGTACATATTCGCTACGAAAGATGACAAGGTGCTGACGATGAAGCACGCGTACGCCGGCGGAATGGACGGGATGGCCATTTGGGACATCAACACGACGCGTCCAGAAACGTGGGCGATTGAAAGCAGATTGGGGCACCGTGACGAAGTCGTGGATCTACCGAAAGCGGAGCGGTACCCGAAGATGAAGCGGACCAGGTTGATCACGATTCGAGGCCGGGATTTTTCGCAGACGGTAGACAAGAACGTTCCCTCAGGATGGCCTCCAGAGCTGCTTGTCATCTACACCGGGGGATAGGAGAGGATTGAGGAGGGTTCCGATGTGTGCAGAACGCAAGGCCATCTACATCTCCGACATGGGTCGTTGTGAGCCTGGATCGGCCATTTCAGAGAGGGCTGAGCATGGTCACTGGCGGGCAATCCCGTACGAAGCGGAGGGTGTGTCGGGCACGATGATAACGGCCGGCATTGAGTGCAAGGCGCCCACGCTTACCCTTCCACTGGAGGTGGAAGGATGGTATGCCATCCACCTGGGTATCTGGACCAATTGGGTGGACAGGGTGACCCGGGTCAAGCTGACGGATGACCCCTGTTTCAGTACAGCGACGACGCTGTATCCGGACATAAAGAAGACGAACTATTTTGCAAGTATCGGCGAGGTGTACTGGAAGTGCGCTGATCTAAAGGGCCAGGCGTTGCATATCGGCCAGCAGAGCCACGGCACGCCCTGGGCGTCGGGAATTGCCTACGTGAAGCTGGAGCCTTTGACCCCTGAAGAGGTTACTGCGGTCCAAGAGGATCGAGCCGGAAGCGATACGAAACGGCTGGTCGCCTACAACGACGCGTGGAGCGTTTTCGGCGAACGAACGCTGTACACGGAGGAAGATATCATCGAGGAGGTAGAACCTTTTCGGGATACCGACTTCAAGAAACTTCTGTGGGGGATTGGCGCGGGGAGCATGGTGCAGTATCTGTCTGAAGTGGGCGAACTTGCTGAGAAGAAGGGCATGAGCGACTTTTCGCGGTACTGCGACCGGCAGGCAGCAGAGAGCTTCCGTACTCTGAAGGAGAGGGGGATTGACCCTCTGAAGACGGTAATCGACCATGCCCACGATCTTGGTATCGAGCTGCATGGCACGTACCGCGTGGGCGGGTGGGTTTTTCCGCCGCCGGATGATTTTGAAGATGGGCTTTACCGCCAGCATCCTGAATGGCGCTGTGTGAGCCGGGACGGGCGGCCGGTCGCGCGCCTGAGCTATGCCTTTGCGGGCGTCAAGGACTTTGTTATCTCGCTATTCCGCGAGGTGGCGGAGCGAGGGGCGGACGGCGTCAATATGGCCTTTATCCGCGGTCTGCCGTGTGTACTGTACGAGCAGCCGATCGTGGAAGGATTTCAGCAGCTGCACGGACAGGACCCGAGAGAGCTGCCGGAGGATGATCCTGAATGGCTATCCTACAGAGCGAGCTGGATGACGTCATTCATGCGGGCGCTGCGCGAGGAGATGGACCGGGTGGGCGAGCGGCAGGGGCGACGTATTCAGGTATCGGCTTACGTTATCGAAACGCTGGCGTACAATCTTCAGTATGGTCTGGATGTGGCGGCCTGGGCCGAGGAGGGGCTGGTTGATTTCATTATTCCCAACCCGTGGCACGGCGATATGGATGTTGATGTCGCCTCTTTCGTTGAGGTGACGCGCGGCACCGACTGCAAGGTTTATGCCGACATTTTGCCGCGACGGATGGCGGCGGGCGAGTACCGGGAGCGGGCATTGGACTGCTACGCAGCGGGGGTCGACGGGCTGGCTTTCTGGGACACGAACAGCCGGTACCCCTTCCTGGACGAATGGAGCATGATACGGCGGTTGGGGCATGAAGAGGCGTTGCAGGGGTGGGTAGCTGACGAGTGGCCTGCGTACCGGCTGGTGCCTTTGCACAGTATGGGGGGGCACCATATGGGTAGTTATTCGCCTTACTGGTCGGCTTGAGGCGTGCGCGTGCAGGCGAGGGTAGTGACGAAGTAGATCTTTGATCCGCGGAGGGATGTGGAGAACACCTTTTTGATCCGCGAAGGCACGCGAAGGGTCGCGAAGAACACCTTTTGATCCACGAAGGGCCGCGAAGAACATCTTTTTTGATCCGCGAAGGCACGCGAAGGGTCGCGAAGGACAGCAAGGGCGGACCGGATTTTCTTCGCATGACTGCGTGGTTCTGTGCAGATTAGCCGCAGTCTGCTTCCCCAAATCGTTGCTCTAACAGACTCCAACAAGTCCTAAAGACTTCCCAACAGTCTGACTTACGTTTTCCTTCCGCTTATCGGTGTGAGGCCCGTTTTATCACATTCTCCGCATTGAGCTACCTCGGAGGGGGAGTTTAGCCATGTTCGTGGACATGCAATCTGAGGACTATCAGCCTGTACTGCCTTCGGACCTGCGCCACGGTATCGGCATTGTGGGATGCGGCATCACGGTCCGCGAATCGCAGGTGCCCGCCTACAAGAAGGCCGGCTACCATGTGGTCGCTTGTTGCGACAGGATAGAGGAGAGAGCGCACAGTGTTGCAGCCAGTTTCGGCATTCCATTGGTCACAACAGACGTGAGAGAACTGTTGTCGCATCCGGAGGTGCAGATTGTTGACCTGGCAGTGCACGCTCACCAGCGGCTGCCACTGGTTGAGCAGATCGCGGCCGCCGGCAAGCACATACTTTCACAGAAGCCCCTGGCTCCCAGCTTGCGCGAGGCCGAGCGCATTGTCGAGATATGCCGCGACGCCGGGGTGACGCTGATGGTCAATCACCAGGCGCGGTGGGCGCCGCCTCATCGGGCGCTCAGACTCGTGGTCGAGCGGGGCGTGTTGGGGCATGTCTACGCCATTACCCACTTGCACCGGGGCTACCAGGACTATGGCTGGTATGCTGAGCGAGAGGAGTTCAACATTGTTGATCATGGTATCCACTATATTGATCTGAGCCGTTACTTCGGCGGGTACACACCGCGGCGGGTGAAGGCGACAACCACAATGGTGCCCGGCCAGAATGCGGTCTCGCCGATGATCTATTCGATCCTCTTCGAATACGAGGAGCCGGCCCAGGTCATGACGACGTTGCACTTTAACAACATCGCTTCTGCGTCCGCTCTGCATAATCATATGTGGTTCCTGGATGGGACGCGCGGGAGCGCGCTGCTTAGCGAGCCCGCGGGAGCGGCCAAGTTAAGTGTTTCGTTCAAGGATTCTCCTGAACGGGTGCAGACGTTCGATATCGCGGGCACCTGGGAGTATGAGGGATTTGCCGGTTCGATGGGCGAGATGTTGCTGGCAGTGGAGGAGGGGCGGGAGGCGGAGAGTTCGGGTCGGGACCATCTGGAGAGTTTGGGGATGGCGTTTGCGGCGGTGGAGAGTGCCAGTTCGGGTGAGAGTGTGGAGTTGAGGGGGTAGGGAGTGCGGTACCGCACTCAGGGATACCGCCGACAAAAGCGTCAGGCGATGCGGAAATGCAGTGGCTCTTACCGCTGGTCTAAACACTGCGGCAGGAAAAATATATCCAAGTTTCGGCGTAAGTTGTGGAAAATTTTCCGTACAATCTCCAGTATGGCCTAGATGTGGCAACCTGGGCTGAGCAAGGGTCTAATTCATTATTCCCAACCGCTGGCACGGCGATATGGAAGTCGATGTTGCCTCCTTCGTGGAGGTCACGTGCGGTACCGACTGCCAAGTTTAAGCCGACATTTTGCCGCGACGGATAGCGACACATTAGCACTGGCAGCGGGCATTGGACTGCTACGCAACAGGTGTAGACGGACTGGCTTTCTGGGACACCAACAGCCTTTACCCGTTTCTGGGCGAATTGAGCACAATACGGCGTTTGGGGCATGAAGAGGCGTTGCAGGGGTGGGCGGCTGACGAGTGGCCTGCGTACCGGCAGGTGCCTTTGCACAGTTTGGGGGCACCATATGGATAGTTATTCGCCTTACTAGTCGGCTTGAGGCGTGCGGGTGCAGGCGGTTGGTGTGTGTTGGAAATTCGAGGAAGGGATTAGGTCGACCCAGTTGGCGGTCCAAACCTGACTTCCGCTTCAGATAATTTCTGCGTCAACTCCTTGTGTAATCACCAATTTTCAATAATACTTTTCGCAATCTTTACGGCAATCGGTGCACCTGTGGAATTGCTTGCTGCAAAGAACAGTTGAAACATCGGAGAATTCTTAGAGTTCCTGAACTCTCTGCCCGAAGGCGCGACTTTTTCGAAAATTGTCTCAAGACAGTCCCGATACCGATGGGCGATTTGACTGCTACCGCTTGATCGGATTTGCTCAGACTCGTCTTCGAACAGCGCCAGAGGTAACCGTGGCTGTGGAGACGAACTATACAAATCCTGCCATCGCGCACGATTCCCAAAAATCCGATCGAGCTGATTCGCCAGTTCCTCAGACGGCTCGCCCTTTCTTGGCATCATCCTCGCAATCGCGCTAAGAGGAAACAGAATCCAACAGTCTATCTTCTTTGTCTTGGCCATCTCTTCTACCATGGCCCAGGAGACTTCAGTAGCGAACGGGTCCAGAAACACCACTGCGCGTTCGTCGACATCCAGGCTCTGGCAGAATGCGGGCAACGCTTTTTCGGCGTCCTCATTAAGCACACGGATGTCGCGACTTGGGAATTCTTTATGCAGCTTCCTGAGCAGTTCAAATCGTTGGGGATCTTTTTCAATGAAAATGAGCCTATCGAAAGGCTTGTCTGCTATTTCCAGCGCGATCCGCGGCGAACCTTTATGCAACTCTCTAAAGTCATCATAGTCAGTAGTATACGCCGAGCCGGGACGCCAGGATCCTTCGCCGGCAAAAGCGTCGACGTAAATGAGCCTGAATGGTTGATTCTTCAAGGCAGTGGTGTAAGCGTCCAGATACAGGCTGAGAATCCGTAGCTTTTCTTGGGTCCAAGGACCACCAAAAGATCTGTCAGTCATTCCTATGATCTACTCCATGATTGGCATTTGACGCCAGTGCTCACTATCAATAGTTGCAGCCTCACCACCGCGTTTGTTGCGCACCCCCCCTAACTGTTTAAGGAAGAAGGCTACGCCAGAGTTTACCGACTGATCACGGAGCGCGCGCGCCCATTCAAGGTCCATTGCTCTGGCGCCTGCGCCGCTCTCGCCGCCGACAATCACCCACTGCAGTACACCCTTCTCGAGCCATTGGGTCAAGTCGAGTCGCCCCAGCAGAGGTTCTGCCGACACAAAGCGAATGGGCGCGGGCAAACGATGCAATACAGTCAGTCTGGGAGCGTATTTCTGACTCTCAACCGAGGTGCCCATCCAAATGCCAGTCGGCCAGCCGTCGGGAAAGTGTCGCTCATGTTCCTGCCACCAAGCGACTGCCCTGCCCGGCCGTTTCGTCAAGACTTGGAATATATGTCCATGCCTCGAGGCCGCCTCCCGCATCACCAGGAACATCTCAAGTACGAAGTCGAACGGCACGCTAGGATGAAACACGTCCGACATGCTATTGACAAAGACCCGTCGAGGCTTTTTCCAAGTCAGAGGAGCTTGCAGGCGCTCGGGCAGCAGGCGCACATCTTCCGGGCCGGTTTCGTAGCCTCGCACATTCATTCCCTTCAGACGGGGATAGAGGGCGTACATATAACAGTGGTCGCAGCCGGGCGACACACGTGTGCAGCCGGTTACCGGATTCCAGGTCTCATCGGTCCACTCGATTGAAGATGGCATAATTGGCTCCCAACAGCTCTTAACTGACAGAGATGAATCTGACACTCACAGACGTCTTTCAGAACGCATGTTCTCAGGCTTCCCGAAATTTGTCAAATTGAAGAATTGGCATGTTACACCTTAGGACAGGCCGCGGCTTGGAACGCCATCCAATGTAACCCCGTTTTCGAACAAATGCTTGCAGGGGACTCTTCAGCGGGAAAAGTGAGCGCTTCTTTGAATCTTGAGTTCCTCGTCCACCTCGTTCCCGACTCGACCGCCACTAAGGTCCCCAATCCATACCCATACGCCGGGCCAGCCATACGACCGAAGAAGCAACTGCCCTGCTGGTTTCGGCCTGTAAGATGCGGGAGGAACGACCATATTGCAAGATCCCATGGCCGACGACCAGAACTGTACAGGAGCTGCCAGACCACATCGCGAGGGCCGAGGCAAACTCACTTGCTTGGAGAAAGGCGAGAATGCCGCTCGTCCAGAGTTGAGGTTCATTGGCGAGTGCCTCAGCTCTTTAAACCAGTGAGGACGACGATTTCGATGATGAAGCTGTAGGCGGCGATGTAGAGGGCAAGGATAGGGACGATGGCGTGGCTGGCGCCAGTCGCTTCAGACCCAGTACTTGGCCAGGCCCTCGTCGATGATTTTCTGAATCTCGGTTTCGCCGTATTCCAGGGCGTCGGTCACGGAGCGGCCCTCGTTGACGATCAGATGTAGTACGTCGTGCAGGACAGCGGAGGCGCGATAGGGGACGGCGCCGTAGCTGCGTTCCCGGGGATTGACCTCGGCCGCTTTGCTGAGGCCGGGGGATTCCATCAGCAGGGGATCGGTCATCAGGTCGGCGCGCTCGGGCGCGAGCGCGCTGAGTAGGCACAGATCCCGGTAGGCGTCCTTGCCGCCGTCCTTGTACAGGTACTCCATGAACTGCCAGGTTTCGCCATTGTGCTCGGGGCGGCCGGTCAGGGCAGAGATTGAGGTGACTATGTCTTTGTATCCGAAGAGCGGGTCGGGGGCACCGGTTGGGGTTGGCGGGTGCGAGTAGCCGATGTCGGGGTAGATATCGGGATAGGTGTAAGCGAACTCATTGATCGCCCAGGTCTGTTCTTCGGTCATGGCAGCGCGGCCTTTGCCGACGGCCTCGTGATCGGGAAGGCTGGGATGCCAGACTTCGTGCGTGCGGGCGAGGTCGGCGATGTAGGTGAAGGCCTCGTGGACTTCGGGACTGGTCATCAGGGGGGTCTGCTCATCGCCGCTGTTGTGGATTACGTTGCCGCCCAGTTGATAGATCTGGTTGAGGACGGGCCAGTCCAGGGTGAGAGCTAACCCGCCTTGGGCGATGGCGCCGCCGGCGTCTTTACGGGTAAGCGCCTTCGCCGCGGTGGTGAAGTCGTTCCAGGTAGTGGGGGGCGACTCCGGATCGAGGCCGGCTTCCGAGAACATACTCTTGTTGTACATGAGGAGTGTACAGGAGGAACCGGTGGGTAGTACGTAACGCCCGTTGGTCTCAATATCGAAGAGGGGGTAGGCCTCTTCGAACCAATTGAGCGGGAAAATGTTGTCCGGAAACTTGAGGAGGAGGTTCTCCTCACGCATTTGATGCATGGTCAAGAGGTCAGGCATCTTGAGCATGTTCGGCCCGGCGCCAGCTGCCAAGGAAGAGTAGATTCTTTCCGGATAGCCACCGGCGGTGGAGTCGACGTCAACTGTAATTCGCCCGCTTTGCTCGGCGAATTGGTCTGCTACGCTACGGTAGTGCGCCATCCGTGTGTCCCACCAGCCCCAAAGCGAAAGCCCGACCGGTTCTTCGCCGGCTGCTGCGCTGTCGGTACTGATTTCCGGCACGGGAACGCAGGCGGCCGCGGCCAGGCCGAAGCCAGCGAGAGCGACTGTCCTCAGAAACTGACGGCGACTAGAGATTTGCACATTCATGCTCTTCCCCTCCTTGATTCGAGATACCCAAAAGTGTCCAAACACGAAGACTGCCGGGTACACCTTCCAGGTTAACCTGAATTCGGAGTAAATGAGCGCCTAACCAAGCTGGTAGAATAGAAGTTC
>VXOE01000240.1 GCA_009840225.1 Caldilineaceae bacterium SB0662_bin_25 | reverse complement strand
TGACCAAGAGCTGGGCACCCCTCCCCATTCGCCTCCGGCACCCGAATCCCCCCCTACCGACCCCCTACTCATCCAGGACCTATTCGATCGCGTTATCCGCGGCGACTTTGAGGAATGGCAGCTGTTTCTTCACCCGGACCAAAAGCCTCTTGTCAGCCGCCACTGGTCGGGGGCCGCTCGAATTCGCGGCGCAGCCGGTACTGGCAAGACAGTGATCGGGCTGCATCGCCTGGCGGAACTGGCCCGCCGGTACCCCGATGATACAGTGCTCTTCACTTCGAACAGCAGATCGCTGGCCGAACTGCTCGAAAAGCGCTTTCGCAACCTCCCAATGGCCCCCACGAATGTCGAATTTGCCAACATCGACAGAATTGTCTACCAATACGATAGTTGGACCCCGGCACATTTTTCTTTGGTTGACCAGACATTTGAAGCTGCCTGCAAGGAGCTCGTTGCCGGTTCCCCTTTGGAAAGGATTAGCCCGGACTACCTGAAAGAAGAGATTGAGAGAGTGATCAAAGGGAACGATCTGCAGAGCCTTGATCACTATCTTTCCATCGAACGCATTGGACGCAAACGCTCTCTATCTCAAAATCTTCGCAAGCAGGTATGGGAGTTGTATGAACTCTGGGCCGGTAAACTGAGTGAACGCAACGCCGTTACGTTCGCTGACAAAAGGATTCGGGTCAGAGATTCCGTCCAAAATCTCGCACAAGCCCCTTACCGCTGTGTCATCGTGGATGAAGCCCAGGACGTTACTCTGGTCGAGTTGCAGCTTGTCCGCGCCCTCGTCGCGGGAGACCCCCAAAAACCCGTGCCCAAAGATGGAGTCCTCATTTTGGACGACCCCGCACAGCGAATCTATGCCGGAGGCTACCGGCTCGGCTGGGCGAGTCTTGATATTACCGGCCGGGCGCAGGTGCTCAGAAAGAACTACCGCAATGCGCCCGCCGTCTATCGCGCCGCCAAGCGGGTTCGGGGCCGCGAACTGGTTGCATTGGACCACGACGACGACAAATACATCCTCGATGCCGAACTGGGCTTTCACGAACGCGAGGAAGAGAAACCGAACCTGGTCCTTGTAGATGGCAACGGCGAATTACCCTATCTGTGCGAGAGGATTCGCGAATTCATTGCGGCCGAAAAATACAGTGCAAATGAGATTGCAGTCTTCCTGAAACACAACATCCAGGTCGAGGCTACTATCGGATTCCTGCAACGTGAAGGCATACGTTGCGTCCAACTTACTCGTGACGGGTTTACGGGTGATGGAATCAGAGTGGGCACGTACGACCGTGCCCGAGGACTGGAGTTTCGAGCTGTCTTCCTGCCTCGTCTGGGTGCAACGCAGTTTCCCGATAGCAGTGGTGACTCTGACGGCGAGGAGCGGAATTCTGACCCCGATCAGGACTTGGAATCGCGTCAATTGGAGCTGGACCGGCTCTACGTAGCCATGACACGCGCCAGGGAGCTTCTGGTCCTGGTCGCCGACGAAGAGCCCTGCGAAGAGATCCGGCGCGCCCTTGCCGAAGAGATCATCTTGAAAGACTTGCGAAGTCAGCCAAAAGCGCGCCCAACACCTGCTTGATAGCCCCCCAAGCTTCCGCCCCTCACTGTGCCCAACACTGATGACTCCCGACAAGAACGAAACGGATCGCCAAATGTCCCAACTGATCAGTTCTCTTTCCGCTACCATCGCCGACCGCAAGGCCAATCCCTCGCCAGAATCCTATACTGCCCGGCTCATAGCCTCAGGTACCGGCAAGATCGCCCAAAAGGTCGGTGAGGAAGCGGTCGAAGTCGTGGTCGCCGCCCTTGAAGAAAGCGACGAGCGCCTCGTCTCCGAAATGGCAGATCTCTTCTACCACAGCCTCGTACTCCTCGAACAGCGCGGGCTCTCCTGGCCGGACGTGGAGGCCGAACTGGCCCGCCGCTTCAAATGACGGCGAACTGCCATGACCAAACCTCAGCCAAGACTTGCCCCCAAGTCAGACTGCCCGTGGCGACTCACCGTTCCTCCACTTTGACTGGCCCTTACCAGTCCCTGGCCCCCAATCCCTGACTCCTATCCCCTATCTCCCAACCCCTTCCGATTCGCGCCCCTTTCCCAGCCGGTGGTAAAATGGACCAAGGTGATTCAGGCTGTTCTTACTTTTGGCAGGAGCGGAAGACTATCGCGACATCAGACGAAACGCTAGCAGAATCCATAAAGCTCCGGGAGGAAATCTGATGACGGTTCCTGTGATGAAGAGTACACGCAACGGTTCTCCCTACGCCCCAAGGTCCGATTCGGAAAATTCACCCCAAGACACCGACACCCTATCTGCAGCAGGTCTCTCTCTTTCCGCCGGCATGTTCACCCGGAATGCCATGACCTTCGACGACGTTCTGCTCGTGCCAGGCTTCGCCGAGATCCTGCCCGCCGACGTCGACATCAGCACGCAACTCCATCCAAAGCTCGCACTCAATATCCCGCTCATCAGCGCCGCCATGGATACGGTCACCGAGGCCGACTTGGCAATCTCCCTTGCCCGGCAAGGCGGGCTGGGCGTTATTCACCGCAATCTGTCGGTGACGCAGCAGGCCGAAGAGGTCGACAAGGTCAAACGCAGCGAGAGCGGCATGATCGTCGATCCCATCACCCTGAGGCCTGAAAACACGCTGGACGACGCCGAAGCTGTCATGAGCCACTACCATATCAGCGGCGTACCCATCACCGATGACGACAATCTGTTACTGGGCATTCTCACCAATCGCGATGTCCGCTTCGCCACCGACCACCAGCGCCCGATCGCTGAATTCATGGTTTCGGAAAACCTGATCACCGCCCAGCTCGGTACGACCCTGGACGAGGCGCAGGAGATCCTGCATCGCTACCGTATCGAAAAACTGCCCCTGGTCGATGCAGACGGCTACCTGAAGGGGCTGATTACCTATAAGGATATTCTCAAACGGCAGGACTTTCCCTACTCCGCCAAAGACGAGCGCGGCCGCCTGCTCGTCGCCGGCGCAATCGGCGTCGGCGCACCAGGTCTGCAGCGCGCCGAAAGCCTCATCAACGCCGGCGCAGACGCCCTTGCCGTCGACACCGCCCACGGACATACACAGGGCGTTATCGACACCGTGAAAGCTGTCCGCGCCCGTTACCCCGAGCTGCCCATCCTGGCTGGCAATGTCGTCACCGCCGAGGGCGTGCAGGTACTGACCGAGGCCGGCGCGGACGTGGTCAAAGTCGGTGTCGGCGCTGGTTCGATCTGCACGACCCGCATCGTTTCCGGCGCCGGCATGCCCCAGCTCACCGCTATCTCCACCTGCGCTGAAGCCGCCCAATCGTGCGGTGTTTCACTGATCGCCGACGGCGGCATCCGCTACAGCGGTGACATTACCAAGGCCCTCGCTTGCGGCGCCTCCGCAGTGATGCTCGGTGGCCTCCTCGCCGGCCTGCACGAGTCACCCGGCGAAGTCGTCATCCGCGAGGGTCGTTCCTTCAAAGAGTACCGGGGCATGGGCAGCATCGGCGCCATGAAAGGCCGCGCCGCCGACCGCTATGCCAGCGCGCAGTCGGTCAACGGCGCTTCACCCGATATCGGCGGCAAGACCGTTCCCGAAGGCATCGAAGGGCAGGTGCCCTACAAGGGCTTCCTCAACGAATTTGTCTTCCAGCTCCTGGGCGGCCTTCGCTCCGGAATGGGCTATGTCGGTGCGCGGAATCTGCCCGACCTGTGGCGCAAAGCCCGTTTCGTGCGCATCAGCCCGGCAGGCTACCAGGAAAGCCATCCGCACAGCGTCGTCATTACCAAAGAGGCGCCAAACTACCAACTGAATCCAGGGAACTAGCATGACTGTAACTGCCGTTGTCGGCGCCCAGTGGGGCGACGAGGGAAAAGGTCGCATCGTCGATTATCTGGCCAAACGGGCCAGCTATGTCATACGCTTCCAGGGCGGCGACAACGCCGGCCATACCGTCGTCAACGACTACGGCAAAACGGTACTCCATATCATTCCCTGCGGCATCTTCTATCCGAACGTCCACAACATTATCGGCACCGGCTGCGTCGTCAACCCGCAGTCGCTGTTGGAAGAGATCGCCCACCTCAAATCGATCGGCGTCAGCTGCGACCGCCTCTGGATCAGCAGCCGCGCCCAGATGGTGATGCCCTACCACCGCACCCTCGACGAGTTGGAGGAGCAGGCCCGCGGCGCCGACACCATTGGCACCACCAAGCGCGGCGTTGGGCCCGCTTACAGCGACAAGGCCACCCGCTCAGGCCTGCGCATCGGCGACCTCCTCCAGCCGGACTGGCTGGAAAGCCGCCTGGACGGCGCGCTACGCACCATAAACCAGAAACTGACCATACTCGGCGGACAGCCCGTTGACGGCCGTGAAATGTTCGATCTTTTGATGGAGTACCGTCTGCAGTTGGCGCCCCGCATCGTCGACACCGCGCCCATCCTGCGCATGGCGCTGGAGGCAAATAACGACATCCTCCTTGAAGGGCAGCTCGGCGTCATGCGCGACCTGGATTGGGGCATCTACCCCTATGTCACCAGCAGCCATCCCACCGCAGCCTTCGCTCCCTCCGGCGCCGGCCTGCCTGCCGGCTCCCTCGATGAAGTCTACGGCGTCTGCAAGGCCTACAGCACCTGCGTAGGCGACGGCCCCTTCCCCGTCGAGCTTCACAACGACATCGGCAAGCACATGCAGGACGTCGGCCAGGAGTTTGGCGCAACCACCGGCCGCCCGCGCCGCTGCGGCTGGTTCGACGGCGTCGCCATCCGCTATGCCGCCTGGCTCAACGGCATGACTGGCCTCGCCATCACCAAACTGGACATCCTCGACGGCATTGAAACGCTCAAAATCTGCACAGGCTACCGCCTCGAGGACGGCACCGTGCTCACCGACACTGTCCCCGACACCTCGCTGCTCATGAACGCCCAACCACTCTATGAGGAGATGCCCGGCTGGGACGGACCCACGACCGGCTGCGGCAGTTGGGCCGCGCTACCCGTTCAGGCACGCGACTACATCAACCGCATCTCCGAGCTGGCCGGCGTGCCAGTCTCCCACGTCTCAGTCGGCCCCGAACGCGACAACATGTTCGGCCGCGGCGGCTAGCCATCCTGAAGTGGAAATGCCCCCAGCCAATCGACGACTCTGAGACGCCGGCCCGAGACAGCCAGGACCCCGAACAACCTCGCCAAAACTGAATTCAAATTCCCTGTCTTCGCACCAAGCACGCCGAAGCCTATGTCCTGCTTTGGGAGCGGTCTTGATGATGGACTCTGCTGAATCCAAGCTGACCTTGAAGCAATTTCAAGAGACCGTGCGCATCCTCAGGCTGGCAGTACTTCTTGTATGGCGCTCCAGTCCCCGCCTCCTGGTTGGATTCGTCATGTTGATGTTTTTGCAGGCGCTTCTGGTTCCTCTCCAGCTCGCGCTGACACGGGTGGTGATCGACCGCGCCGCATTAGACTTGGGTCTGCTCCAAAACCTGGATTCCGCAGCGGCCCAGCTTCCTCTGCTGGTCTGGATTGGGTTGACTGCGGCAGCACTGGCTTTGGGCCAGCTCATCCAGCCTTTCTCTTCGACATTTCAGGGCCTGGCCGCTGACCGGCTCACAGGCTTCGTTACAGAGCAGGTCATTCGCGCCGCCAACCGTCTGCAAGGCCTGGCTCGCTTCGAGGATCCTGACTTTGCTGATGACCTTCAGCGGGCCCGCAAACGTTCCTCACGCGGCGCGTTGGATCTGACCATATACGTCGGGCGTACGGCGATAGAACTCTTCACTGCCGGCGCCCTGGCACTGGTGCTGTTCGCACTGCATCCTCTCGTCCCGTTTCTTCTCGTCCTGGCCACACTGCCGCAGATGAAGCGGCAATGGGAATACAGCGAACGTACTATCAGCCATCTCTATATCCAGACTCCCGAATCGCGCCGCCTCGAATACAGCCGCGAGGTTCTTCTGACCCCGGACGCCGCCAAAGATGTGCATCTGTACGGGATGGGGCCGTTCTTTCGCCGCCGATACGATTCCATATTCGCCAGCACGACAGAGTCACTCAATCAGATGCGCAGGCCTCTGGCCGTCAAGGTTGCACTGGCGTCTATCCTGGCCACAGTTGCCTCTTCCGCGGTCTATGTCTATGTCGCCTGGATGATACTGCAGGGCGAACGCACAGTCGGCGACCTGGCGCTTTACGGAGGCGCCGCCACCGTTCTGCAGGTGAACCTGATCGCCTTGGGCACCGAAATCGGACTCCTGCCGCTTGTGTTGGGCTTTCTGCCCAGCCTTTTCCGGACTCTCGATGCGCCCCCCGATCTACCACAGCGCGGCGCGTCTTCCAACAATACAGCCGCGTCGTCCGACGGGCCGCTGCCTGCTGAGACAGGAAAGACGGCCCAATCTATCCGGTTACGGAGCATTACCTTTGAAAACGTCTCCTTCACCTATCCGGGCAGCACCGACCAGGTGCTGCGCGACCTTTCTTTTGCCATGGCTCCTGATGAGTGTGTGGCCCTCGTTGGCCGCAACGGTGCTGGCAAGACTACGATTGTCAAACTGCTTCTGCGGTTGTACGACCCGACCTCCGGCCGCATCCTGCTGAATGGCGTCGACCTGAGGGATTACGATCTGAACGAGCTGCGCTGCCAAATGGGCGTCATCTTTCAGGACTTCGTTCGCTACGAACTGACCGCCGGCGAGAACATCGGCATGGGCCAGATCGAACTCCGGCAGGACGCAGCTCGTCTCTCCAGCGCAGCGGAGCGCGCCGGCGCCGCTGAACTGGTGGACCGGCTTCCGGACGGGCTGGACACACAACTGGGTCGTGAATTTGGCGGCCGCGAGCTCTCAGACGGGGAGTGGCAGAAGCTGGCCCTCTCCAGAGCCTACCTGCGCGACGCCCAGCTTCTCGTTCTCGACGAACCCACAGCCTCGCTCGACGTGCAGACCGAGTACGAGATCTACACGCGCTTTCACGAGCTCACCCGCGATCGCATCACACTTCTGATCAGCCACCGCTTCTCCACCGTGCGCATGGCCGACCGCATTCTCTACCTGGCAGACGGGCGCATCCAGGCAGCCGGCTCCCACGCCGAACTGCTCGACCACAACGGCGAGTACGCCCGCCTCTATCGCCTCCAGGCCGCACAATTCCTGGACCAGGGCCAAGCGGACACGACCCCATGAATCCGTTCACACGCGCCGGCGACGCTGTAGGAAACCTGCTCCAATCCGCTGCCGGCGGCTTTCACGGCTTGTCAGCCAGCCTGCGCACTTGGAGGCGTGGTCTGGCGCTGGTAATGATGGCCGCGCCGCGCATCGTTGTCGTCTATCTTGCGATCGTGTTCGTCATCAGCCTCGTGCCGGTACTGCAGGTATGGCTCCTGAGGCTGGTGGTTGACGGTCTGGCTGTCGCCGCGGTTGTCGTAGAGGGCAGACCTTCCACAGTGTTGGCGCTTGCTGTTCTCTACGCCTTGACCTATGTCATACCTGCTGGCCTTGAACCGGTCCAGCAGATGCTGAACGTCTGGCTGGAAGATCGCGCGGTGGGCGAAATGGACCGGCGCCTGATGGATGCCGGCACCCGCCTGACAGACCTGGTGCAGATTGAGCGTCCTCCTTTCCAGGATCAGCTGCGTCTGGTTCAGGATGCCATCTTTTTTCTGCCGCGGCTTATTGCTTACCTACAGATGGGTCTTGGCACGGCGCTCACCTTGGGAGGCATGCTCGTCCTGCTTGCCGGCCTGCACCCGCTCCTTCCCCTGCTATTGGCGGTACTTAGCCTGCCCCACCTCTTCAGTGAGAAGCGTCTGCAGGAAATAAGATACCAGTCAATGGTCGACCGCTCGCGTGCGGCGCGGGAGATGCGCTACTGCGCGCGCATCACCACTGAGCCGGCCGCTGCCAAAGAGATTCGCGTCTTCGGACTGGGCGACTTCTTCCTGCGCCGCTTTCGCTCGCGGTTCGCTACGGCATATGAGGAGATGCGCCGGGTCCGCCTGACGCATTTGCGCGCGTCCGCGGCGTTCACCGCGCTGCATGCGCTGGCGCTGGCAGGCGGCTTCTGGTACGTGGCCGTCCAGGCCCGCGCCGGTCAACTCACCTTGGGCGATATCGCTCTCTATATCGGCGTTGTGATTCAGACGCAAAGCCGCCTCCAGAACTTGGTCTTCTGGTTCGGCTTCCAATACGAGATTCTTCTGCACCTGCGCGGGTTGTTTGCCTTCCTGGATCAAGCGAAGCCGGCAATCTTGCTCCCGCAGCCTCGCGAAGGGCGCCAGGCGCCCACTGAATTGCATCAGGGGATCGAACTGCGGGGAATCCATTTCCAGTATCCTGAGGGCACGCTGCCCGTGTTGGAAAACGTCAGCGCCCGGCTGCCCAGCGGTGCCGTGACCGCTCTGATCGGGGCGAACGGCGCCGGCAAGAGCACGCTCGTAAAGCTGCTGACCCGCATGTACGATCCTGATTCTGGCGAGATCCACGTCGATGGCGTCCCCCTCGCCCAGTATGACCTGCCGTCACTGCGGTGTCGGGTCGCCGTCCTCTACCAGGACTTCACTCGCTTCGCCGTGACACTGCGGGAAAACATAGACCTGGGAGCGGTCCGGCCAGTGGAGGACGGCCGCCGCGCAGTAGAAGCTGCGCGCTGGTCAGGCGCCGATGGCGTGGCGGCCAATTTACCGCAGGGGTATGACACGCCTCTTACCCGGCGCTTCAGGGGTGGGGTAGACCTGTCCGGAGGCGAATGGCAGAAGGTCGCCCTGGCGCGAGCCTTCGTGCGCGACGCCGCACTGGTGATCCTCGATGAGCCGACCGCAGCGCTTGACGCCGAGGCCGAATTCCGCCTTTTTGAACGCTTCCGCCAACTCGTCGCCGGCAAGACTGCCCTGATAATCAGCCACCGCTTCTCCACTGTGCGTATGGCCGACCACATCCTGGTGCTCGAAGAGGGCCGCATCACCGAATCCGGCAGCCACGATGACTTGATATCGCTAGGCGGCCGCTATGCCGAGCTCTTCGAAATGCAGGCCGGGCGCTACAGGTAAGAATTGTAGGTTGTGAGTAGTCGAGTCCCGTACAGGAACTCTTCACCAGTGGGCCAATTCAAGCACTAGGCAGTTTTCAGGTGGGGAGGTGCGCTACGCTTTGGCACGGGGTAAACCAAAAGGGGTTCAGGTTTCGGGATTTACCGACTTGCTCCCGAGACATTTGGAATGAGCCTTCCAAAAGGCGATAATGTCAGGAGGATTCAGATTTCCTGCCGAAGCTAGAAGGAGTTGGCAGATTTTTCTGTAACTCGCGAGTCGTCCGATTGCCCGTACCTGATCGCGACGTATAGATACTGTCTAGGGCCCATTCGGTTTCTAACAAATGTCTTTTGATACCAGCGTATTAGACGAAGCAATCGAGCGGCGCTCCAAACGCTTGGAAATGGAGCGGAAGCGCCTCTTCGCGCAGACTTTCGCCCTTCTTGATATGCACAGCAGTCATTTCGGAATCCGTTCCGCTTACATTTTCGGTTCCTTGGCAGAGCCCCGCCGATTCCGTGAGCACTCAGACGTCGATATCGCTATTGAGACCAGTCGCCCCGAACTGTTGTCCGAAGCCATCGGGCGATTTTCGTCACTGCTGGAAAGGGACGTCGATCTGGTAGACCTTTCCGTCGTCCGATTTGCAGACCGTATCCGTCGCGAGGGAGTGCCTTGGACACCCAAGAGTTCTTAAGCCTTGAATCAGACATTTCTACACAGCTCGCAGTCATCGACAATGTTTTCGTAGACATCGAAGACCGAACACAGGGCTTTGACATCAGTGACACTCGCCACGTTGAGAGCGTAGCCTATCAGATTCACAACGCTTACAGTGCTACCGAGGAACTCCTGCGTTTGATAGCAAACTACTTTGAGAATCAGATTGGCGATGCTCCCCGATGGCACTCTGCTCTTCTGCGGCGGATGACTCAACCTGTCCCAGGCGTGCGTCCGGCCCTATTGACCAAAGAGGCCTTTCTACTTCTCGACACTTTGCGCGGCTTCCGTCACTTCTTTCGCCATGCTTATGCCTCGACCATCGATCCCACCTTGCTTCAGGCCAATCTCCAAGTCGCGCGCCAGGCTCACAGTCTACTTCACCGAGACATATCCGATTTCCTGGACCAACTGAGGCCGGCAAAATGAGAGAAAAGAAGCAGAACAGCAGAAATGTGAGCGTAGAAGTTGCCCCGCCCTCCTCTCTCCTCTCCGCTCTCTCCTCCCACTACCGCCCATGACCACATTCACCCACGAGTCCTACCTCTCCCCCCTGACCTGGCGCTACGGCAGTGAGACCATGCGCAGGACATGGAGCGAGACCGAAAAACGCCGGCTCATGCGCCGCGTCTGGGTCGCGCTGGCAGAGGCCCAATACGAGGCCGGTCTGGTCACAGCCATGCAGGTGGCCGACCTGCGCGCGCGCCAGGACCACATCGACATTGAACGCGCCCAGCAGATTGAAGAAGAGATCGGTCACGATCTCATGGCGGAGATCCATACCTACGCCGAGCAGTGCCCCACCGGCGGCCCCATCATCCACCTCGGCGCCACGTCGATGGACGTGCTCGACAACGTAGATGCCCTGCGCCTGCGTACGGCCCTCGACCAGATTATCGAAAGACTCAAGCGCTCTCTTGCCACACTGGCCGCACGCATCGCCGAAGAAGCCGACACGCCCGCCATCGCCTTCACCCACATCCAGCCCGCCGAACCCACTACCGTCGGCTACCGCTTCGCCCAGCACGGCCAGGACCTGCTCGCCGACCTCGAAGAACTGCAGCGCGTCCGCAACAATATCCGCGGCAAAGGGATCAAAGGCGCGGTCGGTACCAGCGCCAGCTACGACCAGCTTCTCTCAGAAAGCGGGTTCACGCCCCGCCAGCTCGAAGAACGGGTAATGCAGAAGCTGGACCTGCCTGTTTTCGAAGCCGCCACCCAGACCTACCCCCGCAAGCAGGACTGGCTCGTCGTCAACGCCCTCGCCGGGCTCTGCGCCAGCCTCCACAAGTTCGCCTTCGACCTCCGTATCCTCCAGTCACCCCCGTTCGGCGAATGGAGCGAACCCTTTGGCTCCAAACAGGTCGGGTCCAGTGCAATGCCCTTCAAGCGCAACCCCGTCTCCGCCGAAAACATCGACAGCCTCACGCGCCAGGTCGCGGCCCTGCCCCGCATCGCCTGGGACAACAGCGCACTCAATCTGCTTGAGCGAACGCTCGACGACTCCGCCAACCGGCGCCTCTACCTGCCCGAAGCCTTCCTCCTGACCGATGAGGTCCTTATGCGCTGCCAGCGTCTCTTCGAAGGCATGACCGTATGGCCCGGTCCCACCGCCCGCAACCTGCGCGACTACGGCGTCTTCGCCGCCACCGAACGTCTTCTCATGGAAGCGGTCAAAGCCGGCGGCGACCGCCAGCACCTGCATGAGCTGATCCGCGAACAGAGCCTGGTTGCCTGGAAAGCCCTGCAGGAAGGAAAGCCCAATCCCCTGGTCGACAATCTGATGACGGACCCGCGCATCTCCGATCTGATACCGCCGGAGCGCACCCACAGCCTGTTGCAGGCATCCGCTTATGTGGGCGACGCGCCCCAACGCGCCCGGAATATCGCCGCTGCCATCCACGCTGCCATCCACGCCGCGGTGGACTGAGATGCCGCAGCTGCTCCTCTCCGCAGACCCCGGCTTCATGCACCTCGCTCTCGAGGAGTTCCGCCGCGACAGCCGCAACGGCCAAACGCTCGACGAACTCGCCCCCAGCGTCTACCTCCTTGACTGCGACGAAGGCTTCTGGGGCCTCGCCGAAACATGGATCGACGATCCCCCCGTCTTCACACGCCATATCTGCCCCGTCGACCTCACCTACCCTCTCATCGCCACGCCCAGAGACCTATCCCGCCTCAGCGACGCCGCCGTTGTCGAGTATGCCGACCTGCTCGACCCCGACGTCAGCTTCTCCGTCCAGAGCCGCATCCTCCTCGACCTTCCCTACAAACCCTTCGACGTCAACCGCGCCGTCTCCTCCGCCCTCGCCCGCGCCGCCAGCTCCCCTCTGGACGTCCGCCAGCCGTTTCAGATTCTGTCAGTTGTCTGCGCTGCCGCCAACCGGGGTCTGGAACTGGAAAGGCCAGCCGCCCCGAGCGATGGGCAACTGGCCTTCTTGGGTCTCTCACTCGCCTCCCATAACATATCCGACTGGGCCGGAGGCGTGCGCCGCTTCCGCCGCGAAAAGGAGCAGGTCAGCCGCGCCGAGTTCAAAATGCTGGAGGCCCTGGAGGCCTTTCGCATCGACCTGCCCGCCGGCGGCGTCGCCCTCGATCTCGGCGCCGCGCCGGGAGGATGGACTCGTGTCCTGCGTCAGAATGGGCAGTTCGTAACCGCCGTCGACCCTGCCGAGCTCCATTCCCGCCTCGTCGCCGACCGCGGCGTGCGCCACAAAAAGATGACCGCCGAAGCCTACCTGAAGGAAGGGCCTGACGCCTTCGACCTCCTTGTCAACGACATGCGCATGGATGCGCGTGCCTCAGCGAATCTGATGAACGCCTTCTCCGACTTCCTTTATCCCCACGCCGAAGCCCTGATGACGCTCAAGCTCGGCAAGACCGCCGCGGCACTCGAGCCTGCCTGCACCATTCTGCGCGAATGCTACACCATCCTGCACATGCGCCAGCTTTTCCACAACCGCAACGAAGTGACCATCCACCTCATGCCCAAACTAGCCTGAGACCAGGACGCCAAAACCCCCAAACTCCTTAAAACGTCATGGGTCCGGTCCGGCCGGCAAACCATAAAGATACCAATACTCCTGGCTCGGGTAGACATGCGCAACCGATGACTCCCAAATGAAGTCGCCGCTCGTCAGCATACTCTGCAACCGCTGGTCTATCGACGCCACCTGTGTTGCCACTGCGTCCGCGCTGGCTGCGTCCAAAGCTTTGTGAATCTCCGCGATCCGCTGACGGTTGCGAATCTCAAACGGGTACTGCACACGGCACTCCCGCCGGTTTTCATTGCAATCGTCCAGAAACCAGTTCAGACTGTTCAGCCGCGCCCGCGCCTCCCGCAACAGTAGCGCCTGGTAATGCGAAGGGAGTCGGCCGGTCGCCGTGTCAATCTGGGACTTGGCTTCCGCCAGCGCCTGATTCTGCTCCGGCGACAGCGAACCTGCCTGCGCCGCCAACTTATGCAGCCGCGCCAGCACGTCCCCGCCGCTGCTCTGGACCGGGCGCTCCCCGGCCCCCCTCTGATCCCCCGGTGTCGGCACGACAACTGTCCTGTACACCTGCCCCTTCAGAATATAGCTCTCGAACTGCGCCGCCATCGCCACCACCACGGCCAAATCGGTCTCCGGCGCCGCCGCAATTACCGTACTCAGTCTGCTCGCCATGCTCTTTCCTCCCTAGCCCCCCTCCTGCTCCAGCCAAAGCGTTACCGGGCCGTCGTTCACCAGCGAGACCTCCATATGCGCCTGGAAAACGCCCTTTTCCACCGCCACGCCCTGCGCCGCCAGCAGGGCGCAA
Organism: Caldilineaceae bacterium SB0662_bin_25; assembly: GCA_009840225.1. GTDB lineage: Bacteria > Chloroflexota > Anaerolineae > Caldilineales > Caldilineaceae > Bin5. The sequence continues at coordinate 507 of VXOE01000240.1, read as the reverse complement.
AACTTTTCGTATAGCTCCTGTGCCTGTGCCGGCGGCGCCGCCCGCGTAAAGCTCGGTCTCCTGCCCTTGCGAGCATCCCCATACAACGTGAACTGACTCACAGCCAGCACCGCGCCCCCGACATCCCCAAGGCCAAGATTCATCTTGCCCGCATCGTCCTCAAACAGCCGCAACCCTGCAATCTTGCGCGCCAGCCACGCCGCTTCCGCCTCCCCATCCCCGTCAGCCACCCCCAGCAGCACCAAAAATCCCAGCCCGATGCCCGCAACCTTCTCGCCGTCAACGTGTACACTTGCCCGACTCACTCGCTGAATTAGCGCCCGCATTTTCCCTCCGTGTGCATCCCATTTTTGGGGCGAACTTTCCTATATCTCTGGAGGCACCCAAGTCACGGTCAGTTCCCATTCCAGTTTCCGCCAGACTAAGCGCCGCCTCTAACCACTGACCACTAGCCACTGACCACTGCAGTTCTGGGCGGTCGGGCCTAGTCGGCCCTCCCTTGTGCGG
>VXOE01000234.1 GCA_009840225.1 Caldilineaceae bacterium SB0662_bin_25 | reverse complement strand
GGTCGGGCCTATTCGGCCCTCCCTTGTGGGGGGGCTCCGCCCCCGCAACGCCCCCGGTCCTGTCCGCGCCGTAGCAAGTGTGTGGTTAATTTGAAGTTGTCGTCTCGCGGCGGCCGGGCTTCACCCCGCACCCCCCGCCGCAGCGAGTGTGTGGCAATATGACCTTGACGACCCGCTGCGACCGGGCTTGTCCCCCAACCCCGCGTCGTGGCACATTCCTAGTATGTGCCAGCGCAGGCAAGCCGGGCGAGGCAACTCCCATACATATCCAACGTTCACCGCTATGACCATCGCGAGCCCCCTGCAGAAACACTGACGGTACATTCCCCCCAGGCAAACCGCACACAGAACATGGCTTAGTAATTGCCATTCACCAAAATTATAGGCCTCAGATTACCAGTCTTGGCAGCCAACGCTGGCGTTAGAGCCTTGCCGCAGAATCTCGCTAAATTCGCGTAGCCGGTAACCCTGCCAACGGCGAAGCACGCGCACGAATCTCTGCTTCAACAACGCTGTGAAAATTTGCGCAATCCTTCTCCGCCCCTTTATACTGATAGCTGACTATCTCAAGAATTTCAGCGACCCCACTGGTGTCTTTCCCCCTGACCGAGCGATACAGCGGGCAGTCGCAAACTGGAAGATGATCCAAGGGACATCCCTTCGTCCCAACCCGTCACTTGAGTTTGCATCCGTGGCAGACCGCTCAAGACCGCCGTCTACAGGAGGGTAGATCTTGTTCAAGAATCTTCTCCGGGCTTTAGTCTTCAACGCACGCATTCGCAACGCGACCATCGGCATCATTGTCCTGCTCGTCTTGAGCGTGGTGCCGTTCTTTAACGCCCCTCCGCCCCACGTCGAATTGGCGGCCGAAGCCCTGCTCGAACACGGACCAAAGTGGTTCACCAACGGCCTGCTGACGACTCTTCTGGTCGACCTGATCATTATCCTGATGGCCGTATTCGCCGTCTCCAGAATGAAGGAAATTCCCGGCGCCTGGCAGAACATCGTGGAGATGCTGGTCGAAGGCATGTGGAACCTGACCCAGAGCATCGCCGGCCATGGCTCCGCCAACAGCCGCAAATTCTTCCCCTGGGTGATCACTATCTTCATCTTCGTTCTGGTCAGCAACTATATTGGCCTGCTGCCCGGCTTTGGCTCGATCGGCATCTACCATAGTCCCGCCGAAAGCCACGCTCAGACCCAATTGGGCAACCAGCTCGCGATGGCCGGGGGCGAAGCAGTGGCTGCCGCCGCTGCCGCCGAAGAAGGCAAACCGGTCCTTGTCCCCCTGTTTCGCAGCCCCTCCGCCGACCTCAACATGACCCTGGCCCTGGCCCTCATCTCCGTCTTCATGACCCAATTCTTCGGCGTTCAGGCCTTGGGCATCCGCTACTTCACCAAGTTCTTCAAAAATCCCTTCAAGGACGGCATGGGCGCTGTGGTTGGCTTCTTCGAACTGATCGCTGAAATCTCCAAGATCATCAGCTTCTCGTTTCGTCTCTTCGGCAATATCTTTGCTGGTGAAGTCGTTCTCCTCGTGATGGCCTTTCTCGTCACCTTCCTCCTGCCCAGCATATTTTACGGGCTGGAACTGTTCATCGGATTCATCCAGGCGCTTGTATTCATGTTGCTGACCCTGGCCTTCTTTACCATGGCCACCGTCAGCCACGACGATCACCATTAACATCAGTTGCCGGTGACCGGATTGCTTCCGGAGCCACTCGCAAGACTGATCACGAACCACCATTCACTGCAGTTAAGAAAAAGGAGTTCACACTCATGGATGTTGAAGTCGCAAAGGAACTGGGTTCTGCACTTGCTATCGGATTGGGCGCAATTGGCCCTGGTGTAGGCATCGGTCTGATTGGCGCCAAAGCGATGGAAGCGATGGGCCGCAATCCTGAAGTGACCAACACTGTGCAGACGAACATGCTGCTCGGTTTCGCCTTCTGTGAATCGGTCGCTATCTATGCGCTCGTTATCTCCCTGTTGGTCAAGTTCGTCTAAACCTGTTCTCAGTGGCCGGAGTTCAGTCATCAGTGACCGGTGTTCACTTCCAACGGCCTGTGAAACGACTGGCCCCGAACAACGAGCCACTGCAGTGTATCCAGGAGGTTGGCCTTGGACGCTCTCGATAAATTAGGTATCAGTTGGCAGTTATTGCTCTCGCAGATCATCAACTTCGGGCTGTTGATGGTTATTCTGCAGCAGCTACTCTACAAGCCGGTTCTGAACATGCTCGAGCAGCGCAGACAGCGCATCGCCCAGGGTTTGGAACAGGCCGATAAGGCTTCCAGCGCCGCCGCCGAAGCCGAAGCGGAGAAACAGGCGATCCTTGAAGAGGCTCGCCGCGAGGCGCAGGAAGTGCGCGCCCAGGCCACACGCGACGCCGAACGCATCGCCCAGGACGTCCGCAGCCGCGCCGATCAGGAAGCACAGGAAATCCGCATGAAGGCCCAGGCCGATGCCGAAGCGCAGACAGCCGCTGTCATGGCCGACGCACGTAAGCAGATCGCCGATCTGGCCATCGCCGCCACCGAGCAGATCCTCGGCCGCGAACTCGCAAGCCGGGATGAACAGGAACGCTTTGTCGCCGACTATTTGGCCCAGCAGAACGGGAGCGGTTCATGAGCGAGCGCGCGACGGCCGAACGATACGCCCAGGCCATTCTCGAGGCTATCGTCGAGCAGTGGCAGACGACGCTGACCGAAGTCGCTGACGCCCTGGCGCAAAACCCAAAACTGGGCGCCAACGTCGACACCGTCGATGCCGCAATTCCCGACAGCGCCTCCCCGGAACTGCAAAACTTTGTCAAAATGCTCGTGCAGGAGGGGGATGCAACGCTCCTGCCCCGCGTCATCGCCGCTTTGGGCGCAAGCCTGCGAGGCGAGACCGGACCGCAGTCGGCTGACATCACCAGCGCCATCGAACTGGGTGACGACGCACAAGAGCAGATTCGCCAGCGACTTACCCAACAGTACGGCGAAGACATCGTCTTCAGCTTCGATGTTGACCCATCCCTGATGGGCGGCCTGCGAATCCGCGTCGGCGATCAGCTGATCGACAACACCGTCGCAAATCGGCTGATGGCCCTGCGCGAAATGGTCGCGGCCTCAGTGCGATAAATCTGGATTAGGTAGTCAGATTCGGGTCCTGAATAACAGGCCGGCAGGCTGTCAGGTACCCTGAATTGGGAAAATACAATAAAGGACAGCGCTTATGGCAGTTCAGACTGAGGAGCTGACCCAGGAATTTACCGACCGGCTCAAGCAGCAGATCCTCAACTTCCAGCCGGCCCCCAGCCGCGTGGACGTCGGCGAAGTCGTCGAAGTCGGTGACGGCATCGCCATCATCTCCGGCCTCCAGGGCGTCATGGCCAGCGAGTTGGTCGAGTTCACCAAGACCGGCGTGCTCGGAATCGCCCAAAACCTGAACGATGATTCCGTAGGTATCATCATCATGGGCGAATACACCGAGATCGAAGAAGGTGACCTTGTGCGCAGCACCGGCCGCCTCGCTTCAGTCCCCGTCGGTGACCCGCTGATCGGCCGCGTGGTCAACGCCGTCGGTCAACCCCTCGACGGCAAAGGACCAATCGATTCCACCGCCACCCGCCCGGTTGAGCGCATCGCCCCCGGCGTCGTGTTGCGCAAAGGCGTCGATACTCCCGTCGAAACAGGCATCACCGTCGTCGACGCCCTCATTCCCATCGGCCGCGGCCAGCGGGAGTTGATCATCGGCGACCGCCAGACCGGCAAGACTGCCCTCGCCGTCGACACAATCATCAACCAGAAGGGCAAAGACCTGATCTGCATCTACGTCGCCGTCGGTCAGAAGCAGTCAACCGTGGCGCAGGTCGTCGGTACCCTCGAAAAATACGGCGCCATGGATCACACCATCGTCGTGACCGCCTCCGCCGCCGACCCGGCCGCCTTGCAGTTCCTGGCGCCCTACGCCGGTTGCGCAATGGGCGAAGAGTTCATGGAGCAGGGCCGCGACGCCCTCATCGTCTACGATGATCTCTCCAAGCACGCCCAGGCCTACCGCCAGGTATCTCTTCTGCTGCGGCGCCCGCCCGGTCGCGAAGCCTACCCCGGCGATGTCTTCTATCTGCACAGCCGCCTCCTGGAACGGGCCGCCCGCCTAGACGAGGAGTTCGGCGGCGGCAGCCTGACCGCCCTGCCGGTGATCGAGACCCAGGCCGGCGACGTCTCGGCCTACATTCCCACCAACGTCATTTCCATCACCGACGGCCAGATCTTCCTGGAGAGCGACCTCTTTTACGCCGGTATTCGCCCTGCCATGAACGTCGGCCTCTCGGTCAGCCGCGTAGGCAGTTCCGCCCAGACCAGCGCGATGAAAGGCGTGGCCGGACGCCTCAAACTGGAGTTCAGCCAGTTCCGTGAGCTCGCCGCCTTCGCCCAGTTCGGCTCCGACCTCGACGCCGCAACCCAGCGCCAGCTCAATCGCGGCCAGCGCATTCAGGAAACACTCAAGCAGCCCCAGTACGAACCTTTGCAGCTGGACAAACAGGTCATGAGCCTCTTCGCGGTGAACAACGGCTTTGTCGACGACATCGACATCACCGATGTGAAGCGTTGGGAACTGGATATGCACGCCTACATGGATGCCAACCATCCCGAGATTGGTCAGACTATTCTGCGTGCGCAAGACCTGCCCGATGAATCGGTCGATTCCCTGAGTCTGGCCTTGGAGACCTTCAACAGCAATTGGACCGGATCTGAATAAACCGTAGTTCAGTTGTCAATGACCAGCGCAGATACCCGGCATCTAGCCGCAGTTCACTGCGTCTGAGGAGGTATTGGTGGCAAGTACACGTGAGATTCGCCGTCGCATCCGCTCGGTAAGAAATATCTCTCAGGTCACGCGCGCGATGGAAGCCGTGGCTGCATCCAAGATGCGCCGCGCCCAACAACAGGTGATGGCGACACGCCCCTATGCGGAAAAAGCCCTCGAAGTCCTCAGTCACATCGCCCGTCTGCACGGCAGCGGCGACGCCTTGGACGCGCTCATCACTTCCCGGGCCGAAATAAAACGTGTCGGGATTGTCCTCATCACCGCCGACCGCGGGCTGGCCGGCGGCTTCAATGCCAACGTGTTGCGGCAGAATGCGGCCTTCATCAAGGAGCAGCGTGACCAGGAACGCGAAGTAGAGGTAGTTGTCGTCGGCCGCAAGGGCCGAGACTGGCTGCTGCGTTACGACCCCGTCATCCGCGCCGAATTCACCAACATGCCCGATACCCTCGCCACCGCTGACATCGCTCCTATCTCCAGGACGATTATCGACGACTTCCGCTCTGCGCGTTTCGACGAAGTCCACCTGATCTTTACCGACTTTGTCAACACGCTGATCCAGCGGCCCACAGTGCAACAGATTCTACCCGTCGTTCCGGCAGAGACAACCGCTACCATGCCGCCGGACTATATATTTGAGCCAAGCGTCGAAGCTGTGTTGGAGCAGGTGCTGATCGGCTTCACCGAAGTGCAGATCTTGCAGGCCATGTACGAAAGCATCGCCAGCGAACACTCGGCCCGCATGGTCGCCATGCGTAACGCCACCGAAGCCGCAAATGAGCTCGTGGACGAGTTAACATTGACCTACAACAAGGCCCGTCAGGAAGGCATCACCCGTGAACTGATGGACATCATCGGCGGTTCAATCGGCCTCGAATAGATCTGAGCGGGCTGAAAGGCCCCTTCCCATAGCAGAACGGAGCATACCATGTCAGAAAACGGAAGCAATGGCCGCATCAGCGGCTCCGTCTCCAGCGTAGTCGGCCCGGTAGTCGACTTCTCCTTCACCGGAGAAGATCTGCCCGAGATTTACGATGCCGTCTACGTCGACCTCGACGACGATTCGACCCTGGTCTGCGAAGTGCAGCAGCATCTCGGCGAAGGCGCTGTCCGTGCTGTGGCCATGAGCTCTACCGACGGCATGCGCCGCGGCATGGAAGGCTACTCCTTCGGTGCGCCCATCACCGTGCCTGTCGGGCCGGGAACATTGGGACGCATCTTCGACGTGTCCGGCAATACAATCGACAGCGATGAAGAGGTCGAAGCCGCCGACCGCTACTCTATCCACCGCGAGCCGCCCAGCTTCGCCGACCGCAGCACGCAGGCCGAACTCTTCGAGACCGGCGTCAAGGTCATCGACCTCATCGCCCCCTTCACCAAGGGCGGCAAGACCGGTATTTTCGGCGGCGCCGGCGTCGGCAAGACCGTCATCATTCAGGAGCTGATCAACAACGTCGCCGAATACCACAGCGGCTACTCCGTCTTCGCCGGCGTCGGCGAGCGCAGCCGTGAGGGCAACGACCTCTGGCACGAAATGCGCGAATCAGGCGTAATCGATTCGACCGTGATGGTCTTCGGCCAGATGAACGAGCCGCCCGGCGCCCGCCTCCGCGTCGGTCTCACAGGCGTCACCATGGCCGAGTACTTCCGCGATGAAGGCCGCGATGTTCTCCTTTTCATCGACAACATCTTCCGTTTCGTGCAGGCCGGTTCCGAAGTGTCGGCTCTCCTGGGCCGCCTTCCCAGCGCAGTCGGCTACGCACCCACGCTCGGCACCGATATGGGTGAACTGCAGGAGCGCATCACCTCCACCAATGTCGGCTCAATCACATCGATGCAGGCCGTCTACGTGCCCGCCGATGACTACACCGACCCCGCGCCCGCCACAACCTTCGCCCACCTGGACGCCACCATTACCCTGGAACGCGCCCTCGCCGAGCAGTCGCTCTACCCGGCCATGGATCCCCTCGGCTCTACCAGCCGCATCCTCGACCCGCTCATCGTCGGCGAAGAACACTACAACGTCGCCCGTGAAGTCCAGCAGACCCTCCAGCGCTACCGCGACCTGCAGGATATCATTGCCATTCTCGGCGTCGAAGAACTGAGCGAAGACGACAAGCTCATCGTCGCCCGCGCCCGCAAGATTCAGCGTTTCCTTACCCAGCCCATGCACGTGGCCGAGGTTTTCACCGGCTCGCCCGGCGAGTACGTCAGAATCGATGACACTGTGAGCGGCTTCCGTGAAATCCTGGACGGCAAGCACGACGACCTGCCCGAGCAGGCCTTCTACATGGTCGGATCCATCGATAAAGCGATCGAAAAGGGTGAGCAACTGAGGCAGGAAGAATGACGATTCAGGTCGAAATCGTAACCCCCAGCCGCCAGCTGTACAGCGGCGAAGTCGAGATGATCACCATGCCCGGCGTTGAGGGCGAGATGGGCGTACTGGCCGGCCATGCCCCCCTGCTCACGACCCTCAATATCGGCGAGCTCACCCTGCACAACGCCGACGGCGAGCCCGAGTATATCGCTGTCAGCGGCGGCGTAGTCGAGGTGCTGCCCGACAAGGTGATCGTGATGGCCCGCTCGGCCGAGCGCGCCGAAGAAATCGACATCGCCCGCGCCGAAGAGGCCATGCAACGCGCCGAAGAAGCCCTGCGCACCCGGCCCGACGAAGATCGCCAGCCCGTCGAAATAGCCTACCGCCGCAGCCAGTTGCGCCTGAAAGTCGCACGCCGTCGCCGCCGCACTCGCCCAGGTGTGTTCGTGGAGGACGAAGGCTAGCGCATCTTTCCAAAAGGATAAACAAGGCCGGGTCTTAGCTAAGACCCGGCCTTTTCGTTTTGAGAACTGATCCTATTTGCCGTAGAACCAGTCGACTCCGATTCGCGCCACATAGATGCCGTCACGCTTGTGATAGCTGACCAGCGCAATGTCATCGATAAAGGTCAGACTCGGATAACCATAGTCGTCATCAGGGTCTGAACCAATCATCCGTTCGTGGCTCCAGGTAAGACCTTCATCCGTTGAAATTGCGGAGACGAACGGTGTCCGCAGCCTGCCCTCCGTGCCGGTCGAACGCAGCAAAACCAGATCGCCGGTAGACGGGATCCGCTTTACGTTAAGCGCCGACGAGTTGGAAGATAGCTTCAAACTGCGCACCGCCTCGCCCGGCGACCAGGTCTTCCCCTCATCCCTTGAGTAGGATCGAACCACATATCCACTGTACGTCCGGCAAAGCATCATTACCCGTCCATCGCGCAAAAGTACTAAGTGTGGCTCCTGCGCCTCCACCGGCAGCGTATCGACTACATTCTCCGACTGGTGCCACGAATAGCCGTCGTCATCGGAATAAAAAACCGTGCTCACATAGCCGCGGTGGTCGCCGCCTTCTTCCTTGATCTCCCTCTCGCACGGAGCGAGAATCCGGCCCGAGGGCAGCTGGATCAATTTGTCGTTGAAAACATGATTCGTTCCGGCGTGGGGCGTGACGATAAACTGTTCCCCCCACGTCGCCCCGTCGTCGGTCGACCGCCGGTAGTAGGTGTGCGCGAAACGGGGACCCGATCCGGCAAAGTAGATGTAGGTTAATAGTAACTGGCCGTTTGCCAGTCGCAGAAAACCTGGATGCCGGTACTCTTCATTTTTGCGTTGGAGCTTCGGGCAGGCAACCAGCTGGTACGGCTCGCCCCAGCTCCTGCCCTGATTTTCGGAGATTCGTCCTTCGATGTCACCAACTACAGCGCCTTCCCCGGAATTCTCCCTGTTGACGGAGTAAGATAACAGCAGACGGCCGTCACCGAGCAGCCCAATGTCGCCCACATTCCCCCGGTAGCCGACACAACGCCTGGGCATCTCGACGGCATGCACATCTTCGATGAGTGCGTTTGAGGTCGCTCCCGCTCTACTATCCTGCATATTCAACTACATCAGGTTCTGGAGCCGTCAATCGTCGTTGCAACCACTCAGAGTGGTCGGCTCAGTGATGGACAAGGATTCTAAGTTCGCAGATTCTTTCACTATCCGGCTTCTGCGGGAGGGCAACGCAGATTCTTCCCAATTTGCATACCAATGTCTCAATCTGTAGGTTCTGCAGCTACCTCTTCGTTGTTCACCGTATCCCCGGAGGCAATGTCCATCTCTTTCTGGAGGAATCGCAGGAGTAGCCGCCGTTGCTCAATCGTCAGACCCACCAGTCTCTCCTTGGGACCGAGTCCGGCCAGTCTCTCCTTGGGACTAAGTCCGTCCAGAATCTCCTTAGGACTAAGTCCGGCTAGCAACTCTTCTTTGGGAATCATTCTGAGGACAAACCGGCGCGTCTCCTCGCTAATCTCCATAGAGTCGTCCTTGGTCGACTTCTCCGGCATATCACACACTCTCTAGTTCAGGAAGCGGTGCTTGAGCACATGGACATGGGAGATAGCTCCGCATTAAACGTACTTTTCGCCATCCACGAAAGGGCGACATGTGTCATGCAGTGCCGACATCGCTGTCTTCCTCGCCCCCGGGGGGAATACCCAACTCTTCTCGAAGCAATCGAAAGAGCAGCTTTCGTTCCGCATCGGTCAGCCCCGCTAGTCTTTCCTGGGGATCAAGTCCTTCAAGTCTTTCCTGAGGTTCAAGCCCCGCTAGTCTTTCCTGGGGATCAAGTCCTTCAAGTCTTTCCTGAGGTTCAAGCCCCGCTAGTCTTTCCTGGGGTTCAAGCCCCGCTAGTCTTTCCTCGGGGTCCAGTCCCGCCAGCTTTTCTTCAGGGGTAGCCGTTTCGAGCACGCGTTGCCGTATTTCTTCTCCAATCTCCATGATCTTTTCCGGGGTCATAATCTCAGTCATACTGTGCTCTCCCTTCAAGGCCAAGGTCCGTTGCAGCCCCATCACATAGTCTTGCACCGGAGGCGAATCTGTCGCCGTGGCCGCATCCAGCGCAGCAGAGGCGGCCTCTCGTTCCTGATCCCGGCTGGCAAAGAGCTTGACAAATGCGTTATGCGGACTGGCCGGCAGTTCGTTCAGAACCAGCAACCAGATTCGCCGCAGCAGCGGCAATGGGCTCCGATAGACACCATCCTGCCGTTCCTCATATCGCCACTCTGCCAACCGTGCCTTCCGCGGCGTTCGTGCGCTCAAAACCACGGTGAGCACATGCTCCTCGGGCAATCTCTGTGCCTGACGATAAAAGTAATCGTAAGCAACAGCTTGGGCAAGCGCGCTCTCGTTTACCGACTCCGTATACTTGAACTCCAACAATACATGACCTGCTGCATTGTCGCGCACCCCATCCGGCAAACGTGCTCTCTGCGCTTCGTTCCACTCTTTGCCCTCCCTTCGGAGGAGCAGTACATCGGCTTTGGGAGACTCCCCCAGGAGGTCAACCTCTACATTAACCGTGATCTCCACCGGCGCCAGGGACAACTGCAACAGTCTTCCGAGAACCTGATGTGACTGAAAACGAACCAGCACAGGGCTATGGCCTGCAGTAAGTCATGACTGTTTCACCTACTTCGGCATATCCCGCAGCGCATAGAAGATGGGCAGAGGGCTCCAGTCGTTTCTAACAATACCCCACTGGGCCTTCTCAGTGCCGTCGGCCACCACGCGGAAATTCAGATTCCACAGAATCGCCGGGCCGACCCAACCCCAACTTTTCATCATCCGATAGGCCTCGACCGTCCAGGCCGCCTGCTCTTCGAAGCTGTTATCATTCGCATACCCGTAACGCGGATCAAACGCGCCCCCGGCCGCCCACCCAAATTCCGTCGGCCAGATCCGCTTATTAGCCGCGCCGTACTTGACCGCGATGTTCCAATACCCCTCCATCGTACTCCGGAAACTCCACGAGTGGTGCGGGTTGTCGCACGCCCCGTTGAAGCTGTTGCCGTGAATCTGAATCGCCTCACAGCCCTGCTCCCACGTGTACTGGGGCGGCACATTATATCCACTTGGATGCGCGCCGATGCCGTCCATGTAGCTGTTCAGCCCGGCCTGGAACATCTTCTCCAGGTACTCAAAGTCATCCATCGCCGCCGTGCCGCCCCTGCTCTGCGGCGCTCCGTTACTGGCAGCCGGAGTCAGCGCCCCGCTGATTACGAACATCGACGGGCACGCCCTCTTGATCTCCGCGTAGGCCGGTCTCAAAAGCGCCACATACTTGGCAGGATCCAAAGGCAGATTGCCCCACTCATAGTGCAGATTCTGCTCGTTCCAGACCTCGATCGCCTTCAGCGAAGTCCCGCAGTACTTGCCGGCCATCGCCCCCAGGAATCTGGCAAACGTATTCGGGTCCGCCGGAGGTCCCCCGACATTCGGCTCGAATCCTCCTTCGCGCGCCCATGCCGGCGCATTCACTACGCTGAACAGCAGGCTGATGCCCGCGTTATTGGCCGCGTCGATGATCCCCTGCATCGAGCCCCAGTCATATTGGCCCTGATTATTCTCAAAAACCTTCCATTCAATCTGCTGCTTCACCCAGCCGAAGCCCAACTCGCGTGTCTTTTGCATCACTTGGCCGGCATAATTGTTGTGCACCATATGCGCCTGCACACCATAACCGAAGCCGCCGCCCCCAGCGGGTGGCGGCGCTGCCGCTGCGGGCGCAGCCGACGGCGCTGGAATGTCAGTGATCACTTCGACTGTGTTCAGCGGCCCGCTTGCTGTCGTAAGTTCAGCGTACACCCAACCCTTTTTGCCGCCTATATCGATTTGCCACCAATCCCCTGACTGATTCTTTCCAAAAATTAGGTAAGGCTGACCAGCTTTGAGCTGTCCTAAAATGTCGTACCCTGTGGTGCCAGGTCCTTCGCGGACGTTTACGTTTTGTGTACTGACCAGTCTCGGGGCCTCCGGCGTCGGCGTCGGCACCGGCGTAGCAGTCGCAACCGGCGTCGGCGTCGCCAGGCTCATTGCCACCGTATTCTGCGGGCTCGCCGCCTGCATGCTGCCCAGATTCGATACCTGCACAACCTGCGCCTCGACCTGTATGTCCCCCTCGCCTGCCGGCGCCATGAACGTATAAACCGGATTCTCAATCGGGACCGTTACCTCCTCCATCACGCCGCCGTCAGGGTGGAGTATCCTGTATGCTACCTTCAGCATCGCCGGCGACGTATTCACCCCGCCTCCCGTCTGAAACTGGCGCGCGACCTCCCACAAGTCCGGGTCAACATCCCCGGAATCCACGTCACGCACCATCACTTGGGTCACGTCAAACCGCTCCAGCAGGTTGAGCTTGCGCGCAAAGCTGCTGCTGTTCTCGATCGTAACCGTCCGCTCCATCTGCTGGTCGTCAGTGTACGCATACACATAGGCCCCGATCGCGTCATCCCATGACAGGGGGCGCGTGATTCGCGGGTTGACCGCCGCAACCTCAACATTCCCTCCGGGAAGGATCACCCCATCTTCTCCCTCCAGCCGAATCTGGGCGACCAAAGGTTGCAGAGACTGTTGAAAGCCTTTGAGCCACCACTGGTTTCCGCTTCCTTCCACCGACATGCCCGGCAGTTCCACCTGCACCTTGCGCCGGTCGATCTGGTCTGTGGCGTAGGCTAGCAGAGAGCTCATCTGCCCTCCCAACTGATACGCCGCAGGATCGGTCGGTCCCGGTACCAGTATACGGTCAGCAACGCTGCCCAATGCCTTCCAGTCGTAGCCGCGTGTGTTCCAATCCACAGCGGAAATCTGCTGGGGCGACTCCACCCGAACAGCCAGCCAGCGATTCATATCCGGCGCGTGCAGCCGTTCCGCTAGGCGTTCAATGAAATAGGTGAACGCCTCCTCCCCTGCCAAAACCGTTTCCATGCCGCGATAATCTACGATGACGCCAGGATAGCTGTACTGGTTAAGCAGGTTTGCCACGGCGTCCAACTGGTTCTGCATCTGCCCGGATTGCACCAGCATGTTGTGAAGCAGGTCGCTACGCGGCGCCTCGCCGCCCTGCCAGTTGCGCAGAACCGGCACGATCGCATAGTTCCCAGCCGGAACATTCGTACGCAAAACATCCAGCGCACCGTCTCCGCGCAGGTAAAAGCCCCCGACGGCAAGGGTTGTAATCGCAGCGTTGGCAAGACTCGCTGGAGCCTGCTCGCCTACCCCAAGGTTGGTCCCCACCCGCGCCGGCGGCGCGCCTGTCTGCATCACCACGAAATTGGCTGGTGGCGGACCGCCTACGCGGGCCTCAATCTTGTCCTCCACTGCCAATACGGCACTCGGTACAAACTCCCAACTGTCCCCATCCCAATTGTACAGTTCCAGGGTTTCGTATGGCTGGCTGTCATTGGGAATCGGGATCCGCACGATGCTCTGCTCCAAGCGCCCTCCCTGCACGTTCACCTGGTAGATCGGGCTCTTGGCCTCCAGGCCCGCGGCGGCCAGCGCATTCAACGCGGCCATCCACGCCTCTCCCGCACTTCCGTCCAGAAACTCCGCACGTGGAATGCTTTCAAGGCTGACGCGAAAGGATTCAATTACACCTTCAGGAGGAAAAACAATTGTCGTCCCGTCGGGATCCATGAGCGAGCCGCCATTCCTGCCAATCTCCGTAGAAGACAGCCCTTGGATGCGCTCAAGCAGACTGATCGGCGGCAAAAGCAACGCCGCGATGATCAGAGCGGGAATCAGGACGATCGAAAGAACTGCCGTTGCAAACCTCCGCAGCCCGGAGGCCGGTCTCGTCTCAGGTCGGAGCGGCTCATCATAATCGAAAGACGACCTTCCCATTTACCTTTTCCTCCATTCTGCGCCGCTTTCAGCAAGGGGCGCGTCTAACGTGAATCTTGTCTACTTACATGTGCCCATTTGCAGCGGTCGCTTCACCATCACATGCCCAAGCGACCAGGCATCTGTCAATCCACTGCTCTTTGCGGCATACCGTTGAGTTCGGGGAAACCGCCTTTATCGCCCGTCGCCGCCTCACCAGGCTGCCGCGAGCCGTTACATTCGCCGGAACCGGCAGCAGGCGAACCCGGCCATTGCGCTGTCGCGCCTCATGCAACCATTCTGCAACCGGGCAAAAAATGCGCCAAGCTCCTTGGCGCACGCGGTCCGCTATCTATCTTAGCACAGGCAAAAAACTCAACAAAAACAGCTTCATTTCACAAGACATCGGACTCCTGTGCCCTCATATTCACCGCACACTGCCCCCTGGTCCCGCGCTCCTTCAGGCGCACCATCCGTCACAGCCACGCTCAATCCAAGCCCTGTGCGGAGTGAATTGAGGTGTTTCTCTCTCCTCACTCCTCTCTACTCTCTCCTGGCATCTGGGCGGTCGGGCCTATTCGGCCCTCCCTTGTGCGGGGGCTCCGCCCCCGCAA
>VXOE01000123.1 GCA_009840225.1 Caldilineaceae bacterium SB0662_bin_25 | reverse complement strand
ACGCCCCCCCTACTGCCTAATCGACCGGGTGTCGATATTCGTAACAGGTGCCTATTCGAAGGTGTCCCGCCAGACCACGTCCCGCCAGACCACGTCCCGCCAGACCACGTCCCGCCAGTCCCGTCAGGTCCCCGTAGGTGCCGGCCTTGTGCCCGCCCGGCGTCTCTTCCATAGCCGCCAAACTGTTTCAGCCACCGCTGGCATGAACTGTCCGCCAGACTGGTCCCACCCCAAACCTGGGATGCACGCACCGGTCACTGCATTTTGACTCCCCGTCCCTTTTCCACTACGATTAGCGCCTGACGAACGCGCAAAAAACGGCGGCCATTTGCCGCCGCCACCTAATACCCCGATACCAAGACTGTGAGATCAAATATGCAGGCGCTTGAAGAACTACAAACCCGCGCACAAGAAGAACTGGCCGCAGCCGACACCGTCGAGGCCACCGAAGCCTGGTTCCGCGACTACCTCGGCCGCAACGGCGCCCTCACCAACTTCCTGCGCGGCCTCAGCGACCTGCCCCGCGAGGAACGCCCAGCCGCCGGCCGCGCCGGCAACCAGCTCAAAAACCACCTCGAAGAGGCCCTTCATACCCGCCAGGAGGCCATCCGCTTCCAGGAGATGGAGCAGACCCTCGCCGCCGAAGGCGTCGACGTCACCATGCCCGGCCGCCGCCCCACCCTCGGCAAAATCCATCCCAGCAACCAGACCCTGCGCGAAATCGCCCACATCTTCGGCCAGATGGGCTTCCAGGTCTACGACTCCCCCGAAGTCGAGACCGACGACTACAACTTCGGCCTCCTCAACATCCCCCCGGGCCATCCCGCCCGCGACATGTGGGACACCTTCTACACCACCACCCCCGGCGTCATCCTCCGCACGCACACCAGCCCCGGCCAGATCCACGCCATGCGCGAATACTGCCCGGAGCCAATCCGTGTCATCTTACCCGGGAAATGCTACCGCCACGAGGATGTCAGCGCCCGCTACGACATGATGTTCCACCAGGTCGAAGGCCTCGTCGTCGGCCACAACGTCACCTTCAGCGACCTCAAGGGCACACTCGTCAACTTTGCCAACCA
Source organism: Caldilineaceae bacterium SB0662_bin_25 (assembly GCA_009840225.1). Lineage (GTDB taxonomy): Bacteria > Chloroflexota > Anaerolineae > Caldilineales > Caldilineaceae > Bin5. The sequence continues at coordinate 13,150 of VXOE01000123.1, read as the reverse complement.
GATGTTCGGCGAAGGCTGCGCCCTCCGCTTCCGCAAAAGCTACTTCCCCTTCACCGAGCCCAGCGTCGAAGTCGACGCCGGCTGCGTCCTCTGCGAAGCCAAAGGCTGCCGCATCTGCAAACAGACCGGCTGGCTCGAAATCCTCGGCGCCGGCATGGTCCACCCCATCGTCCTCCACAACGGCGGCTACGACCCCGCCGTCTACAGCGGCTTCGCCTTCGGCATGGGCCCCGAACGCATCGCCATGCTCAAATACGGCATCGACGACATCCGCTACTTCTTCACCAACGACGTCCGCTTCCTCGAACGCGTCGGCTAACCCCTACCTCTTGTTTTGAGAAATAGAGCGTACCAGGCCGGCCAGCATCTTGCTGATCTCAGCGCAGTTCTTCCACAAACTGTCGCTGATCTCGCCTCCAATCAGCCCCAATCTCTCCGACAGAGTCAGAAAAGTTTCCAGCTCCGCTAAAGATCCTCGCGCAATACCTAGGAAATGGAGATATTCCCCGGTTGAACGCCTCGCGTGTCCTTCCGCGATGTTTGCCGGAATCGAAGCCGCCGCCCTTCTCATCTGTGAAGTGAGCCCATACCTTTCCTCTGAAGGGAAGCGCCCCGTAAGTTTGTAAGTCCGGACAGTTAAGTCGATAGACTTCTGCCAGACTAGCAAGTCTCGATACGACCGAATAGATGTCATTTGTCTTCCTGCAATAAGAGCGGTTGCCGCATGATCCTCAGCGTCCGCAGTCGACACACTAACCCCTGGCCCCTGGCCCCTAACTCCTAGCCCTCTAGGGCTCGACGCATCCCTTCGCCTTCCTTCTGCCACCACTGGTGAAGGATCGCGATATCCGTACCAATGCAAAAGTGCCGCGCCCCCATGTCTAGGAAACGCTTTGCATCGTCCGCAGTACCAATCTCAATCCGCGGATGAACGCCCGCAGCCAAACACCCTTCAATCACACGCTTCTGGCCCGCCTGCACCTCTGGAACATTTCGCTGTCCCGGCTTCCCGATACTCATCGAAAAATCGGACGGGCCCCACTGCAGCATCTCCACTCCCTTCACCGCCAGAATCCCGTCCAGCTCGTCCAGCGCCGGCTTCTTCTCCAGCATCAGCGCCACCACAATATCGTCCAACGCCTGAACATATGCCTCGTTGCCTCCGTACCCCATGTACGAAAACCGCCGCGTAGCCACGCCGAACGTGCCCCCCGCATGCGGCGTATCCGCCCGCACATAGCTCACACAGTCCGCCGCCCCCGCAGCCGAACGCACGTCCGAAAACAGCACGCTGTTGAATCCGGACCCCACCGCCCGCTGCGCGACAAACTCATTGTTCGCCCAGTCGATCTTGATCATCGAGCCCAGCCCATGTAGCTCCGCCGCCCGGCAGATATTGTCCAAATCGTGCAGCGTATACGTTCCATACTCAGCCACAAACTCCACGTAATCATACAGCCCCGTATGCCCCAGCGCCTCCACAACATTCGGCCACACACTGTGAATATGGGTCGCCAGCGTCGGTTTGCCCGCATCGAGCAACTTGCGAATCGGATTCGCGCGCATTGTTCAGTTCTCCGCATGGGATGGCGTGCCGGCCTCCCCTACCGCGAGAGCCAGCCAAAGTGATGATAGATAAAGCGCCGCACCTCCGCTCTACATATCACAGCGGCGGTGGAAGCGCTTCGCTAAACGATCTGTGCCTCAGAAAAGTGTGCCAATGGTAGGACAGGCCGCCTCGGCCCGCAATGGGCAGTATAGCACAGCAAAAAAGGGAGTAACAGTCCAGAACAGGTGTCTTTCGCAACCAGCCACCAGCCACTAACTACTGACTTCTGACCACTGCAGTTCAATCGTTCGGCGCCAGCAGGTCCTCCGTCTGCCCGCTGTGAATCAGCAACACAGTCCCCACCGCACTGAGCCAGCCGTTGAGCTGGTTTCCGTATCTCTCGCGCTCCTCCGCGTCCGGCCGGTTCATGCCCAATAGCGTCAGATCAGTCTCTCTGCTCCACGTCTTTACCGTCTCCGGGAACGCCTCACCTCGCGGCGGCACTACCACCACCGGCTCGGCATTCACGCGCACCCTGTCCAACAGCCCCCGCAAATGCGCCTCCACCTGTTCCCGCCCTTCCCCGCGCGGCAGCGTCTGCAGCAGCCGGATCGACGCCCCGTCCCACGTCGGACTCTGCGAAATAATATGCGCCAGCAGCAGCATCAGGTCCCCGTTCCCACTGCGCCCCCGCCACCACACGTCGATCACCCTGCGATTGCCGAAACCTCGCTTCTCATCATGATGCAGGAACAGCACCGACTTGCCCAGCTCGAACAGCGTCGACAACAGGCGCAACGACAGCGTGCGCCCGCCCTCCGTATCGCTCCAACCCATCAGCACCGCGTTCGGCTCCAGCCCGCCCACCCCATGCGCCTGGCATACCGTCACCGCGCCCGCATAGAAATTCTCCACAATGTCCGCCTCCGCAAAGGCAGTCATGTTCTGCTCCTGGATGAACGTGCGGATCTGCCTCCGCGCAATGCTGCGCAGCCTTCTCTGCGCCAGCTGATCGATATCCCCCACCAGCAGCTGGTAAAACGAAACGATGCCGTACCCCCGGCTCAGCAGATTCGCCACCTCCACCAGCGGCGCCCGGTTATGCGGCTGCCCCGTGAACACCAGAATGTTCGGCCGCCAGTTCTTCGCATGAAACACCGAGCGCTCCAGGTTCAGCAGAGACCGCCGCGCCAGCGCAAACCAGATCCCATTCCGCACGTCGCCCCACGTCCGAATCGTCGAGCGGCGCTCCAAATAGAAATAGATCCCGTAGCTGATCAAGATCGCAACCACCGTTGCCCCGGGATTGATCACGAACATCGCCCCGTAACAACCGGCCGCCCCCAGCAACGAGAAACTGAAATGGATATTCGCCCGCGGTCGGAAACTGGGGTTCCCCACCAGCTTCTCAATCCCCGCCACCAGGTTCGTCATCCCATACGTGTTAAGGAAAAACATCGTGATGATCGGCGCCACAACGTTTAGATCGCCTGCCCAGATCACCGCAAACGCAATGCCCGCCGTGATCAGCACCCCTACCCGCGGCTCAGTCCTGCTCCCCAGCCGCGAACCCAGCACCCGCGGCACGATCCCGTCATTCGCCATCGCCTGCAACGTACGCGGCGCCGCCACAATGCTCCCCAGCGCCGACGACAGCGTCGCCGCCCACACACCGATCAGGATCAACGGCGGAAACAGTGCAATGTCCCGCATGATCAACGTGTTGCTCTTCAGCTCCGCCGGCGTGCCATGCAACGACAGCCAGATGACCGAGAGAAAATAGACGGCAGCCGTAAACATCACCGAAAAAAGCGTGCCTTTGTGAATGCTCCGGCCCGGGTCCTTCAGATCGCCCGACATGCTCGCGCCCACCGCAATGCCCGTCACCGCCGGGAAAAAGACCGCGAAAACACTCCAGAAACTCATACCCTCGCCGTAGTTGGCCGTCAGTGTCGGAGCCTGTATCGACAACCAGCCTCCCCCAAAGAAAGAAAGCAGCGCCGCCATCAACGCCGCCAGAATGAAGTACTGTATCTTGATCGCAAAATCCGCGCCGATAAACGCCACCACCGCGAAGACAACTGCAATCCCTGTCGATAGCACCCTGGCGTCGATCTGGCTGAAGAAAGCAATGCCCTCCAGCGACTCGGTGAAGCCGATGATGTAAAAGGCAACCGAAATCGCCTGCGACAGATAGAGCGGCACCCCGATCGCCCCGCCGATTTCACGGCCCAGCGTACGCGAAATCAGGTAATACTTCCCCCCCGCCCTCACGTTCATCGATGTCGCGATCGCCGACAACGACAACCCCGTCAGAAAGCTGATCGAGTTCGCGATCAACACGATCATCAGCGCCCCCAGCAGACCGGCCTGGCCTACAACCCAGCCCGCCCGCAAGAACAGGATCAACCCCAGAATCGTCAGAACGTTCGGCGTAAACACGCCCCCGAACGTTCCGAATCGGGCCGACGCATTTATCGTTTGCCCTGAAGCCGCCTGTGCAGATGCAGTCATAAGCCTTGGTTGACCTCCTTCTCCAGTGCGTTGCGCCAGGCAGCTGGGATCCGCTCCCCCAGCTCGACGTCCTTCGCGCCGATAAACTGGGCCAGCTCCAACAACGTCCCGGCAACTGCCGCCCCCGTCTGCGCGTCAATGCGCACCCCTTCCTCCGCATACAGTGCATGAATACGGTAGATTCCCGTCTTGCGCTCGATCTGCGAATCCATTCTCCCCAAAAAGCGGTCGCCGTGCAGCAGCGGCAACACATAGTACCCGTACTCCCGCTTGGCCTTCGGCACGTAAATCTCGATGCGATAGTGAAAATCGAAAAACCGTTCCGTCCGTTCCCGATCACAGATCAGATTGTCAAATGGCGACAGGAACACCGTGCGCGGCGCCCAGCTGCCCTCCCGGATCGCCTGCAGCAACGGCACCGAATCCCGGTGGATATACCACTCGCCCTCCCAGGGCCCTTCCTCACCAACGACCTGTGCCGGTAGCACGGTCCCTTCATCCAAGAGCTCCGCCAGCCTCCGCCCTAGGTTGGGATACTTGTTGCGAATGAAATGACGGTTGATCTGCCTCTGGTTGGCCACGCCCAGCGCCTTCAGAGAGCGCTGGCACGTAAGACCTACGACCTCCTCTTCCTCCGGCAGCGCCTGCCCCGCCCACTCCGGCAACCACGCATCCCGCAGATGCCACAGCCTCTGACTCCCCTTCCGGCCCACGCACAGCACAACGCCCTGCCAGCTCAAAAGATTCAGCATCATGGAGGCGGGTTTGCCGCTAAACCATCTCGAAGGGAACCACGGCACTGCTTCCAGGTCGTCGAAAACAGTTGAAGTCAAAGGGCCCTCTTTCCCGAGCCGTCTGATAATCTCTACTCGCAGCGATTCGTTTGCCTCCATCCACTCGCGCGCCCGCTTCATCCCCGCGCCATTCCTCTCAAAAAGACTCCCGATCCAGCGCCGAAAGAGCGGATAGTCTTCCGTCAGAACGTACGAGGCCCGGTGCGCGTCATCCTCAATGATCATGCGCTCCCGTTGCAGTTCTTCCAGCCACGACGGGTCAAACGCTCCCATCCGGCTCCACAACACCAGCAGCTGCGTCCGCTCCACCGCCCGGATCGGATCGATCTGCAGACAGTTGATCTGCCTCATCAGCTCGAGGATGCCCGCCTTGCTGGCCTCCACGCGCGGCCCCTCCAGCCGCTGCACCGCAACGGCCAGGCGTCTCGCTTCGGTCTCGGTAAGCTTGATCGTTTCCATTGGATGGTTCAAAGCTTTGTCAGAATCTGCCGTCCGGCTGCTAGGGTGACATTTCTTCCAGCGGCGCCCGTTGCCTCTGCAGCCACGGACGCCCTCTCAGTTTGCTCCCGAAAGGAGACGAGGTGCAGTACGTTCACCGTAACTCTCGTGCCATATTCACGATCGTCAGGCACCACATCCGCCTCCGCCCTTCTATCTCCTGTCAACCGCAGAAGGAATGCAGCACTGGAACCGCCGCGCCGATTCGGCGCGCAGCCAACTGCAGCCGCGTTACAAGCGACTGCTGCCAATGTCAATTTCGCAAAAGTGGATCATCTGTTCAAACGCTCGCACGCCGCCGAGGAGGAGATTCCCGGCGCCGCCAGTTGGCGACAGCGTTGATCTGGCCACGAGGTCGGCACCTGGCAGCCCGCGGAACTGTCGCTGCGCCAGCCGGTTCGGGGTTGGAAGACTGCCCAGCCTGGTTTCTGCTATTTCGGCGTCAGAACTGTGATTCATGGATTCGTCGGCAACGCTGCCGCTCCACTATCTGGACCAGCGTACTGATTCACAGCATGTGAGGCTTCATCACCCCAACACCGCCTCACCGATCGCCCGGTACCCTTGCGCCGCCGCGATCAGATCGTCCAGCTTCAATCTCTCATTGATGATGTGCGCATCGGCCTCCGTCGCCGGACCAAAGCCGATCGTCGGAATGCTCGCTACACCCGCGCTGTATGCCGCATTCGTGCAGAACCGATACGCGTTCAACCCCGCATCGATCCCCACCCCATGCACCGCCGCCAGCGCGCCCGTCACAAATGGGTCGGCGTCATCCGCCAGCCACGCCGGAAAAAACTTCTCGGTCACAAAAGTGTGCCCCGTATAGCTCCTGTATTCACCCGTCCCCACACGCGCGTCCAGTTGGATGTCCGCCAGCTCAGGTCGCTCGCTGATGTCCGCCAGCACACGCTCCGCCGCCTCCCCCGGCAGCAACCGTCGGTCATACGTCACCCGGCAAATGCTCGGTATAACCGAATGACCCGGGTAGGGCTCGCTGATGATATCCGTCAACGCAAAGATCGCCGGCCCCATCTGCGGATGCTCGTCCAGCGCCAGGTCCTCCACCGCCGCGATCACCCGCATCATGTCCAGCACCGCGTTGCGCCCCATCTGCGGCGCCGACGAGTGCGATGGCCGCCCCGTCGTCGTCAGGTGGATCTCGGCCCGGCCGCGTCCCCCCCGCACAATCTGCAGATCCGACGCCTCACCGATCACAACGAAATCCGCGCCCGTCTGCTCGATCACCTTCTCCAGCGCCACACCCTCCAGCACCTCCTCCATCACCGACGCGCTCACCACGGCCTTGCCCTTCATCTCAGCCCGGTCCAGCCCACTAATCCCGTGCACCATCGCCGCCAGCGCGCCCTTCATGTCCGCCGCGCCGCGCCCGTGCAGCGCCCCGTCCCGTATCTCCCCGCTGAACGGGTCCAGCTCCCAAGGCACCCCCGGCGAAACACCGACCGTATCCGTATGCGCGTCAAAAACGATCGTCGGCCCGGGCTGCGCGCCCTCAACCACCCCAACGACGTTGCCCACGCTGTCCGTCCACACCCTGTCGAACCCCAGCGCCGTCATCTCCTCCTCGATACGGCGGGAGACCTGCGCCTCCTCCCCGCTCAGGCTCTGGATGCGCACGATATCTCGGGTAAACGAGATCAGGCGATCTCTGTCAAGCATTCGAATTTCCTTGCATATGAGAATCTGAACTGCTTTTGCCGTGGCTTCCTTCCTGTCGACGCACGGCCCGGTGATCTCAAAAGTTCCCCGTTTCGGGCGCACGCGACAGAAATATAGCTGATTTACCGAAATTCGCGCAACTGCTATTTTTTGGCGCCCGCAAGAGATGCACCCAACCGCAAGCAAACCGGGCGTCGAAACCCGGGTCGATTGGGTGTATCCCAGATTATTGTCCGCCAAGTGGAGTTGAAACATTAATCAGGCTGAAGCCAACACTGGTCAGACAGGTCTCGCAAAAAATCTGGGATGCACCCGGTCGATTCCGATGCTTTGCAAAGCGCCTGCCTGTCAGATACACTACAACATAACGCTGCGGCCAGCTGCCAGCATTCTTGCGCCGCACCAGCCGCCGGCCAAAGGAGACTCCCCCTCACATGAATACAACCAGCGCATTCAAGTCGATCGAAGAAACGACAGACTCTCTTGGCGGCCAGCAATACATCGCCAATGACGAAATCGCCACAACCGTCTACCTGTCGCAGCAGTTGGGCAAACCGCTGCTGACCGAAGGGCCGGCCGGCGTCGGCAAGACCGAGCTCGCCAAAGCAGTCGCCGGCTCGCTCGACCGCACCCTCATCCGTCTGCAGTGCTACGAAGGACTGGACGAGACCAAGGCTCTCTATGAATGGGAGTACGCCAAGCAGCTCCTCTACACCCAGTTGCTCCGCGATCAGCTGCAGCAGACCCTCGCCGGCGCAAACTCGCTCGCCGAAGCCGCCGACCGTCTCACCGACGAAGAAGACGTCTTCTTCTCCATGCGCTTCCTCCTCCAACGCCCCCTGCTGCGCGCCATTCTCAGCGACGAGCCGGTTGTGCTCCTCATCGACGAAATCGATCGCGCCGATGCCGAATTCGAGGCCTTCCTCCTGGAAGTGTTGAGCGACTTCCAGGTCAGCGTGCCCGAGCTCGGCACGCTCGCGGCCAACCACGTACCCATCGTCGTCCTCACCAGCAACAACACTCGCGAACTGAGTGAAGCCCTCAAACGGCGCTGTCTCTACCTCTTCATCGACTACCCCTCCCTTGAGCAGGAACTCAGCGTCGTCCGCCTCAAGGTTCCCGACCTGGCGCCGCAAATGGCTCGCCAGGCCGTGGAGCTTGTCCAAAGCCTGCGCCAGATCGACCTGCGCAAACACCCCAGCATCTCCGAAACCTTGGACTGGGCACAGGCTTTGGTCACGCTCAACTCCGAGAACCTCGATCGCAAGACGCTCGAAACAACGCTCAGCGTACTGCTGAAACATGAGACCGACCTGCGAAAAGTACAGCGCCAGCTGGGACGGATGGACGGCCGGGACGACGACGAAGATGAAACCGACTGGGACGAAGAACTTCCCCGCCGCCGGCGCATCGACTGATCTCCGTTCAGCTATAGAGCCATCTGGGGGTATGGCGGGAAACCAGATGCACAACGCCTGAGCTCCCCGTTGCAGAGGAGTATCCCATGGAAGAGCGAATTGTAAAGTTCATTTCAGCCTTGCGGTCCGGCGGCGTGCGCGTCAGCCTCGCCGAGAGCGCCGATGCCTTCTCCGCCGTCGACAACCTCGGCATCCAGGGACGGGACGCCTTCCGCCTCAGCCTGCGCGCAACCCTGGTCAAAGATGCAGAAAGCCTGCCCACCTTCGAAGAGCTCTTCCCACTATTCTTCGGCAGCGGCGAGCCGCCCCCCCTCATGAACCTGATGGAAGACCTGACCGAAGAAGAGGCCAACATGCTGGCCCAGGCCCTCCAGGAATTCGGACAGCGCCTCCGCGAAATGCTGGAACGGCTGCTGCGCGGCGAGGAACTCTCACAAGAAGAGCTCGACGCCCTCGGTCAGATGGTGGGCCTCAATCATGCCGATGATCTGCGCTATCGTGAATGGATGGCGCGCCGCATGCAGCGTGCCCTCCAGTTCGAACAGGTGCGCAAAGCCATGCAGGAAATCATGGAGCTCATGGCCCAGATGGGCATGAACAAGGAACGCCTGGACCAGATGCGCCAGCTCATCGCCCAGAACATGGACGCCCTGCGCGAGCAGCTGCGCCAGCACGCCGGCCAGCGCATCGCTGAAAACATGGCCGAGCAGCGCCCCGAAGACCAGCTCGAAGGGCTCATGGACCGACCCTTTCAGGCCCTCTCCGACAGCGACATGCAAAAACTGCGCCAGGAAGTCCGGCGGCTGGCTGCCCTCTTACGCAGCCGCATCGCCCTCCGCCAGAAGAGAGCCAAGACCGGACACCTCGATGCCAAAGCCACCATCCGCGCCAACCTCAAACACGGCGGCGTCCCCTTTCATATCAAGCACCGCGATCGCACCCTCAAGCCTAAACTGGTCGTGATCTGCGACATCAGTACCTCCATGCGCCACTGCTCCGAGCTCATGCTCTCCCTCCTCTACGAGCTCCAGGACCAGGTGAGCAAGTCACACGCCTTCGCCTTCATCGACCACCTTGAGTACATCACCCCCGACTTCCAGGGCAACCGCGCCAATGAAGCCATCCAACAGGTCCTGATCAGGATGCCCCCCGGCTACTACAGCACCGATCTCGGCCACAGCCTCCAGAACTTCGCCGACGACTACCTCGACACCATCGACCACCGCACCACCCTCATCGTCGTCGGTGACGGCCGCAACAACTACAACGATCCCCGGCTCGATATCTTCAGAAAAATGGCCCGTCGCAGCCGCCGTACCCTCTGGCTGAATCCCGAGATGCCCATGCTATGGGGCACCGGCGACAGCGACATGCTCGACTACCTGCCCCTCTGTGACACCATCCTGCAGGTTAGTACTCTCTCCGAACTGGCGGCAGCGGTGGACCAGCTGCTGGTCGAAAAGTCATAACGGCACCGGCACGTGGCAGGGACTGCCTGTTGCTCTGTGGCCGTCGCTGATCTTTGGGCGCTATGAGAGCACTCGTTCGGGTCGTAAGCTGGGTCGCTGGGCTCTGTCTGTTAAGCGCGCTGCTCTTCTTCGCACTGCAACAGTACAAAATCGTCGAGCCTGCCCGCGAACTGCTGCTCGACGCCGCCGGCGTAAGCCTCTCCCCTCGTGTCGATCCCTGCCTGCAAAACGACTCCGCCGGGGACATCGTTGCCAGTATCGACTACACAGACGCACACGCTCTCAATACCCTCTTCGACCAGGTCGACATCTGGCACGTCGAGCCGGAACAACAGTCCGCTGTCGCACTGGTGTCGCCCGCGCAGCAACAGTGGCTGACCCAGGAAGGCTTTCCATTCTCACAAAATACGGAGCTGACCGCCTCCTTGCCCGACCCCTGCGCCTTCCAGGCCCTGGCCGGCAGCCGCAGCATTCCCGGCTACGCCTGCTATCGCACAGTCGAAGCAACCCACGCCGACCTCGCCTCCCTCGCCGAACAGCACCCCGACCTCGCCCAACTGACCGACATCGGCAACAGCTGGTACAAGATCCGCTCCTTTGGCCTGGCCGGCTCCGATATTCAGGCCCTCGTCCTCACCAACTCCCAGACCACCGACTTCGAAAAAGGCGAACTGGTCGTCATCGCCGCCCAACACCCCCGCGAGCTGGCCACAACCGAAATCGCTACCCTCTTCGCCGAACTGCTGCTCTCCCAATACGGCGCCGACCCCGACCTGACCTGGCTCCTCGACTACAACCGCATCCACATTATCCCCCTGGCCAATCCCGATGGCCGTACCTGGGTCGAGAAGGGGCACCTCTGGCGCAAAAATACCAACAGCACCAATGGCTGTGACTTCCCTAAGCACGGTGTCGACCTCAACCGCAACGGTAGCTTCCTGTGGAACCACTGCAATGGCTGCTCGTCGGGCGATGTCTGCTCCAACTTCTACCGTGGCGACGAGCCAGCATCCGAGCCTGAGACCCAAGCGATCGAAGCCTATCTCCGTGACGTCTTTGCCGACCAGCGCGACGAAGGTTATAACGATCCCGCTCCCAAGGACACAAACGGCGTTTTCATCTCGCTTCACTCCTACGGCCGGCTCCTCTTCTACCCCTGGGAGCACTCCTCCACACCGGCGCCAAACCGCGATGAACTGCGCCGCCTCGGCCGCAAACTGGGCTATTTCCCCGACTACAAAGTCTGCAACCCCGAGCTTTGCATGTACCGTTTCGATGGCAGCACCTCCGATTTCGCCTACGGCACCCTCGGCGTCGCCGCCTTTACCTACGAGCTCGGCACCGCCTTCTTCCAGACATGCCCCTACTTCGAGTCCTATATCGCCGACCAGATTCTCGACTCCCTCGTCTATGCCGCCAAAACGGCCCGCCGCCCCTACCAGCTGCCGGCCGGTCCCGACGTGACCGCCGCCAGCGCCGACCCGCCGCGCCTGCTTCCCGGGAAGGAAGTCACACTGACCGCAACCGCCGACGACACCCGCAGCGCCGGCACCGGCTCCGACACCGAACCCGCCCAGCCGATCAGCGCCGCCCGCTACTCCGTCGGCGCCCCCTCCTGGATCGCAGCCGCATTCGAGACCTTGCAACCCCTCGACGGCGAATACGATTCCACCGTCGAATCCCTGACGGCGTCGCTCGACACCACCGGCTGGCAACCCGGCGCCTACTCCATCTTCCTCGAAGCCCAGGACGCCGACGGCAACTGGGGTCCTCCCACCGCCGTCTCCATTGAGGTCGTCGCTCTCCCCACCGAGCGAGCTCCCAAACAGTACTTTCAGTACCTGCCTCGAGTGTGGCGGTGACTTCGCGTTTGCTTCAGCAACAATCTCTTTCCACCAGCCATATCCCTTAAGCCGTCCCTTATCCTTTTCACCCCGCGGTCAAATCTTAGCCGATCAGATTCTCTCACTGTATAATGCAACCTGATTTGGCATGGCAGGCAGGCCGCCTGCTCTCCCAGCCCACATAAAGAAGCCGGTTGGCTCCCGTACGCCAATCAGGCGCGCACTTGGCAGGAAGGAGTTCATCGATGGCAAAGATGCAAGCGGACTATATCTGGATGAACGGGGAGATCATCCCGTGGGAGCAGGCAACGGTGCATGTATTCACCCATGCACTGCACTACGGCAGTAGCGCATTTGAGGGGATTCGCGCCTACGAAATTGACGACGCAGCTGCGATCTTCCGCGGCCCGGAGCACTTCGAGCGTCTGCTCTACTCCTGCAAGGTAGCGCACATTCCATCGCCCCTCACTGTCGACGAGTGGATGGACGTGGCCAAAGCCGTCCTGCTCAAGAACAACCATACCAGCGCCTACATCCGGCCGTTGGTCTTCCGCGGCTACGAAAGCCTGGGCGTAGACGGCCGCGGCTGCCCCGTGGAGTCCATCCTGGCATCCGTCCCGTGGGGTCGCTATCTCGGCGCAGAGGCCATCGAAGAAGGGGTCGATGTTCAGGTGAGCAGCTGGCGGCGCATGGCTTCGAACATGCTCAGCCCAATGGCCAAGATCGGCGGCCAGTACGTCAGCAGCCAGAACATCGTCATGGAGGCCAAGGACAACGGCTTCACCGAGGGCATCGCTCTCGACATCAACGGCCAGGTAAGCGAAGGCAGCGGCGAAAACATCTTTGTCATCTACAAGGGCGTGATCTATACCCCGCCTCTGGGCAGCAGTATCCTCGGTGGCATCACCCGCGACGCCGCCATCACCATCGCCCGCGATCTCGGCTACGACCTGCGCGAGCAGGCCATGACGCGCGAAATGCTCTATCTGGCCGACGAAATCTTCTTCACCGGCACCGCAGCCGAAATCACCCCCGTCCGCTCAGTCGACCGCCTGCCCGTGGGCGACGGCAAACGCGGCCCCGTCACCCAGGCAATCCAGGGCGTCTTCTTCGGCATCCTTGAGGACAACATGCCCGACAAATGGGGCTGGCTCACACAAGTGACATAAAAGAATGAGGGCAGCTACTAAGCCATAGTCATTCCGCGTTCAATACTGGGACAGGGAGGCGACCTCTCTGACAACTGACCACTAACCACTGACCACTGCTTTTATGGGCGGTGGGGGCGAATAATCGCCGCCAATTTGGGGGGGGGGCGGGGGCGCCCCCGCGCGCGCGGGGGCGGGGGGGGGGGGGGGGGGGGGGGGGGGGGGGGGGGGGGGGG
>VXOE01000050.1 GCA_009840225.1 Caldilineaceae bacterium SB0662_bin_25 | reverse complement strand
GGGGTGGGGTGGTGCTGCGGGGGCGGGGCGGGGGCGCCCCCCCCCCCCCCCCCCCCCCCAAAATGCGGGGCCAAACCGGCCCGCACCGCCCAAAACTGCAGGGGCTAGGGGCCAGGGGTTAGTGGTCAGAGACGGCGCTTTTTCTGGCGGAAACTGGAACGGGAACTGACCGTAGCTTGGTTGCCTCCAGAGGTATGCGACTGTTCACCCCCATTTTGGGATGCACGTCGGATGAGCAACTGAATTGACAATAGGTAGCGGCTATAGTATCGTCTCGTGCAATGTTCCCCGGATTTGCCTCGGGTCCGAGCCTACACCAGGGCTCCGCCTAGTCTCTGCAAACACGAACTGAATCGGTCAGGCGCATGGCGACACTCCAGGATCAGATCGCCGCAACTTCCATGCAAAAGCAAAGGCCGTGGTATTACCTCAACGGTGAGGAGCGGCTGGCGTGGCTGCTCGTTCTGCCCTGGATCATCGGATTCGTTGCCTTCCAGCTGGGTCCGATGCTGGCCTCTCTGGTGCTCTCCTTGACCGAGTGGAGGATGTTCACACCGCCGCAATTCATTGGACTGGCGAATTATGCCGAAATGATTTCCGGCGATCCCCTTGTATTTCAAGCTTTTAAGGTTACCACGATATATTCCGTTGTATCGGTGCCATTGCGCATCGCGTTGGGCGTTCTGGTTGCTCTATTGCTGAACGCCAGTGTGCGAGGGCTGGCGTTCATTCGCACTGTTTATTATCTGCCTGCAACGGTCAGCGGCGTGGCGGTGGCGATGGTCTGGCTCTTGATTCTGAACGGTGATTTTGGCCTGCTAAACCGTGCGCTCAGCCTTATTGGAATCGAAGGGCCCTACTGGCTGACCGACACGAGAACCGTTCTGGCCTCATTTATCTTGATGAGTCTATGGGGCGTGGGCGCCGGCATTATCATTTACCTTGCCGGTCTTCAGGGTGTCCCTAATGAACTCTACGAGGCAGCAGAGGTTGACGGCGCAGACGACTGGGTGAAGTTCTGGAAGATCACGATACCCATGATTTCTCCTGTTCTCTTCTTCCAGTTCGTGATCGGAATGATCGACGCACTACAGGAGTTTGCAGGCCCCTTTATCATGACGCAGGGCGGTCCGGGGAACGCCAGCCTTTTCGTGATGCTCTACCTCTTCAGGCAAGGCTTCGAGTTTTTCCAGATGGGATACGCCTCTGCACTGGCCTGGGTGCTCTTCGTATACATCATGCTACTGACGCTTTTCATCATTCGCTCATCCGCAGTTTGGGTCTACTATGAAGGGGAAGTCAGAGGAAGCTAAGCAATGGTCGTAGGGTCAATCAGCGGGAGCCAAAGCCGCACCCGTGCCTTCAAGCTGACTTTTGTCTATCTTGCATTAGCGGTGGGCATGGTCATCGTGATCCTGCCTTTCCTGTGGATGGTATCCACTTCACTGAAGACGCCCGCCGACATTTTCAAGATTCCGACGGTATGGATCCCAAATCCGATTGTCTGGGAAAATTACCCAAATTCCATGACGATTCTGCCGTTCGGCCGCTTCATTCTGAACACGGCGAAGATCACCGGGCTGGCGGTGGTGGGCGCCACGTTCTCTGGATCGCTGGCCGCGTTCGCCTTCGCACGCCTTCGCTGGCGCGGACGCAACTTCATGTTCGTACTGGTCCTATCCACATTGATGCTGCCGTTCCAGGTCATCATGATTCCCCAGTTTATTTTGTTTCGCGAGCTTGAGTGGCTGGACACCTATTTGCCCCTGGTGGTGCCGGCTTTCTTCGGCGGCAGCGCCTTCAATATTTTCCTACTTCGCCAATATTTCATGACAATTTCGCCTGAATTGGATGATGCCGCCATAATCGACGGTTGCAGCCGCTTCGGCGTCTACTGGCGAATTATTCTCCCTCTATCCAAGGCGGCCTTGATGACGGTCGTGATATTCATCGTTCAGAATCGCTGGCAGAGCTTCCTGGTTCCACTCATTTATCTGTTCGATCAGAAGAAGTACACGCTGGCGCTGGGCTTGCGACTGTTCCAGGACCAGTATACGACGGAGTGGGAGTTGATGATGGCCGCGGCAACTGTGAGTATGGTTCCGGTGCTCCTGGTCTTCTATTTCGGACAGCGGTACTTCATTCAGGGAGTCGTGTTTACAGGAGTGAAAGGGTAGTCGCGCACCGTCTTGGTGCTGCGATAGAGCCCAAACTTTTTCCAAAAGGAGATGAGAAGATGACTAATCAGATGACGCGCCGAAGGTTTCTACGCAATGCAGGTCTTGGCGCCGGCTCAGTCTTTATGCTGGCGGCATGCCAGCCAATGGCGGCCGACACGGCTGGAGATGAAAGTGGGGCCGCGCCGGCAGCGGAACCGGTTTCCATCATTTCGATGACGTGGGGTCGGGCAGAAATGATGGAGGACGTAGCCGCGGCCTTCATGGAAAGTAATGAAGGGGTGATTGCAGTCGAAAACCAGACGTTGGGCTGGGGCGACTACTGGACCAAGCTGAATACTCTGTATGCCTCCGGGTCCCCGCCGGACTCTGCCTGGACGCACACGGCCTGGGTGCGTCCTCATGCGGTGCTCGGCGCGATCGAAGATCTGAATCCCCGTATCGACGCCTCGCCCGATTTTCCAGATGACTGGTACGAATCCGTTTGGGGCCTTTTCACTTTCGAAGGTGGACAGTACGGGACCAGTTGGGACGTCGGCGTGCAGGGGATTTGGTTCAACAGGACTCTCTATGAGGCGGCCGGCCTGACCGGTCCGGGCGTTGGCTCAACCTATGCAGATCTGCTGGAAGCCAGTCTTGCCCTGACGACAGACAGGGAGGGAAACCATCCTCTGGACGACGGTTTCAACAAGCGAGAAGTTGCCATTTGGGGCATGTCGAACATGGTGGACAACTGGGTCAACGAGATCCGCCCACAGGCAGTGGCCTGGGGGACCGAGATATTCAATGAAGACGAGACCGAGTGTATTGTCAACTCCGAAGCGACGGTTGAGTTCCTCAACTGGTACCTTGACGCCATACAGACCCATGAAGTGCATCCCTCTGCGGATCTGATTGAGGGCCTGGGCAACCTGTTCATTTCGGGCAGCTCGGCACTGATCTCCACTTTTCCCGGGATTATCGACCAATTCGACGGCTCGTTCGAGTGGGAGATTTCGCCGTACCCGATGGGCGGCGACAGTGGTGTGCATACTCTCAATGTCGGAGGGTCGGCGTTCTCGATCCCGTCCGAGAGCCCTCACCCAGAGGAGGCGTGGGCGTGGCTGGAGTACAACGCCAGTGAGGAGGCCCACCGAATCTGGGCAAACACTGGAATCATTAATGCTCGCCGTTCCACGTCGAAGTATGTGTTGGAGCAGCTCGATGTGCCTGACACCTTTGTGGAGTTCTACATGGACCGCATCGACGAGTTCGGCGTGCCGGTGTGGCAACACAAGAACCGGGCACAGATAAACACTGCACTGACTGCTGCATTCGAGCTGGTCTGGCTGGGCGACCGTACGGTTATAGATGCCGCCAATGCAGTCAAGGCAGAGGTAGATGAACTGCTGGCCGACGCTTGATCCAATTCACGAGTCCTGCTTGGCTCAGGATTGGAAAGATGGAAGGCAATCTTCACTTTCGCGCCGGTAGAAGCAACTCCATTTTCCGGTCTTGAATTTCGTGGCTGTCCAACCGATACACCCCCTTGCAGGTTTCTCTGCCAGGGGGTGTGTTGCTTCCATAGATGAGGATCAATCATGACCCGAGGAAGCCGCCCCAATGTTCTCCTGATCATGGCAGATGACCATGCTTCGGCCGCGTTTTCTACCTACGGCGGCGAGCTGAACAGCACGCCGAACCTGGATCGCATCGCGGAGGAAGGCCTGCGGCTGGACCGCTGCTTTTGCACGAATGCAATCTGTACGCCGGCGCGGGCGTCGGTACATACCGGGAAGTACAGCCATTCGACCGGAATCAAGACGCTCAACGACGTCATTGATCAGACTGAGGAGACTACGCTGGGGATGCTTCTGCACGAGGCAGGCTATCAGACTGCATTTGTCGGCAAGTGGCATCTTGGGCACGGTGGGAACAGCGACCCGGCGGGTTACGATTTCTGGAGCGTTCTGCCTGGGCAGGGGCGGTACTACGACCCTGAGATGACGGAGATGGGTGAGCCGGTTGTGGAGAGGGGATATGTGACGGACGTACTGACGGACAAGGCGTTGAGCTGGCTGGAAAGGCGCGAGACGGACCGACCGTTTTTTCTTGTTTGCGCGCACAAGGCTCCCCACGATCCGTTCCAGCCCAATCGCAAGCATGTGGGACTCTTTGCTGACCATCCGATACCCGAGCCCGCCACTTTTCACGACGACTACCGGAATCGAGCGGCCGCGGCCGGGATGGCGACGGAACAGGTGGCGTTGATGCATCTGAAGAACCATGTGCCCGACCCGGTGCCCCATGGGCTGTCTGCGGAGGAGCAGAAGGCGTGGAATTACCAGAGCTACATGCGCAACTACCTTCGTTGCGTCGCTTCGATCGACGAAAACGTTGGCCGCCTGCTGGACTATCTGGACGAATCCCAAATCGCCGAGGACACTATCATCATTTACAGTTCGGACCATGGCTTCTTCCTGGGGGACCACGGCTGGTACGACAAGCGATTCATGTACGAAGAGTCGATCCGCATTCCCTTTCTGATGCGCTACCCACGGGGGGTCCAGGCTGGTGTGACCAGCGAACGGATTGCGCTGAACGTAGATTTTGCGCCGACCATTTTGGACTATGCAGGTGTTCCGGAACCGCAAGATATGCAGGGACGAAGTCTTCGCCCGCTCGCGGAAGGCAGAACGCCGGCCGACTGGCGCCGTTCGATGTACTACCGGTATTGGATGCACCTGGCACACTTCAATATTCCAGCCCATTATGGCATTCGTACTGAGCGCTACAAGCTGATCTACTATTACGGTGAGGCTCTTGGCAGTGCGGGCGCCATAGACGAGCCTACAGAGCCGGAGTGGGAGCTTTTTGACCTTGAAGTAGACCCCAAGGAGATGCGGAACATCTACCACGAGCCGGAGAACGCCGGCCTGGTCAGCGCGCTCAAGGTGGAACTTGAGCAGTTGCAGAGAGAATTGGGTGACATGCCGTGTGACAGAGGACCGTAGTTCCCGGGTAGCCGGGCCGTCGCCGGGGGGTTATTGACCATTGTGTGACGTGGAGATTGCAGGACTGTAGTGTTGTCAGTCCTCGAGGGTGGGGATTCAACGAGGGCACCCACAAGGGGTGCCCCTACAGGGGGATGGTCGGGATGTAAGGAAATCTGTCGGGCCGTTGTCACTCAGAATTGCCCAACAGATTATTCTGGAAGCGAATTCTTGAGCCGGATGAGTTCTACAAGGCCGGTGTCGCGTATTCGGGCGAGTTGAGCCGGCGAACTTCCTGCAGTTGCATCTTCCACGTCGTTGACTAACTTGGTGATCAGTTCTTCGGTCAGGCTTGGTTGTCCCAGGGTTTGCCAGCGCGCCTCCTGTGATGGGCCCAGATGGCGCATGTAGTGGGCGATGCCTTCGTCGCCTCCGGCCAAGTGGTATGTAGTAAAAGGGCCTTGCAATGCCCAGCGCAGGCCCGGGCCTTGGGTGATGACCTCATCAACGTCCTCTACTGTCGTGATACCTTCGGCCACAAGGTGGACGGCCTCTCGGAATAGAGCGGCGGCGAGCCGGTTGGCGATGTGGCCGTAGGCCTCCCTTTTCATCAGAACCGGCGCCTTGCCGATTGCTCGGTAGAACCCCATTGCCCAATCCAATACTTCGGGCGCGGTCTGGGCGCCGCCGGACACTTCCACCAGCGGAATCAGATGGGGTGGGTTGAAGGGGTGGCCTACCAGCAGGCGTTCAGGATGGATGGCACCGGCCTGGATGTCGGAGGGAATCAGGGCGGTGGCACTGCTGCTGACGACTACCTGCTGACCGATCACCGTTTCGAGCAGTCGAAACGTCTCGCGCTTGACTTCCAGGCGTTCGGGGACATTCTCCTGCACGAATTGGACGGCCGCCAGGTCATCACTGATTTGGGTTGAGAAACGCAGACGGCGCTGGTCGACGCCGGCGGCCAAACCAATGCTCTCCAGCGCGGGCATCATGGCGTCGATGGCGCGGCGTAGATTCAATTCTTCACGGACCGGGTCGACCGCGACTACGTCCAGGCCGTTGGCCAAGAAGCAGGCTGCCCAGCTGGCCCCAATTGTTCCGGCTCCGATTACTGCGACGGTATGTAGACGGTCCACCGAAAAGGGCTCTGCAGAAGGATGCGGATACATTTGAGTTTTTCTCTTCTTGGTGGTCTCTAAGACTGGCGCGGGGACCGCACTGTACGATGACTCTGGTTTACTATGCGCAATGTACGGTGGACCGGACTAAGCTGTATAGGGGACATTCTTAGGGAATCGGAGCGGGTTAGAGAGAGGAAAGAAGCTTCTTCAGGCGGGCAAGCACCTCGTTCATTCCAGGGTGGTGGTCGCGGAGCAGTTGCGCCGCGCAGGCACCGGCGTTGGCCCTTTCGATCATTTGGGCCGCCTTTTCGTCGGTCTCGAGGTCGACGTAGCTGGTGGAGAGGCGAAGAGAGAGCTCGCGGGGCGGTGTGCCGAAGTCTGATCCGGGTAGGGTAGCAATCTGCCAATCCTCCAAGAGGTAGCGGGCGAGGTCAACCGATGTCTGGACGCCGAGAGATGTAAGAGGTCTGCGCCAGTGATCGAAATTAGGGAACAGGTAGAAGCCGCCCATTGGTTCGGCGCAGGGGATATCCAGTTCTGAGAGGCCGCGCCAGAGGTAGCGGGTGCGGGAGGCGTGCAGGGCGGTGCACATTTCGACGTAGGCGGCCAGTTCGGCATCGTCTGAGTAGGCGGTGACGGCGGCATATTGGATGGGTGCGGAGGCGGTGGACCAGAGTTCGCTGCCGACTTTTGCGACGGCCTGGAGGAGCTGCTGTCCCTTTTCGCCGGGGGGCACGAGCGCGGTTCCCAGACGCCAGCCGCCGAGCGAAAGGTGTTTGCTCATGCCGCCGAGGACGACTGTTCCCTCCGGGTAGAAGCTGCTGATGGAGACATGCTCACGGCCGAAGGCGGTGAGTCCGTATATCTCGTCGGAGAGGACGAGGACCTTTTCCCTTCTGCAGATATCGGCGATCTCTTCGAGGAGGGCTGGTTCGAGCATCTGCCCGGTGGGGTTGCTGGGGCTGTTCAGGATGAGCAGGTGCTGGCTGTGGGGGGAGTGCCTCAGGAGGTGGTGGAGTCGCCTGGGATAGAGCCGATGACTATCTTCAGGACTGGCAGGCAGGCGGAGGACTGGGCGGTTGAAGAGGCGGGACTGGGGCTCGTAGCTCACCCATGAGGGCGTGTGGAGTACGGTGGCTCCGGCCAAGGCCATTTGGAAGGCGAACAGGAGAGACTTGCTACCGGGGGCGACAATTACCTGGTCGGGGCAGATTTCGCGGTTTAGCTGGCGCGAGTGAAAGCTGGCGACGGCCTGTCGGAGTTCGGGAATCCCGGCGCTGGGCAGGTAGCCCTGGCGAGAGGCGTGCTTGACAAGGGCGCGGACTATTGTGGGATGGGCGGGAAAGCGGGATTCGCCGAATCCCAGATGGAAGACGGTCTCGCCGTTGGCCCACATGCGGCGAACGCGTTCGTTGATAAGGAGGGTAGGTGAGGGTGCGAGCCGGTTTCCCAGAGAGGAGGAGAGAGAGAAGTTCACTTGCGATCTTTGCGCATGGGGGATGACGGCCTCATCCAACCCAGAAGGCCTTTTCGAGGTCGGTAAACTCTTCGGCCGGCCCCTGGAATTTGTTGCGGCCCAGTTCGAGAACGTAGACGTAGTCGGCGATTTTGAGGGCGGAACGGATTTCCTGATCCACGAGCAGGATGGTGAGCCCGTCGCGGTCGCGCAGATCGACGAGCATCTGGTAGACCTCTTCGGAGAGCAGCTTGGCGAGGCCGGCGGTCGGTTCATCGACGAGGATGAGTTTGGGGTCGGTCATGAGGGTACGACCGATTTCGACCATGCGTTGCATGCCGCCAGAGAGCTCGCCGGCGTTGGAGCGGCGGCGCGGCGCCAGATCGGGGAAGCGGTCGTAGTTTTCTTCGAGCTTGCGCTTGATGCGGCTCTTGTCATTCTTGAAGGTCCACGCTCCGAGCTCCAGGTTTTCCTCGACAGACATGAAGCGGAAGACGCCGGGTTGCTGGGGAATGTAGGAGATTCCCATGTTTATGCGTTCGTGGGTGGGCACGTTGACGATGTCCTCGTCGTCGAGGCGGATCTGTCCCTGGTTGGGGCGGAGAAAGCCGTAGATGGCTTTGAGCAGGGTCGATTTACCCACTCCATTTGCGCCGAGAACGGTCGTGATCTTGCCGCCTTCGGCCTGCATGGCGACGCCCTGGAGGATGTTCAGGTCGCGGTAGTAGCCTACGTAGAGGTCATTGACTGCCAGCATTACTCCTCATCCTCGCCCAGGTAGGCCGCTTTCACCATGGGATCTTCCCGGACTATCTCCGGGTCGCCGTCGGCGATCAGGTCGCCGTAGTTCAGCACCAAGAGGCGGCGGCTTAAGGTAAAGATCGTGTCCATGTCGTGGCTGATTATGATGAATGCCTTGCCCTGCGCATTCGTTTCGGTGATGTAGCGGTATATCACTTCCATCAAGCGAGGGTGAACACCGGCGAAGGGTTCATCCAGAATGATCATCTGGGGATCGAGCATGAGGAGGCGGCCGAGTTCGAGCAGTTTTTGCTGGCCGCCCGAGAGCGCACGGGCGTATTCGTTGCGAAGGTGGCCGATCGTGAGGAACTCGAGGACCTCGTTTGCCTTTTCTTCGAAGTCACGCTGGCGGGCGGTGGCGCGCATTGCCATTGCGGGGATGAGCAGGTTTTCGAGCACGGTCATGCGACGGAAGGCCCGTGTGACCTGGAAGGTTCGTCCCAGGCCGGCTCTGGCGACGCCATAGGGCGGCCTGGTGTCGATTCTTTCCCCGTTCATGTAGACGGTGCCGCTGGAGGGCTTGAGGGCACCGTCGAGGATGTTGGTTAGCGTCGTTTTGCCTGCGCCGTTGGGGCCGATCAGGCCGATCAGCTCCGGACCTTCGACAGAAAAGGAAACGTCCTTGAGGACCTCCAGTCCGCCAAAGTTCTTGTAGATGTTGTTTGAGGTCAGTTTCAACATTCTTGTTTACCGTACAGTGCCACTAACTTGCGCTGGTGTCAGTGCCGGATGCCGGTTCTGATGCTTCCTCCGGCAGTTCCTCATCCTCCTCCGACAGTTCTTCCAACTCTTCGTCCAGTTCCTCGTCAGATTGCGCTCGGATTGAAACAGTTTCTGCGGCGACACCGCCACGACTGATCCTTTCCAAGATCGGGAACAGGAGGCCGTTGCGCTGGAAGCGCAAGGTCAGCATGAGGAGGATTCCGAAGAAGACCAGCCGCCACAAGGTCATGTCGATGTGAATGGGCCCGATAGAGACGCTGGTGCGCAGGAGTTCCAGAAGGAATGTGATAATGATGGCGCCGACTGACGCGGTGTAAATGTTTTCAAGTCCACCGATGACGGCCATTGCGATAACCAGCGACATTTGCAGGATGATTAAGGTATTGGGCGTGATGATTCCGATGTAGTGGCCCTGCAGGGCGCCGGCTGCAGCGGCCAGCGTGCTGGTGATGACAAAGACGAGCACTTTGTAGCGTACGATGTTGACACCGAGTGCGGCGGCGGCCTCTTCGTCTTCTCGTATTGCGCGGATAAAGAGTCCGAACCTCGAACCGGCCAGCCAGGTCATGAGCGCCATGGCAAAGATGAACAGTAGCAGCATGGCGTAGTAAGGCGGTATTTTGCTCGTTGACGTGAAGCCGGCGATGCCGCCGGGGAAGAGCGGGACAAGCTCCAGGCCGCTCTGGCCCTCGGTGATGGGAATCTCGGCGCTGATGGCGGCGCGCAAGATTTCAGAAAAGCCGATGGTAAATAGGGCCAGATAGGTACTACGGAGACGCAGGACGAGCCAACCGACCAGCAGGCCAAAGACGGCGCCCATCACCAACCCCATGGCGATGCTGGCCCAGACTGGCGGAAATACGATCAGTGTGCCGGCAGGCAACGTCTCGGCTTTGGCCATGTCGAGGCAGGACTCGTCGATCGTGCCGACGCGGCGGATGTTCAGAATCACCAGCCACCAGTTGCCAAGAAGGGGAACATCGGTACATAACTCGGAGGGGGCGGTTGTGAAGCGGATGAACTTTCCTATCAATCCGGAAGTGTAGCCGCCGATTGCCATGAAGGCCATGTGGCCAAAGGAAAACTGCCCCGCGTATCCTGCCAAGAGGGACCAACTTGAGGCAAGGATAGCGTAGAAGAAGGCCGTGATGGCAAGGTGCATGAAGTAGCTGCTGAGCACCAAGGAACCCAGGCCGCCCATTTCGGAAGAGGCCAGTGGGATAAGAAACAGAATGATGAGGGCGACCGTCCCTGAGACGCGGTAGAGAGCTGTTGGGTTCATAGCTCGCGTCCAAATAGTCCGGTCGGCTTGAGCAGGAGAACCAAGGTCAGGATCACCATGCCGTAGGCGGGAATATAGGCGGCGGCGCGGGTGGCGTCCGGGATGCAGCCGGTGCCGGCGGCTTCGACCAGCCCAACGATCAGGCCGCCGAGGAAGGCGCCGGGCAGACTCCCCATGCCGCCAAGCACGATGATAACGAATGAACGAGCGGCTGCGGGGATACCCACCTGGGGCAGCCAGGAGAAGACCTGGACGAGAGAGGCTCCTGACAGGCCGGCAAGCATGGCGCCCATGCTGAAGGCGAGCGTGTTCATCGAGTCCGGATTGATTCCGGTGACGGCTGCGGCCTGTCTGTCCTGACTCACGGCCCTGAGGGCTTTGCCCACCCAGGTCCGATAGAGGAACCAGAGCAGGGCCGCCAGCATGAGCAGGGCAAGGACGGCGGCGGTGAAACGGGGGTTGGGTACCGAGATCGCGTCGAAGATGGTGACATTTCCCGGCGTCATTCTGAGGAAGGCGCCGGATTCGGCGGGAAGCTCAAGGCGAGGGAAGGGGAAGAAGCGCTGCGCCTTTACGGGCACTGCCGAGGTCAGGGCCTGGGTGAAGTATTGCAGGAAGAAGGCCAGTCCGAACGTTACGAGGATGGCGTATTCGGTGGGGCGTTCGATTTCGCCGCTGCCCATGGGGCGGAGGAAGATCCTCTCGAAAACGTAACCGATGGCGAAGGTTACGATACAACTTGCCAGGATGGCTACGATCGGCGACACACCTGGAATCCATTCGGCAGTCATGAAGTAGGTGACCATGCCGCCGATCATATAGAACTCGCCGTGGGCGAAGCTTACGACGCCCAAAATGGAAAAAATGAGGGTGAGGCCCAAGGCCATAAGTCCGTAGATGACGCCGATTACGATGCCGTTGGCAAGTTGTGAGATTACAAAGCCGCCGTTTGCGACGCAGAGATTATCGGGATCGGCAAGGGCAAAGGCGACAATGAAAATGCCGACGACGATTGCGATGGCGATTCCAATCAGGCGGCTGGTGATTTTGGGCGTGGCGATCCAGAGTGGGACGAGGCTGAGGGGGCCCAGGGCCGCGCCGATTACGGCGCCGCCGAATGAAGCTTGGGAGATTTCAAGGTCTTTACGGGCGTAGATGCGCGGTGTTACGACTCCGCCGAGTGCGCCCCAGAAAAGTATCCACAGAAGCGCCCAACCGAAGATCGCTGCGTTTTCCATGGTTCAGGTCCGAGCCTGGCGGGCAGTGGGATGGTTAGTCGTCAAGTATAAAGAGAGGCACGTTCCGCTGCGGCGGAAGTGGGTAATCAAGACGGATAGCCTGCAAGCCGGGGGAAGGCTCGCCTGGCTATCCGTCCAAGAAAGTGCACTTACGGTCTGCTTGCTACTCCTGACCGACTATGATCGGTGCGCCGGTCTGGTAGATCACCGGGTAGACGACAGTGGTTTCGGTGGCGTCCTGCCCTTCAACCTGGTACTGCACGATCGTGATGGCGGGATCAGGGAACTGATGCCACCACTTGGGGTCTACGCCGGCCTCTTCAGGCGTATTGCTGCGGTTGATGGGGAAGGTGATCGGACCGAGCGCGCCCATGTGGTTGATGTTCTCGAGGGCGTCGATGATGTCCGACGGGTCGGTGGAGCCGGAGTCCTCGATGGCCTGGGCGATCAGCATGATTGAGTCGTAGGAGGCCATTGCGTAGGACTCGATGTCGTCCTTGCCAGTGCGGGCCGAGTACTCGGCTACGAGGGCCTGGGCCACGTCGTTGTAGAGCTGCTGTGGCAGACCGATGCGGCGCACGAAGCAGTGGTTGCCATCGGGGACGTTGGTCCAGAATGCATCGCTAACGAGGGAGACCTGGTTGCACATGGTTGGCACGTTCTGCGGTCCGATACCGGCGTCGGCGGCCTGCTGGGTGAAGTTGTAGGAGGCTTCACCGGTCGCGAGGGTCACGATCATGTCGGGGTTCTCGGCCTTCACGCGCTCGATGATGCCGGCGAAGTCCTGGGTGCCGATGTCAACACTGAAGGTGACGGAAGCGATACCGGCGCCGTCGAGGAGCGCGGTCGTGTTTTCGGCAGCCGGGATACCGTAGTCGGTGTTCTCGGTGAGGATGACGACTTTGTCGAGCTTCATGCCGTTTTCGTCACGCAGCCACTGGATGAACTTGACATCGACTGCGGAGACTTCGGAGCTCAGCGGGGCGATGCGGAAGATCTCATCGTACTGAACGCTGGTGATGGTGTCGTTCCAGGTTTCGGCGAAGACGATGGGAACGCCGTTGTCGCGGGCGACCTCTTTGGCTGCGACACCGACGGAGCTGTGGTAGCCGCCACCGATGCCGACGACGCCATCCTGGTTGATGAGACGTTCAACGACGGCAGTGCCGCGTTCCGGGAGGCCTTCGGTGTCGACAATGATCAGTTCGACCGGCCTGCCCATAATGCCGCCGCGGTTGTTGAGCTCTTCGGCAGCAATCAGCATGGCCTCGCGCATGGCCTCACCGCCGACTACGGCGCCGGGGGCGGAGAGCGGTGCGAGCGCGCCAATTTTGATCGGCTCCATCGACATGTCTTCGGACTCCTCAGCCGGAGCCTCAGTTGGGGCGGCAGCAGCTTCTTCGGCCGCGGGTTCGGCCTCGCCGACGGTCTCCGCCTGGGGCGCGCAGGCGGCAAGCATGAGGGCGAGGATGCTCAGTGAGATTACGATCCAGGTGAGAGTTCGCGATCGGTTCATTGTAAGGTTCTCCTTGCTATTCAGTGGGCTTCGGACATTGGAAGCCAGATTTCGGTTAGTGATGATATCGTTCGATACGTTGCGCAGGCACCGGGGACACAAGACAGTGTTCGGGTTCATTATGCAACAGCCCCAATTGCATGTCAATGGACACTGGAGTCAATTCCAGTGTATTCGCACCCTTTCTTGGTGATATGAGAAGTCACAAGAGGGCTTTCTCAAGGGTCGTTCCTGCCCCAGGCGAGGAAGGGTTCGATTCGCGAAGTCACGCGAAGGGCCGCGAATAACACCTGACGTGTATAGGGCCCTGTTTGCGTGGAAGCACGACCATTTGCGGATCCTCGGTTTGCTTCTGTCATTTCCCGATTAAGTTGCCCGTCTTCTGGTCGTGAAATGTCTACAAAAGTCGCGCCAAAGTGATTTTTTTTAGGCGCCTTTTGCGGTCTTTTGTGCTCTGCAGGGCTTGGTGAGCACCTGTCCTGATTTGAAGCTCTTTCGCCGGGCTGTGGCTAACACGGTTGGGTCATTTCAGGTCAGATAGGCGTAAGTCGGGCTAAAGCGGGTGAATAAACAATTCGGTTCATCATTTGTAGTTTCGGCGACATGGTTATTCCTCTCAACTCAGGATTCCGAGCGACAGGCGGATACGCGTTTGTCGGTTCTCATTGTACCATGAATATTTGCGATTTTGGTTGCTTTTTTCGGGTGAGATACAGAATTGGGGTGGGAATTGTCTGGCAGCTCATGGAAAGACGCAGGGAAGGCGCCAGGCCGGACATTGTCGTGGGTTCCGTCGGTTGGAGGGGATGCGAAGCCGGGCACAGGGCCGGCAACTACGGGGAGTTGATGGGACTGGTGGGACGTGGTCTGGCTGGACACCTTCGATTAGGCACCTGTTACGAAAATCGACACCCGGTCGGCGACGGATGTTGTTGGGGGGGG
>VXOE01000102.1 GCA_009840225.1 Caldilineaceae bacterium SB0662_bin_25 | reverse complement strand
TCGATATTCGTAACAGGTGCCTATTCGAACGTGTCCAGCCAGACCACGTCCCGCCGTCCCATCAGATCCCCGCAGGTGCCGGCCTTGTGCCTGCCCTCGCACCCGCCCCAACTGGCGGACTCCGCCGTACGGCCAGACCTGGCGCCTGCACTGCGTAACGCTCAAAAACGGCATACAACGCCAGCCACCGTGGGCACTGATTCCCCGCCAGACTGTTCCCACCCCATATCTGGGATGCACCCACTGCAGCTATCCGATTGCCGGATCCTTCTTCACTGCATTATACTGTTAGACCAATTCCAGCGAATCAGAGCTGCCATAAAGAAACTGGCGCCTCCTGAACAGGTCTCGGTTTTTCCGGCAGTGCACCAGAAATGTATCGCAAAATCGTCGTCAAGTTGGGTACGGGCGTACTTACCAAGGGCACCCGTTTCCTCAACCAGCCCCAAATGGTGGAGTTGACCCGCCAGATAGCCGCGCTCCATCATCAGAATAAGGAGTTGATCGTCTGCTCCTCCGGGGCGCAGGCCGCCGGACGCGCCCGCTTGCGTTTTCCCGAGCTGCCTACCACGCTTTCCAGCCGGCAGATGCTTGCCGCTGTCGGCCAGAGTCGCCTGATGCTCCTGTGGGAACGCTTCTTCGAAATCTACAGCATACACGTCGGCCAAATCTTGCTGACCAGGGCGGACACTGAAAACCGTCAGCGTTTTCTCAACGTTCGCGACACCTTCAATGCCCTCTTGGAGCACAAGATCGTACCAATCGTCAACGAAAACGATGCCGTTGTTGTCGACGAAATCAAGGTCGGCGACAATGACAATCTCTCGGCGCTCGTCGCAGTCTTGACCAGTGCCGACCTGCTGCTTATGTTAACCGACCAGGAGGGCCTCTTCACGGCCGACCCGCGCACCGACCCCAACGCGCAGCTGATTCCTGAAGTCCAGACGATTGACGATTCCTTGCGCGCCCTCGCCGGCAACACGCCGTCCAACCTGGGGATTGGCGGCATGAGTACCAAACTGCAGGCCGCCGATATCGCCTGCCGCGCCGGCACCGACGTCGTGATCGCCAACGGCAGCGCGCCCGATGTAATCTTGCGCGCAGTCTCCGGTAAGCAAGTGGGGACCCGCTTCCCCGCACAGGAAGCGCCCCTCGAAAACCGCAAACGCTGGATCCTGGCCGGCCCTGCACCCTCGGGACATCTCCTCGTGGATGCCGGCGCCGCCAAAGCCTTGCGCCACCATGGCAACAGCCTTCTACCGGTCGGAATCACAACCGTCCAGGGCGAATTCGAGCGCGGCGACGCCGTCTTTGTTAAGGAGAAAAACGGGCCAAATCTGGCCCGCGGCATCACCCGATACAGTAGCGCTGACCTGAATCTCATACGCGGCTGCCAGTCTCACGAAATTAGCGAACGGCTCGGTTATGACTACGGGCAGGTGGCCCTCCACCGCAATGACATGATCCTATTGGAATAGGGCAGGGAGGAAATGCATGACCATAGCAGTCAAGAAACCAGGCACGAACGACCAAAATACAGGTCGGCTTCCTCAAAGCGAGCCTTCTCAGCCCGCGCCGCAGAAGATAGACCTCGAGGCGATGGGAAAGGCCGCGCGCCAGGCAAGCCGCAAACTGGCCGGGCTGTCCTCAACCTGCAAAAATGAGGCGCTCCACGCTATCGCCGACGCTTTGGAAGCACGCAGCGCGGAGGTCCTGGCCCAGAACGAACTCGACATCGCCGAGGGCCGTGCCAACGGCCTCAGCGACGCCCTGCTCGACCGCTTGCTCCTGACACCCGAACGCATACGAAGTCTGGCCGACGACACGCGCCAAGTGGCTGCCCTCCCCGACCCGGTAGGCGCCGAGCTCGAAAGCCGCCTCCTGCCCAACGGGCTCCGCCTCAGCCGCCGCCGCATCCCAATCGGCGTCCTCGGCGTCATCTACGAAGCCCGTCCCAACACGACCATCGATATCGCCGTCCTCAGCCTCAAGACCGGCAACGCCGTCATCCTCCGAGGCGGCAAAGAGACCCTGCGCAGCAACCTCGCGCTCGTCTCCGTCATCTGTGACGCGCTGCAAGCTCAGAGCCTGTCCCGCGAGGCCATCCAATACATCGGCAACCCCGACAGAGCCCTGGTCTCACAGTTCCTGCGCATGGACGAATACGTAGATATGCTCATCCCCCGCGGCGGCAACAGTCTCCACCGCCTCTGCCGCGACCAGAGCACCATCCCCGTCATCACCGGCGGCATCGGCATCTGCCACTATTACGTCGATATCACCGCCGACCAGGAACGCGGCATGGACGTCATCGTCAACGCCCGCACCCAGCGTCCCTCCGTCTGCAACGCCCTCGATACCCTCCTCGTCAACCGCCAGATCGCGCCCGAGTTCCTGCCAAAACTGGCGCAGCGCATGGCCGAATGCGGTGTCGAGATACGCGCGACACCCGACGCCATGCCCCATCTCACAGACAACGGTGCAACCGTCATCCCCGCCGGGCCCGACGACTGGGACACCGAATGGATGACGCTGATCCTCGGCGTCAAACTGGTGGACTCGCTCGACGAGGCCATCGAACATATCCAGGAGCACAGCCAGGACCACTCCGACGGCATCCTCACGCAGGACTGGAACAACGCCCAACGCTTCGTCGATGCCGTTAACTCCTCGGCCGTCTTCGTCAACGCCAGTACCCGCTTCAACGACGGCGGCCAGTTCGGCCTCGGCGCCGAGGTCGCAATCAGCACCCAGAAGCTCCACGCCCGCGGTCCAATGGGGCTCGAAGAGTTGACCACCTACAAGTGGATTGTCCTGGGCGATATGCACGTGCGGGAGTAACTCGAAGCCGATCGATCTTTCCACCGGGGCCGCGCGGCCCCGGTTTTCCTTGCTACGGCTCGACTGCGTCCGCGTAGCCCAGCAGCGCAGCCGCGGCCGTCTCCAGATCCCCGAAAATACCC
This sequence comes from Caldilineaceae bacterium SB0662_bin_25, assembly GCA_009840225.1. Taxonomy (GTDB): domain Bacteria; phylum Chloroflexota; class Anaerolineae; order Caldilineales; family Caldilineaceae; genus Bin5. The sequence continues at coordinate 11,315 of VXOE01000102.1, read as the reverse complement.
AATCCAACCGACGCCGCCACCGCCGCACCCACCGCCGCCTCTTCCGCATGGCTCGGAATCAGCAACGTCTTCCCGAAACGGCGCGCCAGGATCTGGGCCAGCAGCCGGTTCTGCCGAACACCATTGCCCGCGCCCACCAGGAGCGGCGGCACTCCCACCACTGGCTGCATCTGTTCGAAAAAAGTGAAGAAGCCGTCCGCCATGCCTTCAAGCAATGCGCGTGCGAAATGGGCGGGCGTGAAGTTGTCCGGTGAGAGCCCGCGGAACGTAGCCCGCAGACCCGGGTCCGTGCGGCTACCCGTAAAAAACGGCTCACAGCGCAACCCGTCGCTGCCCGCCGGCACCGTCGCCGCCAGCTCCGTCATCCGTTCGTAGAGGTCGTCCGGCACGTCCGTGTCCAGGAGCCCGGCGCCCACCTGCTGAAAAAATCCCTGCAAGTAGGCATAGGAACGACCCCCGAACAGCCCTCCCCCTATCAGCAGATACTGTCTCCCTGGGAAAGGGCGGTTCTCCAACCCGGGAATGAAATGAAAACTGTCCGTGCGGGCAGAAATTTGGCCCCCGGTTCCCACGTTCAGGAGCAGACTCCGGCCCGGCTCTGGCGCGCTGCCGATGAAACTGGCCTGATTGTCCCCCAGCGCAACCGTCACCGGCGTGCCCGGCTCCAATCCGACAGCTTCTGCCAACTCGCGCCGCAGTCCCCCCACAACATCCCCGGCGCCCCCGATCGAAGGGAAGAGTCCCGCCGGCAGCGCCAACCGCTCCAACACCCTCGAATCCCAACAGTTCGCCCGAATGTCAAAGATCCCGGAGCTGCCCGCAAGCGTCGGCTCACACACCACTGACGTTTCAGTGAGGAACGAGACCACCGCATCCGGGACAAAGCAGGCAGTCACCGGGGGATCGGGCAGAGCATCCTGCAAACTGAGCCAGTACAGGCTGGGCCCCAGAAACCCCGCCGCCGGCAGACAGCCGGTATTGCGAAAGGCCTCGCGCCCTCCCGCTGCCGCGATAAACCGCTCCAGCACCGGCCTGTCAGAACCGGGCAGCGGCTCCTGCACCCGCAAGTCCTGCCACGTAATCGCGGGCCCGGCCGGCGTAGCGTCCGGTCTGATCAGCGCAACCCCGTGCTGCTGTCCCGTGACCCCGATGCCTTGGATGTCCGACGGGCCCAAATCTGCCTGCGCCACCAGTCCCGCCAGGCACTCCACTGCCAGTTCGTACAACTGCGCCAAGTCCATTTCAGCCCGCCCAGATCCCGGAAACGAACCAGCGCGGTTGGCAACAGTCCGGTGGGCAGCCTGGCTGCCGCTATCCGGATCGAGTACAACCGCGCTCAGTGAAGTCGTGCCAATATCGAGGCCGATGATCATAGTTGATTCCCTTCAAATGCGCCTGGAGGACACACCGCGATTGTATCCCAGATCCCCTATAATGAGAGCATTCTCACATCGCAGCGTCAGTATGCGTAGACCCTTGTCTCTCTGTTACAATAGGGGGAATTTCGTAGGGGGGACGTCGCGATTAACTGCCCATCTCGTAAACATGGCAGTAAACGACCATCCGCATCCCCGTACCTCCATTCATGCTCTTACTCCGTACCGCACCACGCAGGGGAGGCATCATGACCACAACCACCATCGCCCAGGACAAAAGGACCCAGTTGATAGAAGACGGCTACTGCGTCTTCGAACAGGTACTGTCTCCCGAAATGCTGGCCCGCGTACGCGCCGCCAGCGACGGCCTCATCGCCGCCCAGTCCGCCGAGCACTTCGAAGAGCAGAAATCCACCGGCAGCATGATCAGCGTCTACGATGATCCCTTCTTCGCCGAACTGGTCGCCTATCAACCCGCCCTCGACGCACTGGCCTCTATGGGCTACCCAAAGCCGCGTTGGTCCTCCGGCTTTGTCATCAGCAAGCCCGGCCACTCACCACCCCTGTTCTGGCATCAGGACTGGTGGGGTTGGAACGATCCGCTCAGCTATACCGACCTCCCCCTGCAGGTCTTTGCCATGTACTATCTGGTCGATACGCGCATCGAGAACGGCTGCCTGCGCGTCATCTCCGGTTCCCACCGCAAGCGCCACCGCATGCACGACGTCGTGCATACTGCACATACGGATGAGCTGCGCCGTGCCACCGACCCGAACCATCCTGCCTACCAACCATTGCCCGAAGATCAGGCTGTGCCCGTGCGTGCCGGCGATCTGGTGATCGGGGATTCCAGGCTTCTCCATGGCTCCTACGCCAACCAGACCGATGAACGGCGCACAGTCATCACGATCTGGTACCATCCCAATTTCGACGTCTCCTCGCCCCGTATCCAGTCCAATCTGAGCAAGACCCAGACACGCGTAGTCGACTGGCCGCCGCGGGCGCAGAAACTCGTCCAGAGATTGGTCCCCACCTATGAGGGTGACGAAGAGCCTCTGGAATGGAATCGCGTGCCCGGACCTGATCTGAAGTGAACATCGCCTGCGCAAATCGCGCAGCGATAGTACATTCATCAAAGAAACTATTCTGAAAATACAATGACAATAAGGAGAACAATTCGATGAAAATGCACATTGGCGGGCAGTGGGTGGACAAGTCCGAAAAGATCGAAGTCCTGCACCCCTTCGACGGCTCTGTCATCGACACCATTCCCAGAGGCGATGCGGCCGACGTCGAACTGGCCCTCGCGACTGCCGAACGCGGCGCCAAAGTAATGGCCAGTTTGACCGGCTATGAGCGCTACGAAATCCTCCACAAGGCTGCCCACCTGATGGAGGAACGCAACGAAGATCTCGCCCGCACCATCACGCTCGAAGAGGGCAAGATTATCGGCGAGGGCCGTATCGAAGCCTCACGCGCCGTAGAAATCATCGCCCTCTCAGCCGAAGAGGCCAAGCGCCTCGGTGGCGAAGTCGTCCCCCTTGACGGCGCACCCGGCGCGGCCGGCAAGTTCGGCTTCACCGTCCGCGTCCCCTGCGGCGTCATCGTTGGCATCAGCCCATTCAACTTCCCCCTCCACCTCGTCTGCCACAAGATTGGGCCCGCCCTGGCCGCCGGCAACGCCATCATTCTCAAGCCCGCCACCGACACGCCGCTCTCGGCCCTGAAACTGGTCGAGATCTTCCTCGAAGCCGGCACACCGCCCGAGGCGCTCCAATGCCTCACCGGCTCCGGCGGCGTCATCGGCGATGCTCTCTGCGCCGACCCCCGCGTCCGCAAGATCACCTTCACCGGCAGCCGCGACATCGGCGAACACATCTGCCGCACCGCCGGCCTCAAACGCGTCACCATGGAGCTCGGCTCCAACGCGCCTCTCATCGTCATGCCCGACGCCGACCCCGAACGCGTAGCCCAGGCCGCCGCCGCCTCCGGTTACTCCAACGCCGGCCAGGTCTGCATCTCCACCCAGCGCGTCGTCACCCACGAAAAGATCTACGGCGATTTTCTCGACGCCTTCAAGGCCACCGTTGAAAACATCACAACCGGCAACCCGCTCGCCGAATCCACCAAAATGGGTCCGATGATTCGCGAAGAAGACGCCGTGCGCGTCGATCAGTGGGTCGATGAAGCCGTAAGCGGCGGCGCCGAGCTCGTCCTCGGCGGCCAGCGCAACGGCCAGATGTACCAGCCCACCATCGTCTCCAACGTCAGCCCGGAGATGAAGATCTCCTGCGACGAGGTCTTCGGCCCCGTCGTCGGCGTCACCCGCGTCAGCGACATCGACGAGGCCATCGCCCTCGCCAATGACACCAACTACGGCCTCAGCGCAGCCATCTTTACACAAAATATCGATTGGGCCATGCGATTCGTGCAGGAAGTCGAATCCGGCAATCTGCACGTCAACTGGGGCACCCAGTGGCGCGCCGACCTGATGCCCTACGGCGGCGTCAAGGAGAGCGGCATGGGCAAGGAAGGACCCAAGTACGCCATCGAAGAAATGACCGAAACCAAGATGGCGGTCTTCCACCTGAGCTGATTGGGCAAGCTGGACTCAACCCGATCGAAAAAAGAGGTTCCCGACTCCAAAAGGCATCGCCGCGGGCACGTTCCCGTGTCGATGCCTTTTCCTTATCAGCCCCTAGCTGTCACTGTTGAACACTGCCAACCGGAACTCGTGGTTCATCCCCGTCTCCTGCAACGTCAGCCACGACTCACCGGCGATCTGCTCGGTGCAAGGGCCGAATGAACAGATCGTCAACCGCCGCGTGCGAGCTTCTTGTCTTAGCCGGTTAAGTACCGTCTTCAGCATCTGCCCTCGAAAGGGAGAAAACAGAAAGTAGACGGTGCCCCCGCACAGGTCCGCGCTGCGAGCGTCCCCCTCACTGAAAGAGACCCCGTCAACTCCCAGCCTTTCCGCTTCATCGCGAGCCCGCTCCACATACGCCGGCACGACCTCCAGCCCGGCCGCCTCCACACCCGTCAGCAGATGGACCAGCAGCACCACCTGCCCCAGCCCGGATCCGATGTCAACAAATCGGTCGCAGCGCGTCAGTGGCACGCGATCCACCAGCTCCAGCACCGCGCTCACCGGCGTCGACTCATAGTGAATCATCTCAACGTCGCCCCCGTCCCACGGCTGCGGCACGCAGTCGCTGCGAAATAACCCTGCCGCCAGCGCGTCCGCGGCCTCCGCACCCCAGTGCATGCACGCAGGATCACCGCGCCGGTACCGGCAGTTGCTTTCAAGCAACGTCCGCAGATGGCCCGGTGTCACCGTTCTCGACCGGATGCCGCTACGCAGCTTCCGAAAGAGGCCTTGGTTAAGCTCCCCCAAATCGCCCTGCAAGGCGCGCACCCGCCGCACCCCGCTTGCCGCGAGCCGCTGCCCGGGCTGTATCTCGAACGCTTCCCCCAGAAAGTCGAGCGTTTTCAACGCCTCGAAACGCGCTGCTAAATTGTCACTGTTGTGGAGTGTCGAGTCCCGTTCCAGAGCGGCCAAATCCCGTTCCAACTTCGACAGATCGGCCATGACGGGCTCCGTGCGAGGTAATGTGCCTTCTACTTTAGATCTGCCAGCATTTCCGTCCTGCTCGAAAATGTCTCAGCCATCAGCGGTTCACCCACCAGGTCATATTCCAGCGCGCCGTTGATGTGCACCTGCAGGATTTCGCCCGCCGGCGCTTCCGCAATGCCCGGCACAAGCACCAGGCCGTCCACCTCCGGCGCGTCGCGATAGCTCCGCCCCATCACCAGCGGTGCACCGCTCTCCGCAATCTCGCCCTGTCCCTCGACGAGGATGTCAAGCACCTTCCCAACCTGCTCCTGATTCTTGCGCAAACTGATAGGCTGCTGGGCCTCCATCAACCTGCCGTAGCGCTCCTCTTTCTCCTCTTCAGCCACCGGGTCAGGCAGCTCTGCCGCCGGCGTTCCCGGCTCCGGGCTGAAAGGAAATGCGCCCACCTTGTCGAATTCGATCTCCTGCACGAACTCTAGCAACCCCTGAAACTCCTCTTCAGTCTCGCCCGGATAACCGACAATAAACGTGGTGCGCATTGCGATATCCGGCATTGCCGCCCGCAGCTTCTCCACGTGATCGTAGACCATCTCCAGCCGCGACGGCCTGCGCATACGCCGTAACGTGCGCGGGTCTCCGTGCTGCAGGGGCATATCCAGATAGGGCACGATCTTTTCCTGGCTCGCCATCACTTCGATCAACCCATCGCTCACATGCCCCGGGTACGCGTACATCATCCGCACCCACTTCAGCGCGTCGCTCGTCCGGTTGCACAGGGCGCTCAACAAACGCGGCAGACTGTCCGGCTCACCTTGGTCCCGCCCGAAGTCGGTCGTATCCTGAGCTACGATCACCAACTCCTTTGCGCCCGCCTCCACCAACGCATTGGCTTCATTGATGATGGCCTCAATGGGCCGGCTGCGCAGCTTGCCTTTGAAGCTGGGAATCGTGCAGAACGCGCACGGCGCGTTGCAACCGTCCGAAATCTTGAGATAGGCGCTGCCTCCGGCCACCGGCGGCCGCGGCACCGCCTGCACGTAACTTTCGTCCGGCTCACCCAACAGACTGTACCGCTCCAACCTGCGCTGCTCCGGTCCACCCCGCACCTGCTTGATTAACTCCACCACATCCATCCAACGCCGCGTTCCCAGCAGACCGTCCACCTCCGGCACCCGCGCCAGCACCTCCTCGCCGTTGCGCTGCGCCAGGCAGCCGGCAGCGATCAGCATCTGGTGCCGCCGCTTCCCGTCCGCCAGCTCCTGCAATACCCCAATCGACTCCTCTTTGGCCGCCTCCAGAAATCCGCACGTGTTCACAATCAACACATCCGCCTGCCCCGCATCGGCACTGACGCCAAAGTCGGCCTGCCGCAGCAGCATCTCCATGCCGTCACTGTCAACCTCATTCTTCGGACATCCAAGGGTAACCAGGTGGTAAGATTGTCTAGTCTTCATTTCTTTGCAGGACCTCTCGCAGCAAGTCTTCAACGAGAGCAACAATACTGTCGTGAGAGTCGACTATTCTGCCGACAATAACGGCCAGCTTCGCCTCATCGATTAGGAATCCATAAATCTTTGTCGCGACATGTCGAAAGGCCATTAGCTCCAGACAGATTCTTAGTGTTTGCGGCTTCATCGTCACTCTATATTCGGCGACCATGGCTTCCAACGCTTGTAGTGCCTCTCGATGCGAAAACGGTCCAGTTGGCTGCTCTCTTCTCAAAAACTTAATGAATCGGAGGATGAGGTGTTCAAAGGCATTGTAGTAGCCAAAGCATTCATATGTTAGTGCCGACCGTTGAACAATTTCATCAACATCCTGCGATAATATGTGAATGATATTTGAACGTACGCGAGTGAGATTTTCTAGACCGAAGTGAACCTCTTGCTCAAACTCGTTCGCGTTCATATAGAACTAAACCCTCTTCCAGAATTCGATTTCTCAGGAGACCGTAGCTACTTTGCAAATCAATGACGCTGATGGAATGCTCTGAGTGAAGGAGGCATTCGCCTAGAGCACGGAAGAAGTCTTTGTCAGGCAGCCCCTCAACACAAATATCCAGATCAGAGTCCGAACGCGTGTCCCCGCGGGCCAAAGAGCCATACAGAATTACCCGCTCTGCACCGTAACGCTGTAAAGTCCTGACGGCAGAGGCGACATCCTTCTGGTACCTATGAGGAAGCGCTTCTATTTGAACTGTTCTCACTCAGAAAACCACCCTATATTCTCTAAGTCAACACACGCCACTCTGCATGACGCAAAGCGAATCGAAACGCCACTGCTGAACAGGATGTGCGAGCCTCCTGACCACTCTTTGCGAGGTCAAGCACTGCCATGCCATTCTAGCACAATGTACAGTGAAGCTGGATACAGCTACCGCAGAAAATCCACTCACAGCCGTGGCGCACGCGAGGGCACATACAATCAGGGACGAATACGATCCAACAGCGCGTCCAACTCCCGCTGGCTCGCGATCGGCCCCACAACGGTCTCGACGATCCTACCTTCAGGACTGACAAAAAAGGTCTCCGGCACACCCTGAATCCGGTAGCGCCGGGCTGCCTGGCTGCGCAGGTCCGGCCCATTCGGATATGTGATATCAAACTCCGCCAGATAGGCGAGCGCCGCCGGCTCCTGGTCCAGATAGTCCAGCCCCAGAAAAACAATCCCGTTCTCCTTCTCCCGGCGCCACGTCTGCTCCAGCAGATCCGCCTCCTCGCGACAGGGCGTACACCAACTGGCCCAGAAATTGATGACCACGCCCTTCCCCCGCAGTTCGTCCAGGTCCACTTCCACGCCATCGAAAGTAGTGAAGCGCAGTTCCGGCGCCTCACCCGCCGCCCGCTGTTCCTGCACATTCGTCTGCCACAACCGCACAGCCAGCAGGACGATGAACGCCACGATGGCACCAAGGAACAAGACGCGCCACAAGCGCACCGCTCGCGTGGCTGGCGTTCCAATCTGCCGATCACTTGGTGACTCTAATGGGGTGTCTCTTTCAAGAGGATGTGATGCACCGCTCTCCGACCCGCTCAATTCAGTCATAGCGGGCCAGTTCCTCATCAAGCCGCCGCTCCCGTTCATCGGCCTCTGGCCTGGCTACTCTCGCCGGCGTCGGTCTCATCGGTCTAGACATCTGTTGCAAGCGCAGCCAGAGGAAGACACCCCCGCCCGCCACCGCAACCACAGGCAGAATCCACGCCAGCCAGTTGAATCCCCGCCTCGGCGGTTCCCCTAGCACCTGCGGCCCGTACTGCTCTAGAAAATAGTCCCGGATCGACTCCGCGTCCTCACCCTCCGCCAGTTTGATCTCGATCACCTCCCGCATCTGCGCACACGCCTTCAGTTCGCAGCTGTCCAACCGCAACCTGCCGCCGCACAGCGGGCACCACAGGTCACGAGCAACATTGTTCACTTCATCAGCTGTGACACCGGTGGCTTCGCTCTGGGCAAAAAGAGGAGGGCTGCTGAGGGCGAGGGCGAGCAGCAGGCAAACGGCTAGAAGGGCGAAACGCAGATTGGGCGAGTGCGCAGCAGAATCGCGATTTGTGCGCGCTTTGAGGGGAGAAACCATACGTGTACTGTGCAGAACCATGCGCGCCTAGGCGGCAGGCTGCTCAGTCAATCTTACATAGAGACATTTCGCCAGGGAGCGGCCGATTATCTTCACCAGACCCCCCGGCTCCGTCTGCGTGGAACCGTTCTCGATCTGAACAATGCTGGGCCCATCAAAAGGCTCTACATTCAACACTTTGACTCGATGTCCGGGTTCGAGATTCATCTGTGTCAGATACCGCAGCATTGGCGCGTTGTGATTTGCCACGCGCCGCAATTCACCCGTCTGCCCCGGCCCTAGTTCGGCCAGACTGACCAGATTCTCGCTCTGAACGTGACCGTCTTCGCTCGGAACCGGGTCCCCGTGCGGGCAGTGGGTAGGGAAGTTGCACAGTATTTCCATGCGCTTCTCGAACTCTGGGCTTATAGCATGCTCCAGCCGCATCGCCTCCGCCTTTACCTGGTCCCAGGTGAAGCCCATCACCTCAATCAGAAACACCTCCAACAGCCGGTGCCTCCGCAGCAGCTGCAACGCCGCCAGACGTCCCTGATCGGTCAACTGAATCCCGGCCTGCGCAGTGCGCACCACATGCCCGGTCTCCGTCAGACGCTTCGTCATGCTGCTGGCCGCAGCCGGAGTCACCTCCATCTTCTGCGCCAGTACCGAAGTGGATATCCTGTCGTTCGTTTCGCCCAACTCGTAGATCGCAACCAGGTAGTCGAGCATCCCATCGGTGATGATGTTGCAGAATGTACGCATGATAGCTATAGTTCAACCGCTGGGAAACGGATAAGCAGCTATGGCAATTGCCAAATTATAGTATGTTGTCCGTACACTGTCAATGCTGAATCGAATTAGTTGACATCATCGAACTGCTGCCGCCGCAGTGCACGGCCCGCAACGCAAATACAGCGGTACGCGCCGCCGTACCGCCTCTCCCAACTGTCATTCGATCGTGGCTTCTATGGAGAGCCCCAATGCAGCCTGGAACTGTCGATCTGAGCTATTCCCTTGCTCCTTCCACATCCCCCTTTCCCGGTGATTCTCCAGTCGAAATCGAGGTGCGCACCTCTATCCCAGCCGACCTCCCATCCGGCACACCGGGACACATGAATACAAGCAACCTGCGCACTTCCCTCCACACCGGCACCCACATGGATGCCTTCTTCCACTTCTATCGAGACGGTGCAACGATCGATCAGATCCCGCTGGCACAGTGCATCGGCCCGGCCCTGCTGCTTGACCTCTCCACCAAACAGGCCAAAGAAGAAATCACCGCCGGTGATCTGGCCCCCCATCGCCAGGCTATCAGCCGCATTCCTAAAGTGATTCTCAACACCGGCTGGGCCCGGAACTGGGGCAACGCTCAATACTTTACCCACTATCCCGCGCTGACAGGAGACGCCGCCCGCTTCCTTGTTGACTGCGGCATCGAACTGATCGGCATCGATACTCCGTCGGTCGACTATTCGCCCAACGACGCCCACTTTGTACTCTTGGGCCATGAAGTCTTGATCGTCGAAAACCTGACCAACCTCGATAAGATCGGCCAGCCCCATTTTCAATTCGTGGCTCTGCCCCTCAAGATTTCAGGCCGGGACGGATCCCCAGTGCGAGCTATCGCCATCACCGAAGAGACGTAGTACGCCCCAGACCACTCTCCCGTTCCCTGTCGCCGCAACGGACCAGGATACAAATGACCTGAAGAGATTAAATCATGGCACACAAGATTGCAGAGAAAGCGGCGCCCGCCCTCCACAGTGACAATACACCGACGGCCGTAGACGCCAGCCCCACGCCAGCCGAACGCTTCTTCTTCGACAACAACGGCTACCTGGTTCTCGAAGAACTTCTCGACGCAGACCACGTCAACGCCCTGCTCAAGGCCCTCCACCGCGCGATTCAACGGCGGCGCAAACTGCAGGAGCGGGAGTTCCCTCATACCGGCATCACTACGCTCATGGGCGAAAAGAGTACCCGAATCTTCTACATTCTCGACGACGATCCCCTGTTTCTGGAGATGCTCGACTGGCCCGCCATCTGGCCCTACGTGACCGGCCTTCTCAATGCCCGCCCGCATCATCATGCCTCTGACGCCATCGTCGAGCATGGCAGCGATCTCATCGGCCGCGACATGAGATGGCATATCGACGGCATTGACGACGGATTCAGAAACCTGGGCCCGCAGATTCCTCTGCTGCAGCTCAAAATCGGCTACTATCTCAGCGACATGACCCAACCCGGCCACGGTAATCTCTGCGTCCTGCCGGGTAGCCATAAGGCCGCTTCTGCGCCAACGCGCGAAGACCTGCAGCGGTGGGGGAAGTCTGCCGGAGTTACCGAGATCTGCGCGCCGGCAGGGACCGCCATCCTGTTCCACAATGCCCTCTGGCACTCCGCCGGCCCGTTCAGCAGCAAATATGGTCAACGCGCCATGCTCTACTACGCCTACGAGCATCCCTGGATGATCGCTTCCCAGGAACACTGGGGCTATCCAAGCCCATTCTACAACAGTCTCTCACCGGCTCGGCGCAAGCTGTTTCACGGCTTTCACTTCGACCCACCCGAGCACCGCTGGGGATAAGAGTCGCCAGTCAGCCTCTGCCAGCAACAGGCCCCCGTCCCGTGCACGTGTGCATCCAAAAATGGGGGTGGACAGTCGCATACCTCTGTAGGCAACCAAGCCACGATCAGTTCCCATTCCACTTGCCTGCAAATGAAGTGGTGTTTCTCACTACTTTCTCCTCGCTCTTTTGGGCGGTGGGGGCGAATAGGGCCCCCCCAGTGGGGGGGGGGGGGGGGGGGGGGG
>VXOE01000086.1 GCA_009840225.1 Caldilineaceae bacterium SB0662_bin_25 | reverse complement strand
CCACCGCCCCCGCCACCACCAAAATCGTCCCAATCCCCCCACTCACCACCGAAATCACCGGCCCGAACCACTGCGCCACCAACCCCGACTCAAAACCGCCCAGCTCATTCGACGCCCCGATGAAAATCCCGCTCACCGCCGACACCCGCCCCCGCATCCGGTCCGGCGTCAGCAACTGCGTCAGCGTCTGCCGCACCACCATGCTGATATTGTCCAGCGCCCCTGTCAGAAACAGCATCACCCACGAAAGCGCGAAATTCTGCGAAAAGCCGAAAACAATCGTCGCCACCCCAAATCCCGCCACCGCCAGCAACAGCGCGTGCCCTGCCCGTTTCATCGGCGGCAGATAGATCATCGCCACCGCCATCAAAAACGCCCCCACCGCCGGCGCCGCCCGCAGATACCCGAACCCCGTCGCGCCCACATTCAGAATATCCTCGGCAAAAATCGGCAGCAGATACACCGCCCCGCCCAGCAGCACCGCAAACAGGTCCAGCGCCATGATCGTGAACAGAATCCGCTTGTCCCACACAAACCGGATCCCACCCAGCAGCGTCTGCCAGTTGGCCGGCTCCGGCTTCTCGTCCACCGGCCGGAACTGGATGCGAGTAAGGACAAACGCCAGCCACATCGAACCCGCTGCAGCCACAAAATACGCACTCTGCACACTGACGGCTACCACGATGCCGCCCAGCGCCGGACCCACAACCGACGCGATATGCATCAGGCTCATATTCCACGTCACCGCGTTCGGAAACACCTCCGCCGGCACCAGCTGCGGCAGCAGCGCCGTCCGCGCCGGCCTTCCCACCGTCATCATGCAGGCATCCAGGAACAGCAGCGCATACATCCACAGCACCGGCCCTTCCCTGATCGAGAACGCCGCCAGCGCCAGCGAAGTCACCGTCATCCCCAGCAGGCTGAAGATCGACAACCGCCGCCGCTCATAACGGTCTGCCAGCAACCCCGCCGGCAGCGCCAGCACCATCAGCGGCAGCGCCTGCGCCAGCCCCACCAGCCCCAACGAGAGCGCCTCTCCCGTGCGTTGATAGATCTCCCACGCGATCGCAATGCTTTGAATATAGGTCCCCATCCGCGCCACCACCCAGCCAATAACGTACAGCCGGTAGTCGTGTATGCGGAATGCAGCATAAGGGTCGTGCGAGCGGGACAAATGAAGAGCTCCGGTGGACAGGCGGGCAGACCTCTATTGAACGTCAAATTGCCCCTCTTGTCCAACCAGCTATCAGGCGCGCAAGAAGAGTGCCCGCGCTGCCGGGCACCTTCGCACCCTCAAATTTGAAGGCTGCCGTGCAAGGGGAAGGAGAGAGGAGGGACTTCGCTGAAGGCGGATCTGGCTACTCTACCATGTCTCTGTGGGTTTTCTCAGACGGCAAATGCCCTATCCTCGATTTGGACGGTATACCAGATCTTCTACGAAACAGCCGGCCACTCTTGCTACTTGATCCGGCACTTCTCGTAGACGAACTCAGGGTCTAGATCAGCGCCTGACTCCCAGGCGATAGTATCAAAAGAGACATGAACCGTCTCAAAAGCCTTCGGGTCTCTGATCTTCCTGAAAATTCCAAAATCTAGGTACGGCTTCATATCCAGCAGCCCCTTCTCCCCACTCTCAAAGGCTACCGACAGAGTATGGTCCTCTTCATTGGAGACAGAAACGACAACAGGGCAGCTTGGATTTACTCCCATTCCGTAATCTCTCAAGTGTTTCGCACATTGAGGCGCGGCAGTTCACTAAAAACTAGAAACTAGCAACTAAAAACTAACTACTGCCCCCAATCATCACCCCGTCCACCCGTATCGTCGGCGACCCCAGCGCACCCATCATCGGCACAAACGTCAGATCGTTCCCGACCGACTTGACATTGTGCAGCAACTCCTGCATCGGCAACGCAATCGTCACCTCGTTCACAGGATGGCTCAGTTCGCCGTTCTCGATCCAATACCCCTTCGCCGAGATCGAATAGTCGCCGCTGATCGGGTTGATGCTGGCTGTGTTCATAACGCTCTCCACGTACAGCCCCTTCTCCACCCCGCCGATCACCTCCTCCGGCGTCTCCTGCCCCGGCTGGAAGTAGAAGTTGCTCGCGTCCAGCGTCGGCATAGACGCGTGCCCGCGCCGGTTGGCGTTCCCAGTCGAGCTGGCCGTCCCGTCGCGCGTGGCCGTGTAATGATCATGCAGCGCCGTCTGCAGTACCCCCTCGTCGATCAGCCGCGTAGCCCCCGTCGGCACCCCCTCATCGTCGAACGGCCGTGTCGCGATCCCGCCCGGCAACCGCCCGTTGTCCAGCACAGTAACCAGATCCGCCGCCACCGTCTCGCCGACCTTACCCTCCAGAAACGACCGGTTGCGCTGCATCGCGTCCGCACCCAGCGCCCGCGACAGCGCGCCCAGCACGCTCGTCGCCGCCATCGGCGAATACACGACCGACGCCCGCTGCGTCGGCACCGGCCTGCCCCCCAACATGCCCACCGCCTTCCGCGCCGCATCCTTCCCGATCGCCGTCGGCTTGAAGTCCGCCAGCCGCGAGCCAAAGTCGAACCCAAACGCCACCGAACGGTCATTCTCGTCCGCAGCCATCGCCATCACAAAACCGCCGATAAAGCTCTTGTCGTAACTGCCCGCTACGCCCTTCGAGTTGGCAACCGCCACCGTCCCGTGCTGGCTTATCAGCGTGCAGCGGTTCGTCAGCACGACGCGCTCATCATAGCGCAAGGCAGCCTTCTCAATCCGCCGGGCCATTTCGACCTTGCGTCCGATAGGCAACGCCACGACCGCCTGGTCGTAGATATCCAGGTCCTCCTCCGGCAGCGGCTGCGGCGCCGGCAGCGAGCGGTATTCGTCGCCGTCCGCCACGTCTGCCAAATTGACCGCCGCCTCGATCGTCTTCCCGACGCTGCTCTCCCCGAAGTCCGACGTATAGGCATAGCCCATCTTCCCGTCCCGGATCACCCGCACGCCCAGCCCCTTCGAGCCCGCCTGCGAAAGCTTCTCCACCTCGCCCCGGTCCACGTTGACCGAAGTATTCTGCCCCACACTGATATAGGCTTCCGCCTCCACACCCCGCTCAACCGCCCGCGCAACCACGTCCTTAGCAAATTCAAGATAGTCCACGTCTAAACTCCCCATCCCGCCCCCAAAGAGCGCAGCCTGTTCTGATGTCTTAAGACTCTACCAACTGACCACTGACCACTGACTACTGACTACTGCCCTTTCACTCCGTTCCGCCGACCGTCAGCTTCGGCACGCGCACCGTCGGCTGGCCGACACTCACCCGCGCCCACTGCCCCTTGCCGCACATGCCCCGCCCCGGATCCAGCGCCATGTCCGTCCCGATCATGTCCATCAGCCGCAGCGTCTCCGGACCGTTGCCCACCAGCGTCGCGCCCCGCACAGGCGCCGTCAGCTTGCCGTCCTCGATGAGCCATCCCTCAGTGACAGTGAACACGTAATCGCCGCGTCCAATCTCCACCTGGCCGCCGCCTAGCCTCTTGGCATACAGCCCCTTCTTCACCGACCCAATGATCTCCTCTGGGTCGTGCGGGCCCGCGTCAATGTAAGTATTCGTCATGCGCGGCATCGGCATGTCTCGGAAGGTCTGACGCCTCCCGTTGCCCGTCGACGCCCGACCCGCCCGCCGCGCCTCCGTCAGGTCCCACATATACTCCTTCAGAATGCCGTTCTCGATCAACACAGTCCGGTTCGTCGGCGCGCCCTCATCGTCAAAGCGCATCGTCCCCCGCCGTCCCGGGATCGTGCCGTCGTCGTAGGCCGTCAGAAAATCCGGCCCCACCTTCTCACCTACCAATCCTGTGTAGGCCGAAGCGCCCTTCGTGATAAAGTCCGCCTCCATACAATGCCCGCAGGCCTCGTGAAAAAGGACGCCCCCCCAGCCATTGTTGATCACGACCGGCATCTCACCTGCCGGCGCCGGCCTCGCGTCCAGCATCAGCAGCGCCGTGTCAGCCGCCTCCGGCATCATCGCCACCGGATCGCGATCGTCGAAGAACTCCAATCCCACCTGCCCTCCGACCCCCGTGGCGCTCGACTGGCGCACATCCCCCTTCTGCGCCGCCACCTGCCCCTGAAATTCGATAAAGGCGCGGTCGTCCTCCGCCCAAACTCCCTCGGAGTTATAGACCCAGACCCGCCGCCGCGTCTCCGTATAGCCGCACTGCACGCTGACAATATGCGGGCTGTGCTGCCGCGTGACCTCGTCCATCTCTCGCAAAATGCCGGCCTTCTCCTGCGTCGACATCTCCTCAAACGGGCGCTCGATCCGCGACACGACAGGGCTCTCCCGCTTCGTCAGATCCGCGCACACCTGCGCATTGTTCGCATTCTCCGCCGCGGCCGCCGCAACCCCGGCCGCCTCAATCAGCGACTCCTCCGTCAGATCATCGGTGTAAGCGTAGGCCGCATTGTTCCCATAAAAGACCCGCACGCCCCCGCCAATGTCATTGCCCTGCGTCGCCTTTTCCAGCCGCCCCTCGTCCAGCGTCAGCGCAAGACTCTCCTTGTTCTCCAGATACACTTCTGCCAGGTCGGCGCCCTTCGTGAGCCCGGCATCCAACACCCGTCGGATCGATTCAGTCGGAAGCATAAGTTCTCCTGTTTCTGTTCTCTGATCGCTCCTGCAAACTACTGTCGGTCACGCCCCAGGCCCGTCCGTCAGGCCGGCTCCTATCCACTGGCATCCAACCGCTGCACATCCTCCTCGTCCAGCGCCAGCGTCAACGCCTCCATGTTCTGCCGCAAATGGTCACGGTTTGTCGACATCGGAATCGTCACCACCTGCGGCTGCCGCGTCAGCCAGCGAATCGCCACCTGGGCCGCCGTTGCGCCGTGCTTGCGCGCCACCGCCTGCACCGTCTCGTTCTGCATCACCCCGTCCTTCAGCGGACAGTACGCCGTGAGCACGACATTGTTCTCCTGGCAGTAGCGCAACAACCCGTCCTCCTCCGGCTCCCGCGAGTGCAGATTGTACCGCACCTGGTTCGTCACCACCGGCGTCTCGCACAACGCCTCCGCCTCGCGCTGCAGCGCAACATCGAAATTACTCACGCCGACCCGCTTCACC
This sequence comes from Caldilineaceae bacterium SB0662_bin_25, assembly GCA_009840225.1. Taxonomy (GTDB): domain Bacteria; phylum Chloroflexota; class Anaerolineae; order Caldilineales; family Caldilineaceae; genus Bin5. The sequence goes on along the minus strand of VXOE01000086.1, from coordinate 9,296 downwards.
CGGCCCTCCGCAACGACGCGATTCAGTGCTCGGAACGACTCCTCCAGCGGCACACTCGGGTTGGGCCAGTGAATGAGATACATGTCGGCATACTCAGTCTGCAGATGTTTCAGGCTGCCGTCCAGCGCCCGCAACAGATCGTCGTAGCGTAAATTGTCGGCCAGTACCTTGGTCGTCAGGAATATATCCTCACGCGCGAAATCCTGCATCGCCCGCCCCACCAGCTCCTCGCAATGACCGACTCCGTACATCTCCGCCGTGTCAATATGCGTATACCCCATCGCGATCGCATCCCGGATAATCGCGACCATCTCGTCATCCCGCGAATAATCGCGACTGCGCCCGCCCCCCATCTGCCACGTGCCCAATCCCAGTACCGGAAGACGCCCGCCGTCGTTAAGTGTCAGAGATTCCATTGCCCGTCTTTCTCCTTGCGCCAGGCGTTCAGCCGTTCCCCAAATGGCACTTCGATCTTCGAGACTGCCGCGCCTGAATAGCTTTTGTGGCTGTTATGCAAAGTATACGCCACTGGAAACGATTTCAGAATTCTCCAACCTTCCTTGAGCGTTGGCCCCATCTGCCTTCCTTCCTTTACTCAAGGACCTGCCCGCCTACTGGCGAGCTCGTGATATTCGTTTCGCCCTACCTGGCCCGTACCTCCCGCCGTTGTCAGAAATCTGCCATAGCGTCAGGAAACCGTCAGACAGTTCTGTTTGTTCGGCATTGACTGAACAAACAGAAAATGCTAGCCTATCCCTGTCCGTTCTTCTGTCTGACGCGCAACAGTCAATGCCGGTAAACCACCCCCCGGCGCAAGCGTCCCGATGCAAGGAGCAACAGCATGGCACAACCCGCGATTTCGGTGAAAGACCTTACTTTCAGCTACGGCGACATCCTCGCCGTCGACGATATCTCCTTCGATGTCGCCGAAGGTGAGGTCATCGGCTTCCTCGGCCCCAACGGCGCCGGCAAATCCACCGTCGTCAAGATGCTGACCGGTCAGCTGACGCCCCAAAACGGCTCAGCCACTCTCCTCGGCATGGATATCGTCAAAGACCGCAAGCAAGTCCAGCAGGAGATCGGCATCTCATTCGAATTCACCAATCTCTACGAGCAGATGAGCGCCGTCGAAAACCTCAATCTCTTCGCTGCACTCTACAAAGTACCCGATTTCGACGCCGTGGACCTGCTTCAAAAGGTCGGTCTCGGCGGCCGCGATAAAGAGCATGTCGCCAACTACTCCAAAGGCATGAAGCAGCGTCTCATGATGGCGCGCGCCCTGGTAAGCGATCCCAAAATGCTCTTCCTCGACGAACCGACCGACGGCCTCGATCCCGTCTCCACCGAAACGATTCACACCTTGATCCGCGCCGCTACCCAGACGGGAACCACCGTCTTTCTGACCACGCACGATATGGTTGAAGCCGACAAGCTGTCCGATCGGGTCGCATTCCTCAACCAGGGCAAAATCGTCGCCCTCGACACGCCGGCCCGCCTCAAACAACGCTTCGGCATGCGCGCCCTCAAAGTGGAGGTCGAGCTGCCCAACGGCGATATCGAAGTGCGCGAAGTGACGCTCGATGAAGACCAGACCCCGCAGACCGTCTTCGACCTCTTCAAGAATGAGCGCATCCTCACCGTCCACAGCGAGGAAGCAACGCTGGAAGATATCTTCTTCGATATCACCGGCAGGGGGTTACAAGGATGATCGGCACTCTCGTCGTCAATGACATCAAACTCTTCTTCCGCCACCGCTTCTTCGCCATTGTCACCGCAATAGGCGTGGTCTTCTACCTTGTCATCTACTTCCTGCTCCCCAACCAGGTCGACGAAAGCCTCGGCATGGCCTTCTTCATCGAGGATCGGGAGATTCCCCTCTACCAGCGTCTCGTAGATGAACCCGGAGACTATACCATTTTCGACTCCGAGGCCGAGATGCTCACCGCGCTCGAAGAGTCCGGTGATTTCTTCGTCGGCCTGTCGCTTCCCGCCGACCTGACCGCGGCCGCCGCCAGAGGGGAGACGGTGGAGTTGAACGCTTACTACGCCCCCGGCGTCCCTGCAGAAGCAAAGCAGATTTTCCATGATGTGCTTGTGCTAATCGCCAATACCGTGAATCCGGAGACGCTGGCTGACTTAGCCCGTTTCAACGACACCCAGGTCGTGCTCGGCAATGACATGACCGGCGCGCCTCTCTCGATGCGCGATCGGTTGGCGCCCCTTCTGCTGATGATGATTGTCGTGATAGAGGTCTTTGGGCTGGCGACTCTCCTCAACCGCGACGTCGACAATGGCACCGCACGCGCCCTCGTCACCGGCCCCCTGCGCCTGCATCAATTCTTTGTCGGCAAGGCCCTGATGGGGATGGTCTTGGCCTTCGGCCAGGTACTGATCCTGAGTGCCGTGATGGGTATTCTGGGCACGGCGCCGCTCCTCCTCCTGGCGACGCTGCTGCTGGGCAGTTTCCTGATGGTCGGCCTCGGTTTCTTTATCGCCGCAATCTCGAAGGACAATACGTCGGTGATGGGGTGGACGATTGTGTTTATCATCCCTATGGTGTTCCCCGGCTTTTCGATTCTCCTGCCCGGCCTCGCTACCGGCTGGATGGAGTTCATCCCTTCCTATTACTTCGTGGACTCCCTGCACCGCATCATCAACTTCGGCGCCGGCTGGGCGGACGTGGCCGGCAACCTGACACTTCTGCTCCTGATTGGCGCAGCTTCGATGGCGGTCGGAACCGCCGCCATAATGAGGAAATTCTGATGGATATCCAGCGAATTGCAATTCTGATGGGCAAAGACGCACGCCTCGGCGCAACCAACTTCATGGTCCTCTATGTGCTCGTTATGCCGGTCGTCCTCAGCCTTCTCATCGCGCTTGTCTTCGGCGACCTCCTGGCGCAGACACCGCGCTTGGGCATCTACGACGCCAGCGCCAGTGAACAGTTCACCAGGCCGCTGCTCGACCATCCCAGCATCAACACCACCATGTACGATTCCGAAGAGGCGCTCCAAAGCGCGGTCGAACGCGGCAGCGAAGAGATCGGCCTCAGCCTGCCCGCCGGCTTCGCCGCGTCCCTCGAAGACGACAGCGCAGAGATCGTCTTCACCGCCTACCGCTGGGGGGAGGCCGGCGTGCGCAATCTCCTGCTCCTCGAATCGGCCATCGCACGCGCCATGACCGCCGGAATCGGCAGCAGCATCGAACAGCTCCCCGTCACCGTCAATGCGGAGCAGATAGGTAGCGCCAATACACAGACCTGGTCGCAGCGTCTGTTACCCCTGCTCCTGATCATGTCAATCGTCCTCGGTGGACTCTTTTTCCCGGCCGCATCGCTGCTCGATGAGAAAAGGGATCGCACCCTGGTCGCCCTGACCTCTACGCCCACTTCGCTGCTCGATGTCTACCTGTCCAAGACGCTGATGGGCTTCATCCTCAGCGGGATCATGGGCTCGGTCATTCTGTTGATCAACGGCGCCTTCGTCGGCCAGGTCGCCCTCCTTCTGCTCGTGATCGCCCTCGGTGGCCTGATGTCCTCGTCCTTCGGCATCATCCTCGGCTCCGTCTCCAAGGACATGGATACCTTCATGGGAATCGTTAAGGGCGCAGGTATTCTGCTCTACGCTCCCGGTATCCTCAAGATTTTCCCGCAGGTGCCCGAATGGATAGGCCGCATCTTTCCTACCTACTACCTCATGAACCCCCTGCTCGAAGTGACCCAGAACGGCGCCGGCTTTGCCGACATCCTCATCGACATCGTCGTGATGGTCGTTCTCGTCGCCGTTCTCCTCGTCCTCCTAAACAGCGTAATCGGCCGCCAGCAGCAAAAACTGGCCCTCGAAACATGAGCGCCGCCGACCACAAACCGCTGACCGCTGCAGCTGCGCTGCCAAAAAACGACCTGCACGAATATGTAGAGAGTTTCGGTCTCTTCTGGGAAGAGGCCGGCCTGCCCCGCATGACCGGCAGAATCCTGAGCTGGCTCCTCATCTGTGACCCGCCCCACCAGACCATGCACGAGCTCACCGACGCCCTGCAAGCCAGCAAATCCTCCATCAGCACCGGCACCCGCATGCTCATCCGCATGGGCATCATCGAGCGCCTCAGCCTGCCCGGCCACCGCCGCGACTTCTACCGCATCGTGCCCGACTTCTGGTCCCGCGTGCTCGAAGAGAAAGCCCAGCAGTTTACCGAGTTCCGCCGCCTTGCCGAAAAAGGCCTCCTCCTTCTCGACGGAACCTCCCCCGCCCGCCGCCGGCGTCTGGAAGAAATGCGGGATCTCTACGCCTTCATGGAAAGGGAGTACCCCCTTGTACTGGACCACTGGCGGGCGCACAGATCGTCCCAAAATGATCCCGTGCCCAACAGCACGCCAGAAGCGCCCCAAAACGCCCATTCCCCACCTAAACGGCCCCGCCAAGGAGCGAACTGATGCTCTCCGTTGAAAATCTCTCCTACACCTATCCAGGCGGCACTGAAGCAGTTCGCGGCATCGACTTCGCCATCGAAAAGGGCGAAATCTTCGGTTTCCTCGGGCCCAGCGGCGCCGGCAAAAGCACCACCCAAAAGGTGCTGATCCGCCTCCTGCGCGGCTTCCAGGGCAATATCACCGTCCTAGGCAAACCGCTCAACCAATGGGACGACAGCTACTACGAGCAGGTCGGCGTCGCCTTCGAGCTGCCCAACCACTACCAGAAGCTGACCGCCAGCGAAAACCTCTCCCTCTTCCGCTCTCTCTACAACGGTGACACCCTCGAACCGGCGCAACTGCTCGAAATGGTCGGGCTCTCCGAAGACGCAGATACCCGACTCAGCCAGTTCTCCAAGGGCATGCAGATGCGCCTCAACTTCGTGCGCTCTCTGATTCACAAGCCCGAACTCCTCTTCCTCGACGAGCCCACCACCGGCCTCGACCCCGTCAACGGCCAGAAAATCAAGGACATCCTCCGCCAGCAGAAGCAAGAAGGCCGCACCATCTTCCTCACGACCCACGACATGACCGTCGCCGACCAGATATGCGACCGCGTCGCCTTCATCGTCGACGGCCAAATCACCCTCATCGACTCCCCCCGCAACCTGCGCCTCCAACACGGCCGGCGTCGCGTCACAGTCGAATACCACCACGACGGGACCTCCGCCCCCACCCAGCAAGCCGAATTCCCCCTCGATGGCCTCGGCGACAGCGACGAGTTCCTCAAAATCCTGCGCACCAACCGCATCGAGACCATCCACACCCAGGAGGCCACCCTCGAGGACATCTTCATCCAGACGACCGGAAGGAGCCTCACGTGAATAGGCTTCTCATGCTCCTGCGCTGGGAAACCACGGTCCAGTTCCGGCAGGGCATCTTCTACGCCGCCGCCTTTGTCGCCGCCGTCTGGGTCCTCATGCTCTACTGGATCCCCGACGCCGGCCTGGAACCGGTACTCGTTTCAATTCTCTTCATCGATCTCGGCGTCTTCGGCTTCTTCTTCATGCCCGGTCTCTTCTTCCTGGAGAAAAACGAACGCGTTCTCGAAGGGCTGGTCGTCACGCCCCTCCGCTCCTGGGAATACCTGATCGCCAAAGCCGCGGTCCTCTCCTTCGCCGCCTTCGCCGTCGGCGTCGCCGTGACCCTGCTCGTCTACGGCGCCGCCCTCAACTGGCTCTGGTTCGTGATCGCCATGCTGGCCATGTCCTATCCTCTCTCCCTGCTGGGCTTCGTCATCGCCGCCCGCTACAACGGCATCAACGAATACTTGGTACCTGGCGCCTTCTTTCTCGCCATCATGCAAATCCCCCTGCTCACCTACTTCGACATCGTACCCGGCCCGCTCCTCTATCTTCTGCCCAGCGGCCCCGGCATGATCCTGCTCACCGCGTCCTTCGGCGACGCCCCGCTCTGGCAGCTTATCTTCGCGCTGCTCTACGCCGCGCTGCTCTGCGTCGCCGGCACCCGCTGGGCACAGAAAGCCCTGCAACAGGTCGTCGCCCGTCAGGTCGGCTCATAGGCCTTGGTTTCAATGAGATTGGTTGACGTGTACTTCGAAGACAATCCGAGGGGGTAAGGATGGGGGCACTCTTCACACTGGGACGCAGCGACTTCCTGAACTTCCGCCGCGACTCGATGCTGCAGTTTCTGATGGTCTATCCTTTCATTCTTGGTGGCATCCTGCGCTGGCTTCTACCCTGGGTGCATACCGGTCTGCTGGAAAACATCGGCTTCGATCTCAGCCAATACTACCTCCTCATCGTCAGCTTCTTCGGCCTGCTCGTCATCCCCCAGCTCGTAGGCCTCCTCGTCGGCACTCTCCTCCTCGACGAAAAAGATCAGGACACCCTCACCGCCCTTATGGTGACGCCCATGCCGGTCCGCACCTACGCCCTCTACCGTGCCCTGACCCCCGCCCTCATCTCCGTCATGGGGATACTCCTCGTCGTTCCCTTCATCAACGTTCTTGTGCTCCCGGTCGAAAAGCTTCTCCCCCTCGCCGTCTCCGCCGCGCCCCTCGGCCCCATGATGGCCCTGATCCTCGCCGCCCTCGCCAAAAATAAGGTCGAAGGCCTTGCCATTATGAAAGGGTTGGGAATCTTCCTCCTCGTCCCGATCGCCGCCTGGTTCGTTCCCGAGCCATGGCAATGGCTGCTCGGCATCTCCCCCACCTACTGGGCGGCAAAAGGCTACTGGCTCGCCACAGCCGGCCAACCCTACCTCTGGGTCGCGGCCGTCGGCTTCCTCTACACCTGCGCAATTGCCGCCGCCCTCCTGCGCCGCTTCCAGAACGGGCTCTACAAGTAACATCTCAAAAGCTTCGAAGACTGCACAGGAACTTCGCCTCTCTCTATTGGATGGGGCCTCCAGCATCTCGGACCAACAGTCACTGCTCTTCCCCCAACCACGCCATCACCAACTCCTGATGTCGCCGCACAGCAGCCTCCCCCTTCAACGCAGACGGCCCGTGCTCGAAATACGGGCTCCTTAGCGATCGCTGCTGTTGCTCGCACGCGTAGATGTCCTCCTGCATGAAGTCTCCGGACGCCATCGGATCGTCGCCGTCATCGCTGTCATACTTGCCCCGTACCCGCTTCGTCCAGAAGTTGAAGGAGCGGATCGACTGCGAAGCGAACGCCAGCAATGAAGCGTCGGCGATTTTCGTGCGCACCACGACGCGCGTGCGGTCGGGCGCCAGCGGCGTCAGATGAAACACCGACCACGAGTCCTCATTCTCTGCCAGTCCAATACCCGGAAACAGCATCGGCACCCACGCACCAGCCTCGTCCGCCGGGATGACCAGTGGTAACGCCGCATTCTTCTCGACATTCGCTGCATATTCCGCACTCAGCGGCTCCCGGAAATGAAAGTGCGGACCCGCGAACCCCGACTCGATGCGCCTGTGGTCGTACATCGACAGCGTCCCCGAGTGCAGATGAGCCAGGTGATAGCCGTCAATGTAATTTTCGACCACGATCTTCCAGTTGGCGGCAATGGTGTATTCGGCGCGCCCCTTCTCATACTCCACCAACTCATCCACATTGTGAGGGCCAAGATGAGGTTCCACGCCGCCAAACCACGCCTCCACCGGATCGGCGTTCTCGTCAGGATGCACCCACAACATGCCTCGCCAGCTGGCCACGGACGCCTTCTTCAACCCCAGACTCGCCATATCCAGATCAGGAAACTGATTCCTCCTGTCAGGAACAGACAGCAGACAGCCCTCCAGGTCGTACGTCCAGTCGTGATAGGGACAGGTGATGACCTTCTTCGTATTGCCAACCGCCCGCAGCAGCTGCGTCCCCCGGTGACGGCAGATATTGTGAAATGCCCGCAACTGCCCGTCCTGCCCCATCACAATAAAAATGTTGTTCAGCCCTGCCTGCACCGACACATACTGCCCCGGTTCGCTGACATCCCCGACCAGGCCGGCAAAAGCCCAGGTTCGTGAAAATATCCGCTCCTGCTCGCGGTCGAACCACGCCTGCGAAGTGTATGCCTCAACCGGCAGGATGGGCATGCCCTCGTTGCTCTTCATTCGAAGATTTCCTTGTCTCCTGTCAACTGGCGCCGCGCCTTCTCAGCCTGCAGACCACGCAGGCATGAGCTCTATATGCGGACCATTTACCAAAATTTCATCAAGTCGTGGCTTAGCAATTGGTGCCAACCATACCGCACTTGCGCCCGAGCGCAGTCTTCAGTTCTTTCTCCAGCCGCTATGGTGACTTACTACTCCTCATAGAAGCCGGAAGCGAATAGCAATCCGTCATGGCGCACGACCCAGGTATGCTTTCGGGCGTTCTCGCCTGTTTCTGGTTGACGAAAAATGTAGCTGATCCACTTGCCCGCCTCGGTTGCACTCATCAGATCATCGCCGTAGAAGTAGCCGCTTGCATCGACGCGCAGAGCCGGATCCCTGCCGATCATGTCCGCGTTGGGCGAAGCAATGGCATACCCATCCTCATCCACGATGAACACATACCACTGACCATGCACGCTATCTTCCGAACTGTAGTACTCGACAGCCGCATCCCTGCCGTTGCGATCATAGTAGCGGATCGCATCCTGCACCACTGACCTGGTGTAACCCGCAGCTTCATTCTCGGTTGGAATCGCAACGCAACTGGCAACAAAGAGCGTGAAGGCAAGAAACAGTGTTGCAAAACGAACCATGTTTGTCTCCTTTAGCTGTCCAGGCATAAATCCATCGCCTCAGCCTTTTCGCCGTAACTTTCCGAAGTCATTTCCCTCTATTCCTACACTTACCCTATAAGCTGTACAGGCAATCGCGTTTCCTTCCCAATAGGCTCTAGCCGCCAACCTCGCGCCGCACAACCTCCGCCGCCGCGTCCAGCGCATCCACCAACTTCTCCTCCGCCACGCCCCCGCCCTGCGCAAAGTCTGGCCGCCCGCCGCCGCCGCCGCCGAACGCCCGCAACGTGTCACGCAACAGATTTCCCACGTGCACCGAACAGTCCTCCGAACGGGCAAACACAACCGTCCCCTTACCCCCTCGCGCGCAGCCAAGCAACGCTACAACACCCGGCTCAGAGATAAGCGCCCGCGCCAGCCCCTGCACCGCCGACGGCTCACTGTCCGCCATCTCCCGCGCCACCAGCCGCACACCGCCCGCGGTCTCCGCCCCCGCCAGCAGCTCACGCGCCTGGTACCCAACAAGCCCCTCCCGCAGCGCCTTCAACTCCCTCTCCGCGCTCTTTAACGCCTCCTGCTGCTTCGACACCAACTCCGGCACGTCATCCACGCCGCTGTCCAGCAGACCGGCCGCCTCCGCCAGCAGCCCCCGCCGCCGCGCCGCATCCGCCAG
>VXOE01000228.1 GCA_009840225.1 Caldilineaceae bacterium SB0662_bin_25 | reverse complement strand
TGCGGGGGCGGAGCCCCCGCACAAGGGAGGGCCGACTAGGCCCGACCGCCCAGAAAAGCAGTTTTTAGTAGTCAGTTTTTAGTTTTTAGTGGTTAGGGGCAGTTTCTGGGCTTGACCTGGCTCAGAGTTGAGCGCGAGATGGTTTGGGGGTCGGCTGCGACGTTAGGCATGGGAGAGTTGGCGTCCATTTTGGGATGCAGACGAGTTGGCGCATAGTTTTGCCACTTATGAATTGGGACAGATATAATGAGTTGCGGGGCAGAAGCGGGCTGGGAGCAACTGACCTCAGGCAGGGGAGTTCCCGCCAATTGCCCGACGCAAAGGGCGCGAAACCTCTCACGTTTGCGGAAGATCTCGATTGAGTTGAGCAGCAGTCCACCTGGAGGAGAAGAGAGCCGAGGGGGTGCGTTCGCCCCAAGCTACTCGGAGGATGACCGATGACCGAGCACGGCAGGAAAATCCTTGTATGCGTTGCCTGGCCCTATGCCAACGGCGAAAAGCACATCGGACAGATTGCGGGCGCGTATCTGCCGCCCGATATCTTTGCCCGTTACCAGCGCATGGCAGGCAACGATGTACTGATGGTCAGCGGCTCCGATACGCATGGTACGCCGATCACTTTGCAGGCGGAGAGGGAAGGTCTGGGGGCCGCGGAAGTGGTGGACAAGTACCACGAACTGTTCGTTGAGGGCTGCGTGGCGATGGGCCTGACGTTCGACCTGTACACGCACACGGACACGCAGAACCACTGGGACGTGACGCAGCAGGTGTTCCGGCGGCATATGGCGAACGAATATATCTACCGGGAAGTGCAGGAGCAGTGGTACGATCCGGAGGCAGGGCGTTTTCTGGCCGACCGCTATGTGGAGGGCACGTGCCCTTTCTGCGGCTTTGCGGAGGCGCGCGGCGATCAGTGCGACAACTGCGGGCGCCTGTATGATGCGCTGGAGTTGACCGACACAAGATCGAAATTGAGCGGGAGCAGCGAGTTGGAGGTACGGGAAACGGAACATTTCTTTCTCGATTTGGGGGCGCTGAATGAGCCTCTGCTGGAATGGATCGGGAGCGATAAGGAGCACTGGCGCAACAACGTTCTGAACTTTACGCAGGGGCAGCTGAACCTGAAAGAGCTGCGGGGACGGGCGATCACGCGCGACATCGATTGGGGCATTGACATACCTCTGGAAGGATACGAGAGCAAGCGCATTTACGTCTGGTATGACGCGGTGCAGGGCTACCTGAGCGCGGCAATCGAATGGGCGGCATTGAGCGGCGGCAAATGGCAGGACTGGTGGGACCGAGACCTTTCGCCGGACGCCCGCCACTACTACTTCATCGGTAAGGACAACATCCCTTTCCATACGCAGATCTGGCCGGGCATGATTATGGCCTATAACGATGAGACCGAGGCGGAGGGCGAAGCGGCCAACATTTCCGGTCTATCGGAAACGGCGGCGCCGCTGAAGAAGGCGCGTCTGCACCTGCCGTATGACGTTCCAGCCAACGAGTACCTCAACTTCGGCGGGGCCCAGTTCAGTACGAGCCGGGGCAACGTCATCGGATTCAATACGGTCCTGGAGGAGTTTGAGGCGGACGCCTGGCGCTATACATTGACGGCCATGGCGCCGGAGACTGCGGATACCGAGTTCACGTGGCCGGACTTCGTCGAGCTGGTGAACAATGAGCTGGTGGCCAACTGGGGCAATCTGGTCAACCGGGCTCTTGGTTTCGCGTTCAGGCGTTACGAGGGGGCGGTGCCTGAGCCGGGAGAGCTGGACGCGACGGACGAAGCGTTGTTGGCGGAGATACGCGGTGGTTTCGAGAGCGTGGGAGCGCTATACGAAGCGGTGAGGTTGAAGGCGGCCTTGCAAGAGGCGCGGCGGTTGAGCCAGCGTGTGAACCAATATCTGAACGAGAAGGAGCCGTGGCGGACTTTTCAGACTGACCCAGAGACAACGGCGACGACAGTGTACGTGACGCTGCAGGCCATCGACTGGCTGAAGCTGCTGTGGGCGCCGATTCTGCCCCACAGCAGCGAACAGCTGCACCAATACCTGGGCTATTCGGAACCGCTTTTTGGGCAGCTCGGTATGACGGACATTGAGGACGACCGTGGGTCGCATTTGGTGCTGCGCTACGACCATGGGAGTGCATGCGGGGTCTGGCAGGGGCAGGCGCTGGCGGTCGGTCAGCATTTGCGGAAACCGGCGCCACTCTTTACTAAGCTGGATCCTGCTGTCGTGCTGGGTGAGGAGAACGAGTAGCGCGTGACAGGGCCCATGCACAGAGGGATCGATGCGACCGCCTATGTCCTGGCTTCGATTCTGATCGTTTATGCGGCCCTGGGCACACTCTTCGCAGTCACGACTCCGCCCTGGCAGAACCCGGACGAGCCGGCCCACTACAATTACATTGCCCACCTTGCGACCGAAAGGCGGTTGCCGGTGCTGCGGATGGGCGACTATGACGAAGAGTACCTCGCGCGCCTGAAGGCGGAGAAGTTTGCGCCGGACCTTTCGATAGAAGCGGTCCGCTACGAGTCCCATCAGCCTCCTCTTTACTATCTGCTCGCGGTCCCGGTCTACTGGTTGGGCCAGGGCGAACTGCTGGCCTTACGGCTTTTCGGCGTTGTGCTGGGCGGGGGCGTCGTGCTGCTGATCTTCCTTTGTGCGCGTAAGGTAGTTCCCGGGTTGCCCCACATTGCTCTAGGGGCGGCCGCCTTTGCAGCTTTTCTTCCCATGCACGCGGCGCTGATGGCATCGGTAAACAACGATGCCCTGGCGGAACTGCTTATCGCCGGAGCTGTGCTGGCGCTGTTGCGGTGGCAGCGGCTGGAGGATGGAAGCGAAACAGGGAGAGGGGGGCGCCTCTTACTGGCGGCCGGGATCCTGATTGGGCTTGGCTTTCTCACCAAGGCAACCGTTTATGTGCTGCTTCCCGTCGCGTTAATCGTGGTTATCGCTCGGTCAGTCTGGCCGGGGTCCGACGGCAGGACACCGACGGGAGTGCTGGCTATGCGGCTGGCGCTGACAGTTGGTCCTGGATTGCTGCTGGGACTTCCGTGGTGGATCCGAAACAGCCTGGTATACGGGAATCTGGATATCCTCGGGCTCAGCTGGCACGATGCGGTGGTGACAGGGCAGCCGACGGCGGCGGCCTGGATCGCGGAGCACGGGTGGGGCGCGTATTGGGAGCGGGCGTGGTTGTTTACCAGCAAAAGCTTCTGGGGCGTGTTTGGCTGGTTGGGCGTCTTTATGGATGGCCGCGTGTACACAGTTCTTTACATTCTGACAGCTATGGCAGCGGTGGGCATCCTCTTCCGATTGCGGGCGGGAGTGAAACGCAATGAATGGCAGTGGGCTCGCTTCCTCTCTTCTCCCGGGATGACTCTGCTGCTGCTGTGGCTGGCGACACTGGGCGCCTACGGCTGGTATAATTTGGGGTTTATCCAGCACCAGGGCCGTTATCTTTTTCCGGCGCTGCCGGCGTGGAGTCTGCTCTTTGCCATAGGCTGGTGGGCGGTGCTGGAGAGGAGAGCCAGTCTGGTCGCGGGTTGCGTCCTGCTGGCGGGGGCAGGCGCGCACTTTGCCTTTGCGACGCTGGCGGGTGGAACGGCAGACAGGTGGACCTTGCTGCTGTGGGGAATGGCGGGAATCGGCATGCTGATTTACGGGCTGCTCTGCAGCCGTGTCAGGCGGGTCTTTGGCGCCAAAGGAGTTGGGGACCAGGACGGTGCTTCTTTGGGCGCGTCTGACCGGCTACGCAATGGCGGTGATTTGCGTCCGATCGTGTATATCTGCCTGTTCCTGGCAGTGGTTGCTCTGGACATAGCCATACCATTCCTGTATATTGTCCCTCAGTTGAGTTCGTAAAATCGTGATTCGAGTTTGCGGCGGTCTCGGTTCCCGAAAGCAGTAGTTTCGGAGAAGGACACGGTTGGAAGTTCTGAAGCTGCTATCCTTATCGCCCGCGACTCTACCCTGAAGCAGTGAATCTGATGAGTTCAACTGTCCCATTGCCCCCAGGACGACAGATTGTACCGATGCGGGATCTCCGCGGCCCGACGAAGGTACATGGCAGGCCCCCCAGCGGCGTCGAATACCTTCTGATCTGGCTGTGCGTAGCGATCGTGGCCGTTACAGGCGCGTTTGCCGGCTGGCAGTTCTGGCACACCGACCGTATCTTCAGCGGCGTGCACGTGGCCGGCGTGCCCGTAGGCGGCGAGACGCGTGCGTCGGCGTTGCTGCGCCTGCACAGGGAGTTGACCCCCTATCCGCTGGCTCCGATCTTCCTTGAACTTCGCCCCGAATCAACAGTGGGCGGCGGGGCGTCCAGGGACGTGATCAGACGGTGGTCGCTGGGATCAGAGCTGCTGGCGCCGGAGGCGGACCTGGAGGGGGCAGTCAACCTCGCCTATCATGTCGGGCGGCAGGGCAGTCTGTTGGAGCGTATCCTCGGCCAATGGCAGGCCTTTACGGGCCAGCAGACGGTGTGGCCGGAGGTGCTTGTCAGTGAAGGGGTTGTGCGCCAGGCCGTCGGCGACGCGGCTTCCGAGGTGCGGCGTCCGAGCCGGCCTGCCATCCAGATTGGCGAGGTTTCGGTGCCGCCGCAGCCGGGCCTGGACGTTGATGTGGCTGCGACGGCTCATCTCATACTGGCGCAGCTGGCGAGCGGACGGTCAGGAACGGTGCCGCTGCAGACTTACAGCACTGCGCCGCCCCAGAGCGGGGCAGGAGACTTGTCACAGAACAGCGCGGGCGCGGGTACATCCGCCTTGGGAAGCATTTCAGGTGGTCTCGCGGCCCCGCAGCCGGTCGTTTTGCGGCACGAAGGATCTGGGACTGCATTTGCGCTTGACGGGGCGCTGTTGCAGAGGATAATGCCCGGGGGGGATCCCCGTTTTCTCAATGAAGAGGCGCTGCGCTTTGTGGTCGAGGGCTGGGCGAACCAGGTTTCCTATCCTGCCCAGGAGGCGCGTCTGCGCTTTGACGATGCGACATCAGCGCTGACGGTGATACATCCGAGCCGAGCGGGCCAGCGCCTGGACGTCGACCTGACGATCGAGGCTATACGCAATGCGCTGACCACCGACCAGCGGACCGGTGCGCTGCCGATCATCTCCCTTCCCCCCGCGGTCGATTCCAGTCGTGTTAACGAACTGGGGATCAGAGAGCTGGTCGCCAGCGGCAGCACGTACTTTAAGGGGAGCAGCAGCACGCGCGTTTACAATATCGAAGTCGCGGCAGAGAAACTGGTGGGCGTGGTCGTTCCACCGAACGGTGTCTTCAGCTTCAACTCGGCGATTGAGGCGGTGAGCGGGGCCAACGGATTTGAAGATTCGGCCATAATCTGGGGGGACCGCACGGCTGTTGGCGTGGGGGGAGGCGTCTGCCAGGTGAGTACGACGGTTTTCCGGGCGGCGCTGGAAGGGGGTTTTCCTTTTCTTGAGCGCCACAATCACGGCTATGTGGTGAGCTGGTACGGCGACCCCGGATTTGACGCGACGATTTACACGCCATACGTTGATCTCAGATTCCTCAATGATACTGACGCGCATCTGCTGATCCAGCCTGTGGTGAACAGTGAGGAAGGGATTCTCACCTTCCAGTTTTACGGCACCAAGCCGGACAGGGTGGTGGAAATCGGTGAGGCGGTATACGAGGATATTAAAGAGCCCGGTGATCCGGTTTACCAGGAAGACGCCAGTCTGGAAGCCGGGCAGATCAAGCAGGTGGAGTGGGCCAAAGAGGGCCTGACCGCGACGGTCATACGCAAGGTCACCGAGAATGGACGGACTCGCGAGGACCCGATCAGGTCGGTCTACCGGCCCTGGAATGCGATGTTCCTGTACGGTCCGGGAACCGTCATCCCCGGCGTGACCGATGTCAAGGAGGAGCCGACCGCGACACCGCAATCGGAAGGGAACAGTGACGGAGGCGGTTAAGCGAACCGGCGCTACCCGGAAACCAGGTCCTTTTCTCCGCTTGATGCCCCCCGTTTTGTCCCGATTGCAATGCTCTTGACCATCGACATTGGAAACAGCAGCACCGTCCTGGGCGCGTTTGGCGACGACAGTGCCCCTGTTGCGGCCTGGCGGCTGCCGACGGAGCGACGGAGCCGGCCGGAAACGGTCAGGCGGTCTCTCTACCGATACTTGCAGGAGAACGGTTTCGGCGCTGAAGAGTTTGAGGGGGCTGCTTTGTGTAGCGTGGTGGCTCCGTTGACCGAACTGTGGAGGGGGACGTTGGCGGATGTCCTTGGCCGCGAGCCGGTTGTGCTGCACCAGAGGATGGAACTTGGCGTGGCGCTGGACGTCAGGAACCCGGACCAGGTGGGGATGGACCGGCTTGCCGACGCCGCGGCATTGCGTGCGCGTAGTAGAGGGGCGGCGGTTGCGGTTGACTTCGGGACTGCGACGACGTTCAATGTGGTGGACGAAGAGGGGCGATTCCGGGGCGGGGCCATTGCCCCGGGTCTTGGTACTGCGGCGGAGTCGCTGAAGGTCGCCGCCCCCGGTCTGGCTGAACTTTCCGGTGTGTTTGGGGATTTCACGCCGGTCTCAGATGAGGTCGAACTGAGTCCTCCTTCCCCGGTTATCGGCCGCGATACCGACGAGGCCCTGAGATCGGGGATTATTCTAGGCTATGCGGGACTGGTCGAAGGGCTTCTTGCCCGCATCCACGACGAGTTGGGCTCCCCTGTCACGGTCGTTTCCACAGGTGGACTGGGGCGCGTCATCTCCCCGCTGACAAGCTCAATCGACCACTACGATCCCTGGCTGACGCTGGCGGGAATCCGCACTGTTTACGTGCTCAATGTCGTAAGCGACTGAGGTCTTTTGGGACTTCGCTTCTCGCAGCCCTCACTCCGTTATTCCAGCAGTTGACGATAGCAGCGCAGCGTAGCTTCGGCGGTCGCCTGCCAGCTGTAAAGGCCGGCCCGCGCCAGTCCCTGGTCGGCGCGCCGGGCGCGCTGGCGGCTGTCTTCGATGAGTTCGGTCATGGCATTCCTGATCTCGGTGACGGAGAGGGGGTCGAAAAGGAGGGCGGCGTCGCCTGCGGCTTCGGCCAAGCCCGGAGTGTTGGAGCAGGCTACGGGCGTCCCGCAGGCCATCGCCTCGAGGACGGGGAGGCCAAACCCTTCGTAGAGGCTGGGAAAGACGAACAGTGTGGCGGCGCTGTATAGGGCGGGCAGGTCGCGCTCGTTTACGGGGCCGAGGAAGCGGACGGCGTCACCGAGCTGGAGGCGTGCGGCGCGCTCTTTGGCTTGGAGGTAGCGTCTATCCCAGGCGCCGGCGATGACGAGTGGGGGGGCATGGTGCGAGGCTATTTGGGCGTAGGCGTCGATAAGGGCGGGCAGGTTTTTGTGGGGCTTGTTTATGCCGAGATAGAGGAGGAACTGGTCGGGAAGGTGGTACTTCTGGCGTACGCGGCCGACTGCGTTGGCGGGTTGAGGTCGGTAGCGGGCGGAGGCGGCAAGGGGCGTGACGCTGACTTTGGAGGCAGGGATGCGAAAACAGCTGACAAGATCGCTGCGGGCGGCATCGGAAATGACGACGACATGGTCTGAAGCGCGCAGGGCGAGGGTGGCGGCCAGTCGGAAGAAGAGTCTGGCGCGGGCCGGAACTGCGTTGGGGAACTTGAGCGGGATGATGTCGTAGAAGGTGAGGAGGGTGGGCAGACCCGTGCGGTATGGCATGAGGTAGTAGGGGCTGTGGTAGAGGGCCTCGCCGCCAGCCTGGAGCCGTTTGAGGAGGTTTGGGATTCGCCACTGCTGGCGAATGTCGAACGGCGTGGCGGGCGCGATGATGGTTTTGTCCGGTCGTTGAAACTCTCCATCCATTTGCGAAACGGCGGCTGGCGCCTGTGCAGGTTCGGCGGCTGCCGGGCTCTCGAGGAGGGAGAGTTCCTCGCCGGCGGTCAACTGGGGAGCCAAAGCCGAAGCGAGATTGCTGACGTAACGGCCGATGCCAGGGAAGTGTGGCATTGCTGTGCGGGCATCGAGAATGTAGCGGCTCATTGGACGGCGGGGACAGGATGACCAGGAAAAATGGAAGGAGGGACAGACAGTCGCAACTGTTTCTCAGCTCTCTCTTAGCGCTTCCTCATAGAAGGTGATCGTAGCACTGATCATCTCCTGGAGTGAGAATTCGCCTTTGACTCGCCTTCGGCCCTCGACTCCCATCTTGGCGCGCAGCGCTGGACTCGCGAGCAGTCTGTTGATAGCCACGGTCAGCGCGTGCGGGTCGTTGGGCGGGACAACCAGGCCTGTCACGCCGTCGCGGTTGACGTAGGATGTGCCGGTTCCGAGCTCCGTACAGACTACAGGCAGGCCACAGGCCATCGCCTCCAGCTGCACGATTCCGAGGGCCTCGGCGCGATTGGTTGACGGGAGCACGAACAGGTCGGCGGCGTAACGGGCGGCGAGTGTTTCCTTATCTGAAGAGTCACCCAGGAAGAGGACTTTTTCGGCCAGGTTCTGCGCATGCGCCAGTTTTTGCCACGCATCCTGCATTGGACCGGTACCGATTATCAAGAGCTTGGCGCGGATGTCGTGCATGGCCCGGATTAACACGTCGACGCCTTTGTAATGGCGCAGACGGCCGATGAAGAGCAAGAGAGGCAGGTCACCGTATTGGTTGCGCAGGTTTTCTGCGTCACCGCGAACCTGCTCGGTTTGGTTAAAGCGTTCAGGTTCGATGCCATAGTGGATGACGCGGCACTTGTGGAGCACGTCCCGCAAGATGGGGGAAGACTCAATGTAGGCAGGGCTGGAGGCGGCGATCAGTGCGGCGCGTTGCAGGACCTTTTTGAGGAAAGGGGCGTAGAGTTTTCCGGTCTTTCTCTGGCGAACGATGTCGCTGTGATAGCTGATCACGGTCGGTTTTGCGCGTCCCAGCATGAGTTGGGCGAGTTCGGCAAGAGGGTAGGGCGTGTGGAGGTGGACGAGGTCGACGGTCGCCATCTGGCGGCGCAGCTCCACGAAAAAGGGCAGGCTGATGGGCGTGGACAGGATTGTGGTCTGGCGTCCCGTCTTGGTCACGGGGACGCCGTCGATGGTTTGGCGCTGGGTGGCCGGCCCGGGATTGGTGACGAGGACGCTGGAGTCGACGCCCTCCGCCAGCAGGCCACGTGCCAGCAGGCGGATGTGGTTCTCGATGCCGCCGACGACGGGGTGGTAGTCCTTGTACAGCAGTAGTACTTTCATTGGACGTTTCGCCAGCCGCTCGTGACAAAGGGACTGGACATTTTCTACTCGCTCTCGACCAACTCCTGATAGAGCCCTTCGAGCTGGTCAACAGTGCGTTCGATTCGGAAGTGTTCTTGGACGCGACGTCGACCTGCCCGACCCATGCTTCGGGACAGTGCGGGAGCTTTCAGCAGTCGCGTGACGGATGCGGTCAGGGCGGCCGTGTCGCCGGGTTGGGCGAGGAGGCCGGTTTCTTCGTGCAATACGATTTCCGGCAGAGCGCCGTGTCCGAAGGCGACGACCGGTTTGCCCATGGCCATGGCCTCGATGTTGACGAGGCCGAAAGGCTCGGGTGCGCCAGGATGGACGAACAGGTCCATTGCCGCCAGAGGCGGACGGACGTCGGCGAGCTGGCCTGTCCAGTGCACGCGGGCGGCAAGGCTGGGTTGTGAGCCCAAGGCCAGCAGGCGCGCCTCATAGTCGTCCTGTACGCCGAAAGGGTCGCCGCCGACTATCAGGAAGCGGCACTCCGGCACCTGTTCAGATAGCTGGCGCGCCATGCGCAAGAAGGTTTCCTGGCCTTTCCAGGGTCGCATTCTGCCTACCATGCCGACGATGGGGGCAGCGGCCGGGAATCCAGCGGCTTTGCAGATGTTGGCCCTGTTTTGGGCAGTGTTGTGGGCCAGGTCAAAGTGAGCCAGGTCGATACCGTTGTGGAGAACCGATGCATTGTTGGAGCAGGGCAGGTGTTCGGCGACGGCATGGGACATTGTGATGACACGGCTGGCCATGCTACAGAAGACGGATTTACCCAGGCGGTCGACCCGTTTGGCGGCAGGCTCGTCCTCCGAGAGCCAGAAGTCGCCCATGTGCCAGACCAGAGGAACTGACGCGAGGCGGGCGGCCAAGGAGGCGTAGGCGGTGGCGCGAACCGTAATGCTGTGGATCAGCGCGGCGCTGATTTCGCGGGCTGTCCTCGAGATGCGGAGGCCTTGTTTCCACAGGTCGAGCAGGCTGCGTGATGAGCCACGCAGACGCGGCAGGTCTTGAATATGCACAGGAATCCCTGCCCCGGCCGCTTCTTCCGCCAGCTGCCCGTAGGGTGCTATGAGGTGGGGTTGCCAGCGATTGCGGTCCAGGAAGGTCATGAGGAGGAGCAGGCATCGTTCGGCGCCTCCGACAGCAATTGCGTGGTCGACGAATAGAATGAGGCGAGGTTTCATAGTGCGTTTACCACGACAGAGATGTACTGTTTTGCTTCTCTGTCCCAGTTATCTTCTCTCTCCACGCAGCTGCGAACCGGAGCGACTGGAAGCAGACGTTCTACACTGGCCTTTTTGCGCGATGGAGACCCGTTAAAAAGGCCGCGCTTTGAACAGTAACGAATCGTCGTATGGATAGCGTCGGTCAGTTCGCTGAGGCGCCCGATGCCTCCTCGCGGTCCGAAGAAATGCTGCCGGAGTCCACTGGTGTGCAAGGGTCATCCGAAGGAAAGTAGGGAAGTCCCCTGATTAAGAGAAAGGGGACAGAGAGAGGAAAGATTCAACATAACTCAGATTGTCACTCCTCCCAACTCTAGTTGCGTTGACACTCGCTGTCATCCGTGCTGGCGAAAAGAGATTCATAGGCGTCAACGACTCGATCCTGTGCGAAGGCTTGAGCGCGCTCTAGCCCGCGCAGCGCCAAGGAGTGCCGTCTGGGCTGGTCATTCAGGAGTGACAACAACTCTGATCCAAGCTCGGTTGGCTGGGCCAATACTCCCCACTTGCCATCTTCCAGAAGTTCCCGTGCTCCTGCGTTGGGCGTCGCCACGACCGGAGTGCCGCATGCCATTGCTTCAGCATAAGGGATGCCGAAGCCTTCGTAAGTGCTGGGCAGGCAGAAAACCCAGGATCTTCGATAAAGATCGGCCAAAGAATCTTCATTGGGATTCTCAAAGTAGACTACGCCGGGGGCTTGCACCGTTTTCTCTGCTACCATCCAAAGCTCGGCTTTGGGCAGGGCAGGTCGAATTTGGGATTGGAAGAGTTCGAGCAACATATGGCCCCGTTTGCGTCCAGCCAGCGTCCCGACAAAGAGAATCACCGGGTCGCGATGTCGAACATCGTCGTTCAGATTGGGCTCAGGGAAAAAAACTCGTTGATTCACGGAATTGGGTATTACATGCTTGATGCGCGGAGCGTATTTCCGGGTATTGGCGCTAACAGCTACGACTCGCGAAGCCTTGGTCGCTTCCCAGAGTTCACAGGGCATAACGGTCAGGTACCAAAGTCGCCTTTTCCAAGTGGTTGCATGGATCGCCTCGGCCATGGCGGCCCCGTGCAGCGTTCGAACTACGGGGATTCCGGGACGGCGAACAAAAAAGCAATTGTCGTGAACGTGGATGATATCGAATTCGCTGAAATCCTGTGCGCCGTAGCTCCAAGCAAGCTGCCATTGCCAAAGCCAAGCGCGATATGGGTTCCTAGGGCGTTCAGGAAAGACTCTTCGCACCAGATAACAGGCATCAGCTGGCCGTTGGTCGGTCGTGAAGACCGTCACTTTGTGGTCGCGTTGGGCCAAAGCATTGGACAGTCTGTGCGCTGCGTATGCCACGCCGCCGGTTTTCGCACGGTCTAACGAGGGTAGTTGGGAGGAAAGGACGGCGATTTTCATAGCGATTCAACCAGGGTTGTCTGCCCAAGCCAGCCTGATTGTTCAGCCACAGGCCCTTAAGCGAGAATTAGTCCCCAGTAGTTGCTTCCGAACGACGGCCTGCTCGACGATGTTCCAAGTCACAGCGCAAGCTCGCAGTTTCAGGTGGGGTCGACCTTCTTTTTTTGCCTTCCGGCGAACAAAAAAGGGGGCTGACCTGACTTCTCTCTTTGCCTAGTTGGCGCGACGGGTGATGACAAGGGGATGTAGTATAACAGGCGCTCTTCCACTTCAGCAACCCACTTGTGTGTTTCAATTTCCTCACGACTCTAAGAGAGCCCACAATATTGATCGTTGGCTGCCGTTTTGGGGGGAAACGCAGGTGGTAGTAGGAATAGAGTTGGGCTCCCGTATCCCAGACCGAATGCAGGTTTGGCTAGAAAGACTGTGCTTGAATGACGACGAGGCATGAACTACGCTGGATTACGTGTCGCAGGCTTTCGGCTGGAGGGGGATGGCGATCTTTTCGGGGAGGGGAATCAGGCGATCAAACTGGGGAATGATTGTGAATACTCTCATAGTGATATGTTCGCTTTGTCAGCTCAAAAGGGGTTTTTTTGTGTTATTGGCTGGATCGATGCATTCTGCTCATTTTGTCGATGCATTTGAGAGGGAGCCTAGAGACGCACTGGCCATTTTATTTCAGAACCGGTGGTCAGTTTTCGTTGACTTGCTCCTGCTTTCTCCGGGGCGGCCGGATTCAACCGAAGGCACCGAAAGTCATAGTAGATTGATCATTTTCTGCTGCGCAGGCCGGCCCGATAACCCTGCCACAGACCTCGAAGCGATGGGATGGTCCGCTGCGGATGCCTCTGAAAGATGGCTTGCTTAACCAATATCCAACCCAACTCCCTTTTCAGGAACCATGGCAGGTAGCGCTGCTGGAAGTTCTTGGCGAAAAAGTAGGCGTTGTTGTGATGGGACTCAAAGAAATACCGACCCTCGTCATTGTCTTTGCTGGCGCGAGAACCGCCTGTAGGATGGCCCAGATGCACGACGGCGGCGTCAGGATCGTAAGCGATCTGGTACCCTCGACGCATAATGCGAAGGGAAAAGTCGGTCTCTTCCCCATTGGCGCGGCCAATGTAGCCTTCGTCGAACAGGCCGACATCGATTGCCAGTTGACGGCCCATAGACATGTTGCCGCCTCGCAGGCTGTCAGTAGTTCCCCCGGGAACTTCATGTTGCCAGTAATCTTCCACGCGCCCGTTAGGTGCTATGTTACAAGGTCTTGACTTTGAGGGTAGTTTCTTTTGTTCCACATGGACGCCCCCCGTAGCGGCGCCAATGCCGGGCTTCTGCAGGCTGGCCTTGTGCAGCTCGATCAGGTTTTCCGGGGGAATGATGTCATCGTCGCAATAGAGGAGATAGCAGCCCCTGGCCAGCTTCGCGCCTACGTTGCGTGCATGGGGCAGATTGGCTTTCGGGACGAAGTGCCAGCGGAATCGGTCTGGAAAACGGTCCTGACAGTTGCGAATAAACTGTGTAGTCAACGGTTCGTGATCTGGAGTTTGGTCGATGACTAACAGCTCGTAATTTGGATATGAAAGGCCGAGGAGATATTGGATCGTTTCGCACAGGACCTTTTCGCGTTGGAATGTCGGAACAATTATCGACCAGAAGGGATTCTCAGACATTGCTTATCCGCGTATAAAGAACTGAACCAGTCCGTGGTAGGTCCGCTCCATACTCTGGGGCAGGTGTTGGCCCAGTCGGGTTAGCAGCTCCTGGTCCGAGGCATCCAGCGCGCCGAGGGCTCTCAGCATTAGCGGGTAGATGAGGACGGCTGCGGCGACGGCAACAACGAGCCCGCCCAGCCATGTGCTTATGAGCAGTGCGGCAACAGCGGCTGACAGAGCTGCAAAAAAGACGCGGCTCAGAACTTGAAAGGGCAGTTCCACTTGCAGGCGGCGCGAGGCGTGGGCGACGGTCATGGCGCTGGAGAGAGTGTGGCAGCCGCAGGTGGCGAGGGCGGCCCCGGTGGCTCCAAGGCTCGGGACCAGGAGTAAGGAGAGAACTACGTTGAAAAGGGCCACCACCGTGTTCAGACGGACAATATAGTTCTGTTCCTCCGCACTGTGTAGCATGGCTACGCTGACGGAAGCGATGGAACCGCCGATGTTGCCGACAAAGAATATGGCAAGAATGGGGGCCATACCAAGGAAGTCCGGACCGTACAGGAGGGCGACCGAAGAGGCGACGGCGGCGCCACCCAGCCCGATAGGCATGGCGACTGCGGCGGCAATGCGATTGGAGGACAGGTAGACGCGGCCGATGCGCTCGACATCGTTCTGCCCTTGCAGCGATGCAAAGGTAGGGAGCAGCGTGGCGGTGAAGATTGCGGGAATGGCCATCGACTTCACCGCCAGGTCAAAGGACTGGCTATAGAAGGCGATATCAACGTCTGTAGCAAACAGTTTGAGAAAGAACACGCCAAATCGTTCGTAGGGAATGGTGCTGGTGGCGAAGATGAGGACGATGTCCCGACTGTAGCGGATGATGCGCTGGCGCAGCTCGGGTG
>VXOE01000370.1 GCA_009840225.1 Caldilineaceae bacterium SB0662_bin_25 | reverse complement strand
ACCAGGATTAACCCCCCACCCCACCCCGCGTCTTGGCAGATTCCCAGTATGTGCCGGCGCAGGCAAGGTAGGAGAGGCAACGCCCAATCAGGCCCAACCGGCACCGCTATGGCCATCAAGAACCCGCTACAGAAATACTGACGGTACATTCCCCCCAGGCAGACCGCACACGGAACACACACAGAACATGGCTTAGTAGTTACCCCGAAACGAAGGTTCGTGGTCGACCCGCGCTGTCTGCCTTTCTCAGACCATCGCCTCAATCAGCATCGGCCCCGGCTCTTCGATCCCCCGACGTAAAGCCGCTGCGAAGGCATCAGCGCTCTCAACGCGGACCGCCGGGACGCCCATACCCTCGGACAAGGAGACCCAGTCCAACTCCGGGGAGTCTAGCCGCATCATCGCCTGCGCATGGGCGCCAGGATCTGCGCTTCCTCCCACATTCAGCAGTTCGCCCTGCAAAATGCGGTAACTACGGTTGGCGAAAATGACGTTCACGACCTTCAACGACTCACGCGCCTGCGTCCAAAGCGCCTGCAACGTGTACATGCCGGATCCATCGCCCTCCATGGCAAACACCTGCCGGTCCGGGCAGGCCACCGCAGCTCCCGTCGCTGCCGGCAAGCCCTGGCCGATTGAGCCCCCGGTTACGTGAAGCCAGTCATGCGGCGGCGCCGTCTCCGTATGGGGATACGCCTGACGGCCGCACGTAACCGATTCATCGGCCACGATCGCGTTTTCCGGCATCAACGCGCAGAGCGCGGTCCATACCGCATTCGGCGTGAGTTCGCCTGCCGGCAGGGACGGCCTATCATATCGGGCAGTCGCCGGTGGAGTCGCCGGCGTACCCAGCTCTTCGCTCAGCGCATCGAGCGCATCGGGTACATCCTCATCCTCGGCGGCGAGCAGATGGATCCTCGCGTCTGGCGGAGCTAGCCGGCTGGGGCTGTCCGGGTAGGCAAAGAAACCTACCGGGTCCTTTGCGCCTACAAGGACCACATGGCGTGCCCCCGCCAAGAGTGCAAGGGCCTGATCGACAGGGTACGGAAGTCGCGCAAGAACAGGGCGCCCAGCGCCCCTCGAAACCCTTGCGGCCGCGCGATTCCCGACAACACGGGCATTTGCTCCCGCTGCGATCCTGCAGGCAAGTTCGCTGACCCCTGCGCTGCCCATGACCTGGTCGCCCACAAGAAGAACGGTCTCTTCTCTCCGTCGCAATATCTGGGCAATGGCGGAGACTCGCTCCTCAGGAACGGTAGCCAGCGCCGGCGCGGCCTGAGTCGCAGCCGGGCCCTCCGCCTCGCCCCAAGCCGTGTCCGCCGGCAGAATCAGTGTTGCCACCTGGCCCGGGGGCGTTCGCGCAGCCGCAATCGCCGCTGCTCCGTCGTCTGCCACAACGCCTGAGTTGGGCGAAGTGCGCACCCAGCCCGAAACCGGCCGGGCCAGTCCCTCGATATCACATGTCAGTGGCGCATCATACTTGAGGTGATAGGTTGCGTGATCGCCGACAATGTTCACAATCGGCGAGTGGGCCTTGCGCCCGTTGTGCAGATTCGAGATTCCATTGCCCAGCCCCGGCCCCAAATGCAAAAGCGTCGCCGCCGGTTTGCCGGTCATGCGTGCATATCCGTCTGCGCAACCGGTCGCGACACCCTCAAACAGGCACAATACCGAGTGCATCAGCGGCACTGAGTCCAGCGCGGCCACAAAGTGCATCTCCGACGTGCCGGGATTCATGAAACAGGTGTCTACACCGCCGTCGAATAGAGTGCGAATTAGTGCCTGGGCGCCGTTCATAGAAAATACTCCGGACAGGACAAATAGAGAAACGCCAAAAAGAGTCGCGCGTCGCGCTAAGACGCTTCGTCAGCTTCATCAGGGGTCAGGTCGGACACCATCTGCTGCCACGCTTCTGAAGCCTCAGATGCGGTCTGCTCGGAAGGTGGCTCATCACCATAGCGGGCCTCGTCGTAGGCGCCTGTTATGGTTTGAACCAGTCCTCCTTCAAAACCGGGCTGGGCGGCGAGGCGCCCCCCGAATCGCCTGGGGGTCTCGCTCTGCACCCTGGGCGCGTTTCGCATATGTGCGGCCTCCAAAAGCCGCTGGTAGATCAGACGTATCAAGCGCCGCGTGTCGCTCTCCCCTTCCAACGACAAGAAAGGGTCCGGTTCCTCAGGAAGAGGCCCGAACCGAGAACGCAGACGCGCCCAAAGTTCGGCGAGCTGCGACTGCAGCAAACTCGCCGTCAAAACCGATTCCCGTACCTCGTCGCTCTCCTCCTCGGGATTGCTTCTCAACTGGCGCAGGACAAGCATGAAGATAATGAAGACACCTGCAGCTACCACCAGCAAGGCAATCCAGCGGAACGGCTCTGGCATTGCCTCCACTGCCCTTTCAGGCGGTTCCGGTAGCGGCTCCGGAGTGGGAGCATCGGCGAGTTCATTCCGCTGAGTTTCTTGCGATCTGTCCCCGAACAGGCTGCGCAGCAGGCGTATCAGATACTCCAGCAAAATGAAGAACGGGTAGGCGACGATCGTAATGATCCAAATCAGTACGGTGCTTACGCCCTGCCAGATCAACCCCAGCACGCTCCAAAGAATGGCCGCATCTTCCGGTTGGATGATCAACCCGACCAGCAAGGCCATGCCCAGCATGACGCAGATCGTCATGGCGATGCCGACCATCCAACCCCGGTTGGGAATCAGCTGTGACACGCGTGCCCTGCGTCGCCACCCGCCGGACTTCCCCAGGTTGGCGACGCCCAACCCTGCCAGCCCCGAACCGGCAAAAAGCAACAACAACCATATGGAATTGAAGAGTTGCCCGCCAGCTGCCGTATACGGGCTCGCCCCGGCTTCCGGCTGCCCCACAGCAGGTACAGGTGGAAGGATCCAGGCAAACAGGGCCAGCGCAGCGCCCCCCGAGAGAAACGCCCTCCAGATCTCATCGTGCCGGTACTGGCCGTGCCCGTCCAGCGCGCCCCGCATCCACAGAAAGATGCCCAGAAGCAGAAAGAGCAGCGTTCCGGGAACTTCAATGGGAACGGCGTCCCAGTAAATCAGATCGTAGCCTGCAGCTATCAACCAGCGCGGGTCCACCAGCCAGAAATCAGGGCGCTGAAAGCGCAGCCACAGCAGAAACAGGATCGCTGCAAATCCAAAGGTGGCGATATGCTGCCGTATCTGATTCGTTCTTCGGAAATTCCTGCGCTCCTCCAGGGTCGGCATGGTCCAGCGTGCGAAAGTAAAGCTGAACATCGGCAGGATGATCACCATCCACGGAGACATCAGCGGCGCAGACAGCGAGGGGGCCAGAAAGCCCTGCAGCAGCAGCATCCAGGGCCAGATCCAGCAGAAGCGCATGACCCCGACAAGCGCCGGCAGCAGCACTCCGTCTACGCTATTCCACTCGGCATGTCTCCAAGGCACCGCGATCTGCGAACTCATCTGTTAGATTCTTCTATCGTAATCCAATGTGAGAAAGCCTAATCAGCCGCATGAACATTAGCCTGCCGCAACGATTGCCTCCAATTCGGGCATCTTCAAATCGGGTTCAACCGTCAACTCTTCCAGAACCTGTTGCGATAGCTGCTGGAAGGCCACGCCAGGGATAGCTCTATCCAGAGTCAACCCGCCAATGCCCAACAGCGTGACTGCAAATCCTCGACCGTGCAAATCGATGAGCACTCGTCGAAGATTCTCCGACAGCGTCGCGCTGACCAGCACGATCGATGTCCCGATGCGCAAGTGGTCGACCTCCTGCTGCAGGACCCTTTCTATCGTCGTGTGGGGCACGCCTACGCAATATGCCAGCGCCTCTAGGACGCTGGTAAGCTGCCGCGGGTGCGCGCCGGGCAGAATGCGCACTCGCCTGCCCGCGTACATCATGCTGTTTGCAAAGATCCCGAACTCTTCTCCTTGCATCTGCGCCCAGCGGGCTATCGAAGCGCCGGCGCTGATGGCAAATTCGCGCAGTGCCGGATCTACCCCTTCAAAACGATGATGAAAGGTTCGAATATTGACAAAAATCGCCAGCGGGCGGGAAGCGGAAGGTTCGAACAGCTTGGTCTGAAGTTCCTGGCGTCGGGCCGTCGCCTTCCAGTGAATGTGACGAAAATTGTCGCCGGGAAAATACTCGCGTACTCCGCTGAGCCGCAGAGGATCTTCGATCAGTCTGTTCTGACTCTGGTGGTCACCAAACGGGTGGCGGGCTTCAAGTCCCAATTCCGGCAGCGTATACATCCGGGGATAGACCAGGAGCAGCGATGTGTCCGGAAACTCCTTGGACTGGCTACGAAATCCAAAAATGTCTCCGCAGATGAGTTGAACCGGCCCGAACCTCCACGCGCCTCGTTGTGTGCCGGTCACCCTGTAACGGCGAATCACCCGTTGGTAGATTCCCAGTGAGAATAGGTTGACAAGAACGCGTCGCGTCGGCAGATAGTGCCTCGCTCGTTCTTCCGGTTCCAGGTCAAGCGCAACGGGAATGTCATCCTCGCAGCGCAACCAGGCAAGCGGCAGCGGCTTCGCGTTTGTCACCTCCAAATGCAGGTCGGTCTCTTCACCGAAAAAAAGATGGTCGACGCTGAATCGACGCCTGTAAGTCACCTCGGACAGACTGTAGCGGCTCCAAAGCCAGACAACCAGCCCAAGCAGGCCCAGGATCAGCGCCATCGTGAAGATGAGACTGTTGCGCGTGGCAAGCGCCAGAACCAGTATTACGACCGCGGCCGTCCAACCAGCGCGCCCCATCAGCCCGAAAGAGAGCTTCGCTCGTCACCGCCCGGACCGTTAACCGCAGTCTCCGGAGCTACTGCCGCCTCCAGCTCCTGCTCCAGGTCCGCGCCGAACGTGCCAATTTGGTCGGACGGTTCTGTCGGGGCAGGCACTTCCTGCCAGTTCTCCTCAACCGGAACGGGTACCGAGCCAATGATGCCGTCCAGAACACTGGCAACCGACGTCCCGTGCAGACGTGTGTCCGGGCCGGGGATCAACCGGTGGCGGAGTACTGGCGGGGCAAGCTGCTGAATATCGTCAGGCGTAACGTAGGACCGCCCCTGGATCGCGGCCAAGGCCTGGACCGTGCGATAGAAAGCAAGACTTCCTCGCGGACTTACCCCGAGATCGAGTGCCTTGTCTTCTCGCGTAGCCTCGACCAGGTCGAGTAGATAGTCCTCCAGGACAGGGTGAACAAAGACCTCTCGACAGGCAGCTACCGCCTTCCTGATTTCCTCAGCCTCGACGATAGCCCTGACTCGGGTCAGTGGATTGTCTGCGCGAAAACGGTGCAGAATCAGGCGTTCCTCTTCTCGCTCAGGGTAGCCCAGCGCCAGCTGAATCAGGAAGCGGTCCATCTGGGCCTCTGGCAGAGGAAATGTACCCGCCAGTTCAACCGGATTCTGCGTCGCCATCAGAAAGAACGGGTAAGGCAGCGCGTGGCTGACACCGTCGACCGTAACGTGCCGCTCTTCCATTGCCTCCAACAGGGCGCTCTGCGTACGTGGGCCGGCACGGTTTATCTCGTCGGCGAGAACGATGCCCGCCAAAACGGGGCCGGGACGGTATTCGAAGTCATCCGTCTTGCGGTTGTAAACACTGACGCCCACAATGTCCGACGGAAGCAGATCGGGCGTGAACTGGATGCGCTGAAAGCTGATGCCCAGAGAAGCTGCCAGCGTTTTCGCCAGCATCGTTTTGCCGATCCCCGGTACATCTTCCAGCAGAACGTGACCTTCGCAGAAGAGTGCCACCAGCAGTTGATCTACGATTTCGTCCTTGCCAACAATTACCTGGGCAACGTTTTCCCGCAGCCGATGAGCAAGGTCTTGTACTATGGAAATGTCTGACATGGATTCTCCTAGTTTGACCGCACGGCAGTAGTTCTGCTCCGTCAAAGCGCGGTCGAGGACTAGCACATGCCCATCTGACACCGACCGTCCAAGTCTTCGACTGGCCGGATAGGTCGCTTCAACCCGTCAGAGAAGACTTGAAAATAAGAGGCCTCGCCAAGCGGGCCGTAGAGTGTACATCTGTCGGAGTATAGCAGCCGCTCCACCGAACGGCAAAGGAAAGGGAGTTTAATTCAGACAGCTGCGCTGGCCGCGACAGGGGGCGTCCACCAGCTACAACGGAGTCCGGGAAAGATACAAGGGCCGTTGACTTTTCCTTCCAATCAGCCATCTTACCGTAGGGGCACCCCTTGTGGGTGCCTTCGTGGATCGACAACATAATGGGCCTGCAAGTCTCAGGTCAGATAAACGTCAATAACTTCTAATGACCGACCTTGGAAAGTGGCTCCTCCCCTGCCCAGACTCGCTGCAAGTTGTCGAAGATGAACCGCCCGCGGCGCTGCCAGGTATCGTAAGTGACCCCGGCGATGTGTGGAGTGAAGATTACGTTGTCCAGTTGCAGAATCGGGTTGCCCGGGTCGGTCGGCTCGTCTCTGAGCACATCCAGCCCTGCAGCGCGAATGCCCCCACTACGCAGAGCTTCGATAAGGGCCTCTTCGTCCACGACCGGGCCGCGGCACGTGTTTACAAGAATGGCGCTCGACTTCATGCGCTCCAACTCCGCCTGGCCGATCAGATGCCGTGTCTGGTCGTTCAACGGCACATGCAAAGAGACAATATCGGAACGATCCAGCAGTTCATGCAACGAGACCCGCTCCACCTGCAGATTGCGCTCCACTTCGGCGTCCGCAGGAAACGGGTCATAGTAAAGAACCTGCGCCCCGAACGGGACCAGTCGTTTGGCTACCTCTCTACCTATATGGCCGAGACCTACGATGCCAACCGTCTTTCCGTGAATTGTGTAGGTTGTCATCCCGCTGTCGATGTCCTTCCAACCATCGTTCCGCACATTGCGGTCCATTTCGGTCAGACGCCGGTAGACGCTGAGAATCAGGGCAAAAGTGTGCTCCGCCACGTCAATTGAATTCGTGCCCCCGTTGTTGGCAAGCGGTATCTCCAACTCTTTCAACAGGGCTAACGGCATGCGATCGAAACCTGCGCTGACAAGCTGAACAAGCTTCAGCCCTTGCGCCGACCGCAGCACCTCCTCTTCGAGATTGCTGGGAAACAGTATCAGGAAGTCGGCATCTGACGCCTGGTTGGCTTTCTCAAGCACTGGTAGATCGTGTGGTAGGACCGATACGTCCCACTCTTGGGGGGCAGGGGCAATAACCTGCTGGGCTAACTCGCTGACCAGATTCGTAAAGAACATAACTTTGGGCATCAGGTCATTCCTGGGGTGAAGGCCACAATCTATTGGGCCCGTAAACGTTTCTGAAGGCGGCGCAGGCACTGGCGCAAATACTGTTTCAGCCATCCAGGTTCCAGACCTGTCTGGCCGTCTTGCCGAATATCCAGGCGCACTCGTCCGCGCTCAACGTCGCCAGATGGCGCAACGGAAAAGATAGAGAGTTGTCGAAGCCTTCGCGGCTGCTGACCGGCGGCCAGTCACTGCCCCACATAATGCGACGCGCGCCAAAAGCCTCCAAAGTCAACTCTGCAAGAGGGGGAACGTTCTCAAAAGGACAGGGCAGGTCGCAGAATTCACCAAAACCGGGCAGCTTAATGGTCAGATTCTCGTGACGGGCCAGTGCCGTGATCGCCGCGAACTCATCCAGGTCCACGCCCGGCTTGACTCCCCCCAGATGTTCAATGACCATCGAAAGGTCCGGGAAGAGGCGAAGCACCTCATTGAACTCGGCGCTCTGCAGAATGTCCGGCCTGCTGAAGACGCTCACGACCAGCCCTAGCTCGTCGGCCACGCGCCAGTGCGCCAGTGGATCCCTGCCTCGGCCTCGAAAGTCAGCCAGCAGGCGAATCCCGACGATGCCCTGTTCGGCCCAACCCCGGATGGCGGTGCCGTCGTCATCGTCGTCAACGATCATTGCCGCTGCAAGACGGCCCGGGTTCGCCTCCATCGCCTCAACAATGTACCGGTTGTCGCTGTTGCCCATGTACTGGATCAATACAGCCTGATCAACCCCGGCGCGCGCCATGTGAAATAGCAGGACCTCGACCGGTTCATATTTGTGCAGACCGATATGACAGTGCGTATCGACAACAGCGAACTCTCTCTCACCCATACCCGCTGCTCCTCCTGGATTCAGTCTTCGTTAATGACAAAACTCAGAACCTCTTCGGTTGGCTCGGCGCCAAGGCCGGTCCCCTCCGGAAGCGAAAAGTATCCGTTCCGGCAGTCCATCGTGCTGCGTATGTACTGCTTGTTGCGGTCAAAAATGGTATGCTGGTACTCATGCATGGCAAAGTTGGCAAGGGTAGCTGCCACGTGTAGACTCGCCGCCTGGGCGATGCCGATATTGATCGTCGCGTGCGGCATCACCTGGCAGTGGAACGCCTGCGCCAGTTCGCAAATGCGCCGGAACCCGGTTATTCCCGTATGGGCCATCTCCGGCTGAATGACGTCCATGCAACGGGCCTGCAACCGCGGCAGGTATTCGTGGACGGTTCGCCACTCCTCTCCCAGACCGATTCGCGTCTTGACCGAACGCGCCACCTGCGCCTGGCCTGCCAGGTCCTCCGGCGCCACCGGTGCCTCGGCCAGATACAGGTCGAATTCACTTAGCCGTTCGATCAACTGGACCGCCTCCAGCGCTGTGTAACGCCAGTGCAGATCGGCGAGAATCTTCGGCGCGGGCCCGACTTCAAGCCTGATGGCTTCGATCTCGGCAACTTCGCCTTCGTCGGCGACAACGGCTGCAAATTTCAAAGCCGAAAAACCGCGGTCTATCCACCGCTTACCCAGCGCAGCCCGTTCTTCCTTCGTCCCGCCCGGTAGTCCCGAAACGTAGACCGGCAACCTCTCGTATCGTATACCTCCCAGCAGCTGCCAGACCGGCTGATTCAGCAATTTACCCCGCATATCCCAGAGGGCCATGTCCAGCCCGGCGATCGCATCCAGCGCGTAACCGCCAAAATGGCCCCGGACTCGCTGCAGGTCGTAAAGGTCCTCGTGGATGCGTTCAACATCGTGCGGGCTACGCCCAATCACAAAAGGAATCAGCAGCTCTTCCAGGACAGTCTTCGCTATCTGCGGCGCAACCACACCAAAACACTCGCCCCATCCCACTGTTCCGTCACTCGCCACCACCTTGACCAGCAGCGTCTGGTCAAATACGGGGTAAACAGTGCGGTTGCCCGGGCGCACAATATAACCCTTCTCGTTAGGCCGGTTCGCCTCCTCCAGCGGCCCCAGGTATGGCTCGTCGCGGGGAATGCGTAGAGGAAAGAGCTCAATAGCAGTTACAGTGGCGTTCATGGACCGTCGTATGTGGAAGTGGGAGACCGCGGCTCTTGTCTTCTCTTGACGCAAACAGCGAAACTGTGAACGACTTCAAGGCCTTGCTACCTGGCCCCAAGAGGTTTCTTCCTCATATCTCAGTCATGACAACAAAAGCGGCGCCACATCCTCCCAAATGGCCTCGAACTCCTGCAAGTCCTGACTGTCTAAGTAGGCGCCGGGAATGCGGCTGGCGGCCGACGAGAAGATACCTCGGCGCAAGAAGACCTGTTTGTAAACTGCCACCCCATGCATGCGCTCAAAGTTAAGCAGAGGCAACAGACGGTTGAAAAGATCGCGAGCGCCGGATTCGTCATTCTCCTCCAATAAGGCCCAGATCTTCGTGTGCAGATCGACCGACTGGCTCGCCGGCATGTTACCGCATGCCCCCCTCCGCCACTCGTCAATCATGTAGATCCCGCCCTGCCCACCAAAAACGCCCCGGCAGGCATCCCCGGCCGCAGCCAGCGTACGCGAAATGGCACGCGGCTCCGGCAGCGTCTCCTCTTTGAGATACTGTACCCACTCCAATTCCCGGCACATGCGCGCCAGCAACGCCGAGGACATGGGTGTCCCGATCGGCCCCATAAAGTTCTGAATGCAAATCGGGATGCGCAGGGCGTCGTCTAGAGCGCGGTAGTATTCATAGCAACCGTCTGCGTCCGGATGCAGGATATGAGGTGGCATCGCCATGATACCGTCGGCGCCCACATTCTGGGCGAACTGGCTCAGAGCTACAGCCGGAACTCTGTGACCGTGTGTAGTGGCAGCAACAACCGGTACCCGCCCGCCCGCCTCCTGGACGACAACTCGGATCCAACGCTGGCGTTCTTCGTCCGACATCGTCGCGAATTCGCCCGCGTTCGCCGGCCCCACCAGCCCGGCCGCACCCGCCTCGATGCAAAACGCCACCTGACGCCGAAGCCCTTCCTCGTCCAGCAAAAGGTCGTCGGTAAACGGAGTAACGACAATCGCAAAGATGCCGCGCCAGTTCTTGTTCATCGGTTATGCCCCACCAAAGTGGAATCTATTCGCAAAAAAGGATCCATCTAATGTCGACCAAGGACCCCAGGAGATTTGCGAACAATTGGGAGTTAGGAGATTATCGACCTTACTGCACTGTCCAACTTCTTCGACAGCATGACCGGGCTCCAAGACACCGGTAGTTTATTGCCCAGACCCTTCCGATCAGTATACTACAGTTAGGTAGCCATTCAATTTACAAACGAGCGAAACAACCATGAAAATCACCGACGTAACGGTAGTTCGTCTGCAGGGCATATTGGAGTCCGAGGGAGAGTTCTGGGAGGAGCGGCTGCTGCGGCCTCTCGACATCTACCCTGAACACAAGGCCGAGGGCCCGCATGAAATGCTGGCGACTGGCGAAGGCCGCTATGACATCACCGCCTACTTTGTCGAAATCGCGACCGATGAAGGCGTGTCCGGCCGCGGCGGTCCCCTTCCTTTCGACCAGGCCTTCGTAATCCAGACCCAGCTGGCTCCCCTTCTGATAGGTCACGACCCACTTGCCTCCGAACGCCTGTGGGACAGGATGTACCGGGCCCAGGTGCACGGGCGCAAGGGAACTGAAATGATGGCGCTCAGCGCCGTGGACTGCGCACTATGGGACCTGAAAGGGAACTGGTTCGACGCGCCGGTCTGCCAACTCCTCGGCGGACCCACCAGGACAGAAGTACCGGCCTATGCCAGCGCTTTGGGCTTTTCCCTGGATCCGGAGCTCGTCCAGGAGCGCGCCACCAATTTCGTGGCCGATGGTTTCAAAGCCACAAAGTGGTTCTTCCGCGACGGACCGACCGACGGCAAGATGGGGATGGAGCGAAACCTCCGGCTTGCCCGTACGCTGCGCGAGAGCGTCGGCCCGGACGTGGACATTATGCTGGACTGCTGGATGAGCTGGGATGTCCCGTACGCCGTGCAGATGGCCCGCAGGCTGGAAGAATATGCTCCCCGCTGGCTGGAAGAGCCGGTGCTTCCCGACAAGATCGAACAGTACGCCCAAATCCGTCGTGAGGTAAACATCCCTATCAGCGGCGGCGAACATGAGTACACACGCTGGGGATTGAAACAACTGATGGACGCTGGAGCCTGCGACGTCTACCAGCCCGATATCTACTGGTGCGGTGGTATTTCCGAGACACAGAAGATCCTGGCCCTGGCATCCGCCTACGACGTCCCGGTCATTCCCCATGGCCACTCGACCCCGGCCAGTATCCACGTCATCGCCGCCTGGCCCGAGCCAACCACGCCAATGCTGGAATATCTGATCAAGTGGAACGAAGTCCACCAGTTCTTCCTCAAGAACCCAATCAAGCCGGTCAACGGTAACGTCAGCGTACCGACCGCACCCGGCGTCGGCATGCAGCTGGACGACGCCAAGATCCAGCAACGAGAAGTTGTAACCTTCTGATGTGGAGAGTAGTGGCTACCGCGGCGTGGTTGGATAGCCGATGGGATCAATGATGGCTTCGATCAGGAAGGGCACCCGAGCGGCGGCCGCGTGGGCAAGCGCCTCATCGCAGCCTTCAGGTGTCGTAACGCGTTCTGCAGCAATGCCGTAACCTGAGGCAATCTTGCAAAAGTCCGGGGCAGGAAACTCGGTACCAAAAGGCTTCTTGCCCTGCCTGATCTGGTGCGATCGAATCAGATCAATGGCATTGTCGACGGCCACAACGACTATCACCGGCAGATCCAACCGCGCCAGGACCGCCAGTTCTCCCAAACACATCAGCATCCCGCCATCTCCAATAAGACAGGTAGCCGGTTCGTCTGGCTTGGCCAGCGCGGTGCCGATGGCTGCCGGCAGCCCAAATCCCATGCAGGACAGGCCATTCGAAAGCGCAAAGCAATTCGGGGACAAGGTTGGCCATTCCAAACTTCCGAATATCTTGTGACTGCCCACGTCCACAGCCAGCAACGCCTCAGCAGGCAGATGACGGCGCATACTCTCCAACAGCTGCTGAGGCAAAAGATGGCCAGGCCGGGGTGTGGGCAACTGCACAGCAGCCAGCTTCGCGCGAAACCCACGTACCCTGGATGCGCCCCACTGCACGTCCGTGCAGAACGCACTGTCGGCAAGATGCATCAGCGCCCCCGTCATCGGCCCAACCAGCTCGACGGTCGCCGGCAGAACAGGGTCGTAGTTGGCCCAGTTCGCTATCCAGACAAGCGGTACCCTTTCAGTCCCCTCTTCCGGCCCGATTGCGCCCGATCTCGGCAGAGAAAACTCCTTCACCAACTCGACGACATCGAAACCCACGGCAACGACACAGTCCGCTTCCTCCAGGATTTCGTACACGGGATCGGTGCGGGTCAATCCCATGACGCCTGCGCTCAGCGGGTGATCGTCCGGCAGGGCGCCCTTTCCCTTCGGAGACACGATTACCGGCGCGTTGGCCGCCTCCGCCATCGCTCTCAGCGCATCGTACGGGGCCTCCGGCTCCAAACCCAGCCCGGCCAGAATGACGGGACGTGATGCCTTCGTAACGATCTCTCTCGCTTGAGCAAGCTGGTCCCCGTCGGGCAGGCCGCCGTTCCCGTTCAACTCGCCCTCGCCAAACGACATCTGGCGTGCCGTCTGCACGCTCGCTCCTTCAATCGAAAGCTCCGCCTCTTCATTGCTTATTTGCAAATGCACAGGACCCGGTCGCCCTTGCATCGTCAACGCAACCGTCGGCGGCACTTCGGAAGCAGCGTTCTGCGGCGTCACCTTGAGCGTCCGCTTCACGATCGGTCCAATGACGGCCTGCAAGTCAACCACTTGATGCGTGTAATCCGGTAGCACCGAGTCAGGCTTCTGCGCCGTAATCAACACAACCGGGGCCCGGTCCAACCAGGCATGCCCAATACCCGGTACGGCATTGAGCGCGCCCGGGCCCAAAGTAGTGAGTGCACATCCCGGCTTGCCGGTCGCCCTTGCGTAGGCGTCGGCGGCAAACACCGCGCTCTGCTCATGGTGCATCAGCTCAAAGCCAATGCCGACCCCCCGCAAGGCCTCCATAACCGATACGACCTCGCCGCCGGGCATACCGAAGGCAAGGCGCACGCCGGCGTCATGAAGAGACTGGGCAACTGTTTCGGCAACCGTGGCCATAGCCGCAATATGTCCTTCCCTATCCATCGAAATACTTGCCGACCATCAGCTCCAGGCGGTTGACAACCTCCCGCGGAACGGCCTTCCTGTCGGTAATCAACGCGTCCTGGAGTGCATTGGCATAGGGCGAAGGACCGCTCTCGGCCAGCAGTTCGATGGCGTTGGCAACGGCCGCGACAGCTACCTCCGCATTGTGCATCAGCATCCTGATCACGGCTTCGACCGTCACCGCCTCTTCCGTCTCGTGCCAAACATCATAGTCCGTCACATGCGCCATACAGGCATAGCTCATCTCAGCTTCTCTGGCCAGGAACGCCTCCGGCGTCGTCGTCATACCGATAATGTCCATGCCCAGTTGGCGAAAGGCGATACTCTCGACCTTCGTGCTGAAACGCGGGCCCTCAATCGTCACAAAGTTGCCGCCGAGGTGAGCCGTGGCACCGGTCTGCTCCACCGCCCGAAAGCAAATATCGCTGAGGTAGTCACAAAAGGGGTGAGCGACACTCACATGGACGACCAGCCCTTCAGTTCCCACCTCCGGGTCATCGAAGAAACTGAGCCCCCTCAATCTCGTGCGATCGAATATCTGGTCAGGAATGACAATATCGCCTGGCCGCAGCCTCTCCTGCAGGCTGCCGCAAGCGCTGACCGCAATCAGGTACTCGACGCCCAGTATCTTGAAGCCGTAAATGTTGGCGCGCTGATTCAACCGCGTTGGGCTTATACGGTGCCCACGTCCGTGCCGGGCAAGAAACGCTACCCGCTGTCCGTGCAGTGTCCCCACCACGTAGGCGTCCGATGGCTTCCCGAATGGCGTGTCCAGTTCGATCTCTTCCACGTCGGACAGGGTCTCCATCTGGTAAACGCCGCTGCCCCCGATAGCTCCGAAGCGAATAGGTTCTGTCATCAAGAGAACTCCGAATTTAGGTAAGAGTTGGTGCTGGTTGGCGACTAACGGTTCAACTGAATTCCTTGATAAAACGCAGCTACTAAGCCCTATTCAGTGCGCGACGCCGGAAGACGCGAGCGGAGTTTTCTCTTTCCTCTCTCCTCGCTTTTGGGCGGTCGGGCCTATTCGGCCCTCCCTTGTGCGGGG
>VXOE01000018.1 GCA_009840225.1 Caldilineaceae bacterium SB0662_bin_25 | reverse complement strand
CCCCCACGCCCCCCCTAAACCAGGCCATGCCTCATCGACCTGGTGTCGATATTCGTAACAGGTGCCTATTCGAACGTGTCCAGCCAGACCGCGTCCCGCCAGTCCCATCAGATCCCCGCAGGAGCCGGCCTTGTGCCTGCCCTTTCCCGCCCAAAACTGGCATGCACCCCTTCAAACCATCGAAACTCCTAAATCACACGTTCGTTTCCGCCGTCCACCGGGATCTGTGCGCCGGTCGTCTTGGCAAATACCGGACCTGCCACCGCGCAGGCCAGAGCCGCCACGTCGGCAGAGGTAATCTCAACCCCCAGCAGATTGTTGGCCCTATACTCGTCCACGCTGATACCGTAGCTGGCAGCCCGTTCCTCCAACAGTTCCGCCGACCAAAGCGCAGTGTCAAAGACCGCATTCGGATGCAGCACATTCACTCGGATGCCATCCCCCGCCAGCTCCAAAGCCGCGACGCGCGCCAGCTGCGTTAGACCAGCCTTCGCCACCGAATAGGCCCCCGCTCCAGGCCCCGGCGCCGGCGCGTTCTTTGAGCCGATGATGACCACCGTCGGATCGCAACCCAACTTCAGATAGGGTGCACACGCCTGCAAAAGCCGCTGCTGGCTGGTTAGGTTTACCTCGATGCTTCTGTCCCAGTGGTCGCCATCCATATCAGCCAGCGCCTGGCTGGCCGGAAATATGCCCGCGTTGCAGACCAGGACATCCAGACCGCCCCAGCGACTCACGACCTGGTCTACCGACGCCTTGAGCCCGTCTTCGTCAGTCACGTCGCACCTGATGCCCAGCACCGACTCAGGCTCGAATTGCTCCGTAACTCTGGTACTGATGTCCAGCGCGGCAACGACCGCGCCTTGTCCCAGGAAAGCTTCCACGCAGGCTCGTCCAATGCCGCTGGCCCCGCCCGTTACCAGTACCACCTTGCCCTGCAACGGCGGCGGTGCACCTGCCCCCTTCAACTTCGCCTGCTCCAACTCCCAATACTCAATCGCGAAGATCTCACTCTCGCCCAGCGGCTGCCAGCCTCCCAAAGCCTCCGACCATCCAATTGCCCGCAGCGTGTGCCGCCTTATGTCGTCGATCGCCGCGATCTCCTTGGGCGTGCCGCCGAAGGCTACGCTGCCAACGCCCGGCCACAAGGCCCATCGCGGCGCCGGATCCAGACGTGAAAGGCTGCCGTCCTTATGCCTGTCAAAGTAATCGCCGTATGCCGAAACATACTCGCCCACATCCTGCTCCGCACCCTCTCCCGTGACAACCAGAGGAATCCTCTTCGTACGAAGAACATGGTCGGGAGTCAGCAAACCGCGTGTTGCCAGCTCAGGGGCTTCTGACAGCTCCGAAAACTCCCTCGTCGCCGCCCCTTGATCCACTGAAGCTAGTACGGCTTGCCCCCTGGCGCCTGATACGGCCTTGCGCAGCCAGGCCAGTTCCTCCAGCGGCGCCGCAATTGAACCCCTGTCAGAACGCCTGACCTCAAACCTGTTCCCGGCCTTCTCCTCAATATACTCTTCGGCGGCCGTCACAATCTCGATGTGCCGTTCGTAGCTCTCGCGCGCACCCTCGGCAAAGGTGAAGACGCCGTGATTGAGCAGAATCATCCCCGGCAGAGAATCCCAGTCAGTGTCCCTCGTCATCTCATAAATCGCCCGTGCCAGCACAAATCCCGGCATCACATACGGGACAATCATCATCTCCGGGCCATAGAGGTCGCGCACGATTGCCTCGCCGTCCGGCGTGTTCGTCAGGGCCACCACCGCGTCGGCATGTGAGTGATCCACGAAACGATAGGGTATGATTGCATGCAAAATAGCCTCTACCGAAGGGTTGGGAGCGTACGGATCGGTCATCGCCGCCCTCTGCGCCGTGACCATCTCACTGTCACTCAATTCCTCCAGAGTCGCCATGCGCTGCAACGCGCCCAGCCGCACCGGCGCGAAGCCAGGCGCCTCTATCGTCGCCAGATCCCAGCCGCTGCCCTTAACGTATAGGACCTCTTCATCGTCACCAAAGATGTCCTGTGCCGTCGCCTTTACTGACGTATTGCCTCCGCCGTGCAGGACAAGCGAGGGATCGCTCCCTAGCAGTCGCGACGAATACACCCGCAGACTGAGCGGGTCCCCCGCAAACCGGGCCGCCTCTTTCTCATTCCATCTACTTTGCATGGTCTCTTATCGTTGACCCCGTTCCCGGCTCTAGCCGGCCAACCGTTCCAGCGACTCCTGAACACTGGGTCTTCTGCCTGAGGCGACATCCTCCTTCCGCCTCTCGTGAAAGACTGTCAGGATTCCATTCGACTTTGCCAACCCGCTGATCTCCCTACAATACGGCTCGAGATTTTCACCGGGCAGCGCCCACAGCGCGACGTCATCCGAGAGCGCGTCCAGATATGCCCGCGCCCCGCAACAACCCAGGCTCATCGCAGCTCTCCCCCCATTCCTGACCTGGGGCACCACCGCGCACGCAGGCCTTCCCATCGCCGGAGGAACGCCCTCGTCCACCCTCGCAACCGCTTCTGTCAGAATCAGGCTCTGCTGGGCGTGTGCAAACAGCAGGACCACGTCGGCATCCATGGGAAAGTCGGCCAGCGGACCGTAAACCGCATGTTGGACCGGATGTTGCATGACCGGAATCGCCGCCACTTCCTCTTCGCGAACATAGTCCAGGCCCTGCATCGCCTCGAGCGCTGTCATCAGTTCGGTCGCCTGCGCCGCCGACGCCCCCGCAAGACTATGTGTGTGCACCCCGATCGCACACAGTTCATGGTCCATGGCGCTCGTCGAAAACACCTTCTGCGACGCCTCCTGCCAGAAGTAACAACCTGCCGGTGCCACATCCTCGTAGGACGAAATCCCTCCCGGCAGATCGTCGGTGAATGCGACTGCCACCGGAGGCAGCGAAAGCTGCAACGACTCCTCAAGTTGCGCGGCCTGCGTCTCGTATTTCTTCATTGAGTGCAATCTCCTGAATGTGTCTGGATCTTGGACCTGCTCTCTCGTCTGAGGCTGTAAAAAACAGACTTCACGCTGAATCGGGACCGGGCTGACCCACAGAATTGCAGCGTACGATTGACTATGGCTTCAAGCCTGCAACTCTCTCACGAAGTCCACCCACGCCGGGTTTGATTCGAAGCCAAGTTTGAAATTGAGGGCCAGCATCGGACTGTCTTCCTCGTTACTCGTCTCGATCGTTTCTGCGCCGTTGACCTGAGCAAATTCAATGGTTCGCAATTTGAGAGCAGTTGCGATTCCCCTGCGCCGATGGGACCTGATTACACCGGTCAGTCCCGCGTCCAGGCGCCTCCCTTCCGGGTCGTTGCGCCACAGATTGCTCATCCCTACCAGGGCCCCGTCGTCGCCCAGGGCAATGAAAAAAGCTTCTTCCACCAGTGCCGGATCTCCCAGAACCATTTCCTCAAATTCAGCTACCGTCGGCTTCGCGAACGGCTCGGTTGAAGGCACGTCCTGCACGATCTTCCACCGCAAGCTGCACAGCTCCCTCTTCCAGTCCGGCTCCTCCACGCGCAATTGGGACAGCGTAACCAGACGTATCCTCTCTTGGGCTAGCCGGTCGTATGCCTCTGCCCAAATAGATTTTTCGAACGCCGCGACCCGCAAAGTCGACGAGGGCGAGCGCATCGCCTCCCGAAAGCCATTTCTGAGCAGGAATCCGACTCTGTCTCTGTCGTCTTCCTTCGCTCGGCATACCAGACGTCTGAACCTGCCTTTGTAACGTGCCAGCACGCCTTGAACGCCCTCGAACAGGACCGGAAGAAGCCGAACCTGCGGATGGTCGGGATGCGTGTCAAAATGCACGTGCGCCGTGAACTGGCTTTCCTGCCAGTAAGCCTCATAGCAGGTTCCAACCGCCACCATCTCCTCGCCTGGCGAATAGGCTGCTACCCGTACAAAGAGTGACCCCGCCGGCCATTCACGGTCTTCCCGCTCTAGCTCCTCCCCTGACTGAGGTCGACCCCCAGGTGACGCCGCCCGCAGAAGAGCTGCCAGAGCCTCATACTCTTGCTCGCTCGATTGGAAGGGACGTACCCGATAGGCTGTCACGTCTGGCCGTTCATCGACGGCATCCTGACGGCGGCGTCGCGCCGCTCATGCATGTTGTGTTCCATCGACTTGGGATAGCGGTCCGGCAGGTGAGAAACGTCGTTGAGACGGTTGAGCGCTGCTGCCGGCATCACCCAGCCGCCGGCCTGTAAATTGTCCTGCGCCTGTTCTGCAGTGCGTGCCCCAACAATCGCGCTTGTGATCGCGGGCTGCTCCAGCACCCAGCGCGTGGCGACCTGCGCAGGCGTTCGGTCCAGGTCGGCCGCAACGTCCAGCAGCGTCGTCAGCGTCTCGTCGGCGTTGGCGGCAAAATAGTTCTGCGGAAAAGCCCAACCTTCCTCCGACCGCGTGCCGCTGTGCGACCGTTCCCCCGGCCTGTACTTGCCCGTCAGAAAGCCGCCACCCAGAGGACTCCAGACCACCACGCCGATGCCCTTCAACTCGCATACAGGGACAATTTCCTGTTCGATATCGCGCACCACGAGGCTGTACTGTGGCTGGTACGCCGCGAATCGTTCCCAACCGTTGTGGTCGCTCAGCCACATCGCCTCCATCAGACGCCAGGCCTCAAAATTGCTGCACGCGGTATAGCGCACCTTCCCCTGCCTCACTAAATCGTCCAGGGCTCGCAGCGTTTCGTCCAATGGCGTCTGCGTATCCACGTGGTGAATGTAGAGGATGTCTATGTAGTCCATCTGCAAGCGGCGCAGACTGTCCTCGACCGTGTGCATCATATGGAAGCGGCTGGTGCCCGAACTGTTCACGTCAGGCCCCATCGGGTTGAAAAACTTGGTCGCGACGATGGCATCGCGCCGGCGCCCTTTTAGGACCTGGCCCAGGATCGTCTCTGAAGCGCTGTCCGCGTAGGAATTTGCGGTATCGAAGAAATTCACACCCGCGCCAATCGCCATGTCGACGATTCTCGCCGCCTCTCCCTCGTCCGTTCCATGCCCGAAAGTCATTGTCCCCAGGCAGATCTCCGACACCTTCAGCCCGGTACGCCCCAAACGCCGGTATTCCATGCGCATCTCCTCCAAAAAGTCTTACGTCCAACTATCGGCTTCCCTGCACCCGGGAAATCACCCGATCACTTCCCTCGGCCAGAGGCGCCAGGGACCGAAGTTTGCCACGCTGCCCATAGTCCACATGTGCTATAGTACCTGCAGGTGGCAGCCCTTCAACACTTCGTGTAGTGCCAGTCCAGCCCAACCCGCTTCTACAGCCGTTCATTCTCGGAAATCCCGTCCTGCAGACGGCGCATCTTCAGCACCAAGGAATCCTCGTCCAGCGACACGTCATCATACGCGATCGCCTCTCCCTTGGCCATCGCCCTCTTGAGCACCACGCCGTCTGCAAGCCCGAACGGCAGCAACCCCTCCAACTGCGCCACAGATGCCTTCTCGCACTGGCCTACCACCGTATATCCCCCGCCGCCGTCCAACTGCTCGCCCGCGCGCAGATCCCGCTTTGCAATGGTAATGCACTCCGCGGTTGGCGTTGGCGCGCAGGAGCCGTTTGCAGCGCCGAAAAGGACTGCACGCGCAATACTCAGGGGCGCCGGTACCGCCACCAGGTGATAGGGTCGGTACAGGAGAAAGTTCTTGCCTTCGCCGCCGACGTGACACCCGTTGTAAGCCAGGTCCTCCCGCGTGAAAGGATGGTCCGAACGGACGACAACAAACACGCCCATCTTCAGCGGATTGGGCAGCATACTCCTGCCGTCTCCTGCCACCGAATTGGCCAGCTCCACCACGCCGTGCTGGCTCAATAGCCCCCCTTCCTCCTTCAAACTGAAGCGGACCGGTATCTCCTCCAGATTCACCGACGGCTCATGCATGCCCCGTCGGTCCGGCACGAGACCCGCAGCATTCGCAAGCGCCGTCATCTCCACCTGCGCCTTCGTACCGTCGCGAAAGGAGTTGAACATCTTCAGATTTATTGTGCGCCGCTCTATATGCTCCTCCGTGAAGCCGAAACGAGATGCAGCCGTTTCCGGAGTACCTTCGAAATCGTCCTCATAGTAGATCGTACCCCGTCCAGCCGCCACGATCTCCAACCCAAGGCTGCTCGCCCACTCTACAATGTTCCAGGTTACCGCCGGTTGATCACCGTCCACC
Organism: Caldilineaceae bacterium SB0662_bin_25; assembly: GCA_009840225.1. GTDB lineage: Bacteria > Chloroflexota > Anaerolineae > Caldilineales > Caldilineaceae > Bin5. The sequence goes on along the minus strand of VXOE01000018.1, from coordinate 8,336 downwards.
ATCGTGTAGACGACTCCGGCAGCGTCTGCCGTGCGTCGCAGAAAGGGGCCGACGGTAACGTCCGCCTCCACGTTGACCATCACCACGTGTTTGCGCTTGCTCAGGGCTTGGTAAGCGTGTCGGGCGCCTACCTCAGGCAAGCCGGTTGACTCGACAATAACGTCGATCGATTCGCAATCTGTCAACGTCAGTCCGTCTTCGACCACAACCGGTTTGCCAGCGCGGACAGCGTCTTCCAGTTCGTCCCCTGTTTCCGCAGTCCGTATCTCCTCTTGGCTCGCGCCGCTCGAAAGATAGGCGTAGCGGGCATTGTGTGCATTAATGTCCGCAATCGCCGAAACTTCCATACCCTTCATCTGCGAAATCTGAGCCACCAGTCCCGCGCCAAACTTGCCCGTGCCGATGATACCTACCCGAATCGGATTCGATTCCGCCGCCCGCTCAGCCAACAACTGACTTATCACCTGTCGCTCCTGCTTGCTCGGCCTCCAGGTCAGCCGTCACCGTCGCCTTCTGGCTCCGGCGCAAACGCCAGCTCCAGTGCCTTGGCCGACACCTCTACGTAGATCCTGGAAAGCCTCTCGTAAATCTCCGGACTGTCTTGTTGAAACGGGGGTGGCCCCAGCCGGCGCAGTAGCGCCATCCGTATCAGCGGAGGCGCGATATTGTAGTGCAAAGCCCGTAATTCGTGACGCGTTCCCCCCGGTCCCAGCTGGCGTCCACCCCAAAAGGCATCGATTTGCGCCGCTAGGTCGAGATCCCCGCCTCTTTGAATGGCCGGGTCCTCCAAAGCCTGCAAACCTTCGTACCCGGCCAGTGACGTGTCAGATTCTAGACCCGGCTCCTCCTCTTCGCCGCGAGATTCCTCCGCAACGCCGTTACTGCGACGCAGCCGTAGCCCGGTCAGCACCTGATGACGGTCCCTGCCTCGCAGAAGCAACAGCATCCAGGGATCGTCGGCAATCATCCTGCCGAACTGGTACAATACAACCAATGCATGTCTGCACGGCGTACCCTGGCTCTGGCAGTCAGCACAGTTCGCCACCACCTCGCCACTCTCTGAAGACTCTGATAGCAGAGCGACCTCGGCGTCAGTAAAGACAGTATCCAGCACTGACAGAAACGTCTCCCATTCGTCTCCCCCTGCCAGAAGCTGGGCCGCGTACAGTGCCTCTTCGGCCAGCGTGTCCAGGACTGCCGACCATTCCTCATCGCGCAACGGCAGAACATCGATATCAACATGGCAGACGCCTCTGTGCGCTTCCACGACCTCAGCCCTGATTCGGCCAAACTGCACGTCAACCGACTTCACCTGCATCCGTCGCGCCAGTGACTGGCCTCTCTTCAGGTCGAAGCCCTGTCCTTTCAGATATTCATACCACCGGCTGGACCATGAAACGTCCTTACTTTCTACGTCCTTCATCGGCCCACCGATTCCTGTTGAAGTCACTCTAACGCCTTTTGCCACTCTTCGGTCAGGACTTCCTCTGCCAGGCAGATACTATCGACAATTCCAACTCCCACTACCCGCGACTGCGAAGAGCTATCAGCTGTCGAAGTCCCTCGGTATCCATGTCAGCCAACCAATCCTCGCCGCTGTTCACAATCGACTCGGCTAGATCCTGTTTGCTCTCAATCATCTTGTGTATCTGCTCTTCCAAGGTACCGGAAACAACGAACTTGTATACCTGGACGGAGCGTTTCTGGCCGATGCGAAATGCCCGGTCTGTGGCCTGGTTCTCAACCGCTGGATTCCACCAGCGGTCAAAATGAAACACGTGATTTGCTCTCGTCAGATTCACGCCCACCCCGCCGGCTCTCAAACTGAGGACGAATATCGGTGCCCCGTTACTGTCCTCCTGGAAAGAGCGCACCATCTGCTCCCGTCTCGACGCCGGCGTCCCTCCGTGCAGGAACAATGCTTCCCGTCCGAGATTCTCCATCAGATGCTGCCGCAAAAGATGGCCCATCTCGACAAACTGGGTGAAAACCAGCGCCCGGTCCCCGACCGCCAGCGCCTCCTCCAGCATCTCTGTCAGTCGGCTCAATTTGCCGCTTCGCTCCTCCAGGGGGCCTTTCTCCCCCAAAAAATGGGCCGGATGGTTCGTTACCTGCTTCAACTTGAGCAAAAGACCCAGCACAAGACCCCTGCGCTGCACGCCCTCGCTCCTCTCCACGCGAGCCATCGTCTCCTCAATGACGTTCGTGTAAAGCGTCTCCTGCTCCTTGGTAAGAGAGCAGTACACCACCATTTCGTTCTTTTCGGGCAGATCGGAAATGATCGTTGGATCGGTCTTGAGTCGCCGCAAGAGAAATGGCTGCACCATCCGTCGCAAATCGGCTGCCGCAAACTCGTCGTTGTATCGCTCAACCGGGAGTACAAACTGCTGCCGAAAGTGCTCGCGCTTCCCAAGGTAGCCCGGATTGAGGAACTCCATGATGCTCCACAGCTCAAGCAGCCGGTTCTCCACAGGCGTACCCGTTAGCGCTACCCGGAATGGTGGCGTACTCCCCCTTTCAATCTGAGTACGCGAATTACCCGTCAATCGGCGGATCGCCTGCGTCTGTTTGGCCGACGGATTCTTGATGTTCTGTGCCTCGTCCAAAATCAGATCGCTCCACTCCTGCCTCTCCAACATGTCGATATCCCGCCGCGCGATGCCAAAACTTGTGATCACCATATCATGCTGCGTCAGCGCAGACCGAAATGCCTCGCCATTCAGTCTGCCGCTGCCGTGGTGAAGCAGCAGACGCAGACCCGGTGCAAATTTCTCAATCTCGTGCCGCCAGTTGGCAACCACGCTCGTAGGGCAGATGAGTAGGGCCGGCCGGTTCTGGCCCTCAGCCTGGCCGTTGCGGGATTCGCCTTGGCCCTCGGCCAGATATCGGGAGTGGAGCAGGAGAGCGATCGCCTGAATCGTCTTCCCCAACCCCATGTCATCGGCCAGACAGGCGCCCAGCCCTAGGCGGCGCAAGAACGAAAGCCAGCCCACACCGCGGCGCTGATAGGGCCTTAGTCTGCCCACAAATCCTTCAGGCTCCTTAACATCTTCGACCGGGTCTATCCCCCGAAGCCGTTCCAATGCCGCGCCGAGCCAGCCGTCTGCCACAACCGCCTCCAGCGGCAGTTCAGGCCCCGATACGCCTTCGACCATCTCCCAGTCGCCGGACTGATCGGGGGCCATTGCCAGGCTCTGCGGAGGCGATCCTTCGCGACCCGCTGACAGCCCGTTCGCGCTGTGTGCTTCAAAAGGCGCCGCCGACCAGGGCTCCCGATCAGCCTCCTGTTCGGTCCGCGAATATGCCTGCGCCAGTCCTACGGCCTGCAACAGAGAAATGCTTCCGGCCGAGTCGTTGCGGTCCATGAACTGCCGCGCCGCCTGCACCTGCGCTGGATCCAGCTCCAGCCACTCATCTCCCAGGCGTACCAGCGGCGACCCCAGCTCCGCGAGACGTTCAAACTCTTCTCGGCTCAGAGTCTGTTCTCCGAGAGTCAGTTCCCAACGGTACTGAATCAACCCTCGTAGATCCAATGAAGCTCCGCCGCCGGTGGCGTCACCCTGACCTCGTTCCCGGTCCTGGCCTCTCCTGTCAGGCGCCGCATCCCCTTCCAAACCTAGGTGCTCGTGGCCGCCCAGTCGTAGGCGCAATCCAAGACGGGAACGACTGCGGGCCGCCCACCAGTCCGGCATTATCACACCGAAGCCACTGCTCTGGAGTAAAGGGCCGATCTCCTTCAGAAACAGGTAACTCTCTTCCAGAGTAAGAAACGCCCTTTCAGGTCGCGGCGCCCTCAAGCTTTCACGAATAGGCGAAAACAGCCGGCTGGCCACGCCCAGACCGGTAAGGAGTCGCTCCTGTGGCTGATCAAAGCGGCGACCCTCTATGCGGATACTCTGAACATTCTGGTTCCATATCCTCTGCGCAGGTATCAGTAAATTCGGGTCGTCCTTGTCCTGCAAATAATACTCAAGGTGCCAGTTGTTCAGCGCAATTGGCGCAGGAGCGGTATAGGTGGTATCTGATTCGGGATGCCTCGGCTCCTTGTCTTCCCCCTGCAGCTCAAGTGCAAAGGCAACCTGAAAATTGGAATCCGCCACCGAGGAGTGGAGTTGCTCCATCCACTCAATCCATCGCTTGTATAGCTGGTGCGCGGGCTGGGGAGGTAGATGAAGCAGAGGCTCCTCGCCCGAAAGACCCTCCAGCCACATGGATCCCGATGACGGGAGCGCGGATCCTTGACCACCATTCTTGCTGCCGGTAAGGTCGCGAAATCGGGCTTCCCCGTTTGCCTTCGTAGCCTCGGGTGCCCACTCGCGAATCGCCCTGTTGATCAGAACACCGATGAAATGCTCGAGAATTGCCCCCGCGGCCGGTGCATCGTCCAGCGTTTCCAGCTCGTACGCCCTGCAAATGGGTGGCATCAATGCGACCAGATACTCAAGTCGTTCCCGCAAGCTGCCTTCAAGCAGAAACGGTTGCCAGGCCGCCCAGAATCGACCGCTGCTATCCGGTTTCAGTCCAGGCAAAAAATGTTGCCCCGCCAGCAGCTCCAGCACAAACTTGGCCGCGTGGCTCCAGAACAATAGGTCATTGCCCAGTCGCGCGTGGCGAAACAGCGAGGTCGAGGAAGGGAGCTCGATGAGTCTCTGATTTGTGAAACGGCTTAGGAAGGCCAGCGTGTGGAACGGATCAAGAGTCAGTCCTGTAACCTGCCAGGGTTGCAGTCTGTACGGCTCCGTTTCGCCGGAGAGCGCATTCACGCCCCTTTGAAATGATCCCAGGTGCGTTTGAGGGCGACCGCTCTGGCTGGGCAGCCATACCCTGGCGGTGGCGGGACTTCCCATCAGGCTGGTTAGCTCGCTGGCTGTCGCCAGTTGGCGCAATATCTGTCGAAGGGTCCCCACCGGCATCTGCGCTGGATGGGAAGGGATCTTTCCGTTGCTTCGCGAACCCCGGGGACGCCCCTTGGCTGAGGACTCTTCTTGGCTGGAAGGCTTGTTCGCCTCGGAACCGTCTGCGCGCTCGCCTTCGCCGGAAGCACCGTTTTCGCCGAGTTCGCGCTCCTCCCATACGCTTGGAGATTCATGGTTCTCTCCCCAAAGGAAGAGTCGCGGTCCATCTTCAGTAGCCGGCAATCTGGATGAATCTAACCCACCGGGCGCTAAGGGATCTGGTGGGACGTCTCGTGTTTCCTTTCCCGGCGTTCTGTCTTGACCCCCTTGTTCCACCGGCGACTGGCCGTCTCGCTCCCCCTGCGCACGCCCAATGGGGCTGAGGCCGAAGGCATCCTGCCCTTGTCCGTCGACTGATTGTTTGCCTGAAGTGAGCCATGCAGCGTGAAAGGTAAAAGGCATAACCTACATTGTACCCTGATTTCCCTTTTTCAGTCCAAATCCAACGATGAATCCTGTTCAGCACAATCTGGTATATCTACATCTCGGGTCTGCACTTTCCGGGCGCCACTCCCGGTTAGGCAGTCCTACGTCAAGGTTTCCAATATCGAATCGGGCCGGCCAGGTACTCTCTAGAACAACCCGATCACCTGCCCCGTCTCCAATTCAATGTCCACACTCTGAGCCGCCGGCCTGCTGCCAAGACCCGGCATCGTTCTCATTTCTCCCAGCAGTGGATAAACAAACCCAGCGCCTACACTGGCTCGCACCTCCCGAACAGGCACCGTGAACCCCGACGGCGCACCTTTTAGCTTTGGATCGTGGCTCAAACTCAAATGTGTCTTCGCCATACAGATGGGAAGATTACCGAACCCGCTCTGCTCGTACTGGCGTATCTGCCGGTTGGCCAGCGCCGTGTACTCGATTCCGTCTGCGCCGTAAATCGTTGTCGCGATCTTCTCCATCTTCGCCTTCAGAGGCTGGTCCAATTCATACAGAAACTGGAAATCGCTCGGCTCTTCGGCCGCTTCCACAACCGCCCGCGCCAGCTCAGTAGCGCCGCTGCCTCCCTCCGCCCAATGCGTGGAGACCGCCCATCGCGCCCCTTCCTCCTCAGCCACCCGACCGATTACATCGATCTCACTCTGGAAGTCACTCGCAAAACTGTTTACGCACACTACCGGGCTTACCCCGTGCGCCCGCACGTTCTGGATCTGCTTGCGAAGGTTCGCCGCGCCCTCTGCTACATCATCCGGGTTCTCCATCAGCATCTCTTCCGGCAGCGGCCGGCCCGGTACAACCCGGTACCGCCCCGTATGCGACTTGAGCGCACGCACCGTCGCCACCAGTACGGCCGCATCCGGCCGCAGCCCGCTGTACCGGCACTTGATGTTGAAAAACTTCTCCGCCCCAATATCCGCGCCGAAGCCGGCCTCTGTAATCAGATATTCGCTCGTCTTGATGCCGATCAGGTCTGCCAATACCGAGCTGTTCCCGTGAGCGATATTTGCAAACGGTCCTGCATGGACCAGCGCCGGCGTGTTCTCCAGCGTCTGGAAGATATTCGGCTTGATCGCCTCCTTCATCAGCACCGTCATCGAACCCGCGGCCTGCAGCTGCTCGGCCGTAACAGGCTGGCGATTCCGGTCCCTACCCACCGTCACCCGGCCAAAGCGCGCCCGCATATCTTCCAGCCCCGTCGTCAACGCCAGGATCGCCATCACCTCCGACGCCGCCGTGATGTCAAATCCGGTCTGACGCTGCGGCCCGTCCGACTTTACACCGAGCCCGCTGATGATATTCCGCAGCCCCCTGTCGTTGACGTCCAGCACACGCCGCCACATGATGCTGTAGGGGTCGATCTCCAGCCCGTTTCCCTGGTAGATGTGCGCATCAATCATCGCCGCCAGCAGATTGTTGGCCGCCGTCACCGCGTGCATGTCCCCTGTCATGTGCAGGTTGAACTGCTCCATCGGTACCACCTGGCTGTAACCGCCGCCGGCCGCGCCGCCCTTGATCCCAAATGTCGGCCCCTGGCTGGGCTGCCGGATCGCCACCGTCGCCGTCCTTCCAATGTGGTGCATACCCTGGCCCAGCCCTACCGTAGTCGTCGACTTTCCCTCGCCCAACGGAGTCGGCGTGATCGCAGTGACCAGCACGTAGCGTGCGTTAGGACGGTCAGCCAGTCCCTCCACGGCATCCAGTCGCACCTTCGCCATGTGGTCGCCGTACAGCTCAATGTCCGACCTGCTCAACCCCATCTTCTCCGCAATCTCCCAGATGGGCAGCAGCTCAGCCGCCTGGGCTATGTCTAAGTCAGATGGCACAGTACTCCTGCTCATTGTTAGGCTCCTCTGGTACCCAATTCTTCACGTCAACTGCAAGTGGCCGGAGGCCGGCCTGCACAAACAAAAGTACGCCGATTCACCGGGTCTCAAGGTTATCGAACAACCGCCGCGTCGCCAGTGCAATTTCACTGACAGCGTTATTGAACGCCCTCTCATTGGCCCTCGAAGGCTTTCGATATCCGCTCACCTTCCGGACAAACTGCAGGGCCGCTTCTTCCAGCTCCTGCTCTGTCGGCGGTCGCTCCGGCTGGCGCAGCTTCCTGATATTTCGACACATCTCCCACCCTCCGTCCGCAAGCCTGAGTCCACCGGCCAGCGGCTAAAATAGAGACCCGGTACCCCCCTGATTCGCGCTGCCTGCGAGCACTAGGACTGCCCAAATCCCATCGAGACAATTCGTTCCGGCCGCAGTGTGACTATCACACCTACCGTGTCCTTGACCGTCTCGTAATAGTGCGCGGCCTCCGCTTCGTCGGCGTAGTAATGCCGTACAATCCGCCACCGCAGATCTCGCTGCCGTTCACCCGGTTCGATTAACTCCGCCTTCCCATACAGCGCAACATACCGGGCGTCGCCGCGCCCCCCGTCAATGCAAACCGTAACCGTCGGGTCCCGCCGCAAATTCTTGACCTTCACCGTCCTCGTCTGCGCGCTGACGTACAGCACGCCGTCCTCATACACATACCAGACAGGCGTCAACTGCGGCGCGCCGCTCCTTCCCTTCGTCGCCAAAATGGCGTGACGGTCCGCCTCCAGAAACTTCAGAACTTGGTCTTCCATAGCATCTCTCTCTTCACTGTTCTCCCGCACCCGGTTTCCAAAACACGAATGGTGAAGGCCTGCTCAAAGCATGTCAACCGCGAATCATAGCAGAAACACCCGCCCATGTCGAAACAGGAATCAAAAAGCATGCATCCCACAATCGGTGGTGAATTTCCCCATGCCCCAGGTCGCTGCGGAGCCCCAACCATCTCGCGATAAACTCCGCGTCAGAGTTAGCCCCTTTTCTGTCCACTGACCACTGACCACTGTAGTTCTGGGCGGGGGGGGGGGGGGGGGCGGGGGCCGGGGGGGGGGGGGGGGGGGGGGGGGG
>VXOE01000036.1 GCA_009840225.1 Caldilineaceae bacterium SB0662_bin_25 | reverse complement strand
CCAGGCCATGCCTCATCGACCGGGTGTCGATATTCGTAACAGGTGCCTAATCGAACGTGTCCAGCCAGACCCCGTCCCGCCAGTCCCATCAGACCCCCGCAGGTGCCGGCCCTGTGCCTTCCCACACGCAATCCCAACCTGGCCAGCACTCCCGTCCTCCCCCCAATTTGCCACCGAACAAACATTCTGATTCAATATAAGCATGACACACCATATCGGAGTTATCGCCAACTCCAATTCCCATATCGACTACGTCTGCCAGCTCTTCGGCCCCATGGACCAGGAACAGCGGCCCCCGCCCGACGCCTACGCCTTCGGTTCCTTCGTTGCCATCTCTCTGCCCCCCTTCCCTGCAACGTCTCCAGCCACTGAGCAAAACATCACGACCGGCGCGCCATGCCTGATCGGCGTCGTCTATAACTCAATGCTCGTCAATCCAAGCTTTACCAACCTGGGGCCCCGGCTCACCTCCCACACCGAGCAGGCAGTGTTCAGCCCCGATCTTATCGACGAGACCGCCATGCTGGTCGGTCTGCTGGCCCTGGGCTGGCATGACGAATCCGGCCTGCAGCAGGGGACCCCGCGGCTGTCCGCCGAGGTCGGCGCCACCGTTCGCCGCTTGACTGACGAGGAGGTCCGGCACTTCCACCGCGACCGCAACGGCCGCCCCGCTCTGCGTTACGCGGCTACGCTCCTCGCCCACAACAATCCGCTCGTCCCTGCCCTCCTTGTCCAGATCATCGACCACTTGGATGCCCTCTTCCCCGAGGAGAAGGCCATCCTTCAGGTCATGCGTAACAATGTCGCCTGGAAATCCATTGTGCAGCCCGCCGGCTAAGCCGCATCCGCAACACTTTTCAATTGACTCTAGGTCATCATTTCTTTAGCCCGGGAGTAGTGAGTGGAGCAACTAAAAACTGAAAACCAAAAACTAAAAACTCCCGTCGGCACCGTCAAAGGACCGGGCGAATCCCTCCACGAATTTACCTTCATCGCGCCCGATCCCGACCGCCAGCTCAAGCACGGCGAATTCGTCTACTACACCGCCCCCGTCGACCGCAGCCAGCGCCAGATCCTCGGCCGCATCACCGCCCGCACCGCCGTCAAACTCTTCCCCGATACCTTCATGGCCGACCCCGCCGTGCCGCCCCACACCGTCGCCGCCATGCTCGGCTACGAAAGCGACGCCACCGAACTCTTCGAGCTCACTGTCACCGTCCTCGGCTACTACGACGAACGCCTCCACGACTTCACCAACCCGCGCGTGCCGCCGCAAGGCGGCGCACCCGTCTTCATCGCCGAAAACGAAACCCTGACCGAACTCCTCAGCCGCGGCCGTCAGGACCAACTCGGCAGCGCATACATCGGCGACCTGCTCAGCCGCGACCCAGGCGCCGTGCCCGTCGCCCTCGACGTGCGCGGCTTCACCAGCACACACCTCGCCATCATCGCCAGCACCGGCAGCGGCAAAAGCTACCTCGCCGGCGTCCTCCTCGAAGAGCTCCTGATGCCCTACAACCGCGCCGCAGTCCTCGTCATCGACCCCCACGGCGAGTACGATACCCTGCAGCAAGTTCAGAATAAGGAGGAATTCCGCGACGGCAGCTACAGCCCCAGGGTGCGCATCTTCCGCCCCAACGACCTGCGCGTCCGCATCAGCAGCCTCACCCTGCCCGACCTGCGCTATCTCCTGCCCAACCTGTCAGAGAAGATGCACTACCAACTTGGCCGCGCCTTCAGATACGCCGAACGCACCTGGGGTGAAGACAAATATACCTTGGAACAGCTGCTTAGGGCCGTGCGCGAGGTGGGGGACGGCCCGCAGGGTGAGGATGAAGCCGCCGATGACGATCCCACAACCGGCGCCCTCATCTGGCGGTTGGGCGCCGCCCTGCGCGAAAGCAGCATCTTCAACGACTTCGAAAATATCGAACTGGACGAGCTCTTCCAGCCGGGAATGTGTACCCTCGTCCAGCTGAATGAAGTTGAGCGCAGAGAGCAACAGGTTATCGTCGCTACCCTTCTGCGCCGCGTCTACCAGGCCCGCATCGACACCGAGAAAGGCAAGCTCCAGCGCACCGACCGCAACCACATGCCCTTCCCCGTCTTCAGCCTCCTCGAAGAGGCCCACAACTTCGCGCCCGCCAACGCCGACGCCGTCAGCTCCGACCAGCTCAAGACCATCCTCAGCGAGGGCCGCAAATTCGGCGTGGGCGTCGGCCTCATCTCCCAACGGCCCGGCCGCCTCGACAGCGACGTCCTCAGCCAGTGCATGACCCAGTGCATAATGCGCATCACCAACCCCATCGACCAGAACCGCATCGCCGAATCCGTCGAAAGCGTCGGCCGCGACATGCTCAGGGAGCTGCCCGCCCTCAGCAAAGGCCAGGTCATCGTCAGCGGCGCCAGCGTCAACACGCCCCTCATGCTCCGCGTCCGCACCCGCCGCACCGACCACGGCGGCGAGGATATCAACGCCCCCGCCCAGTGGCGCAACTGGTTCGAGCACGAACAGCCCGCCCAGGCCGCTGAAAACGCCCTCTTCGCAGAAAAGGAGCTTGAACGCGACGAGGACGGCATGCTGTGGGCCTGAAGTCGCCCCAGTCTATCCGTTCGGCTGCAGCGGGCGCCCCCACAACAGCCTGCCGGCGTAACGATGCGTGATCATACCGTCCCCACCATCCGCATGACGCGCCGCCATCTCGGCAAATAGCGCGTCAGCCTCTTCCGCCTCCCTCGGGTCCATCCGGTCCCGCGAAAAGCCGTTGCGCGCATGGATGCTCTCCACCCACTCGCCGATAGGCTGCCGCCACTCGATCATGTCGGTCTGCGCGCTGCCCAACAGCCGGAATAGTCCCCGCTCCTCCAGCTCCGCCAGAATCCCCGCCGCGCTGTACGGCGCAAACGCCTTGTTCATCGAATAGCGCGCCAGCACCGGACCCAGCTCCTCTCGCATCCACTCCGGCCTTTCATGATCCATCCCCACCGCAACAAACAGCCCGTCCGCCGCCAGCAGCCGCGCAAAGCGCGGGAACGCCGTGTCCCACCTGAACCAGTGCAAACTCGCACCCGCCGTGATCAGACAGTAGGGCGGGTCCACAGCCGCCGACTCGATCGGCCCTTCGATCCAGCGCAGACCCGCATGATCTCCGCCCGGCAACCGTCTGCCCTCCCGGATTGCCGCCGCCGAGAAGTCCACCGCATCCACTCGGTCCACCAGCCGCGCCAGCGGCCGCGCCACGAATCCGGTCCCGCAACCCGCGTCCAGCACCGCCCGCGGCCTGCAACCCGCCGGCAACAGTTCCACCAGCAGTTCAAACGTGGCCGCCGGATACTGTGGCCGGAACCGGTAAGCCCGCACCACGCTTTCGTCCTGAAAGACACTCGAGTACTCGAAGCCAAACTGGCTGGGCTGCCCGCTCATTTCAGGACCTCCGGTTCACCCCACGAACGCACACGGTCCCCCCGCAGAAAACTGCTGATAAACTCCGCCTGCGGATGCTGCACTGCCCACGCCTTCTCCTCAGCCAGCTTCCTGTCGTACTCAACCGCCCTGTGCTCCACCCGGTATCCGCTCTCGTCCGCCTCCAGGATGGCATAGGTAGCCCGCAAACTGGGGATCATCGGGTTGCCCACGCTGCCCGGGTTGACCACGTGCGCTCCGTTCAGGTGGAAATTCTGCGGCCAGTGCGTATGCCCTACACACACAAGGTCCGCGTCGCAGCCCTCCAGCCGCTCGCTCATCTCCGCGTCGCTGTACCAGGGCACGAAACCGCTCCCGTCATCTCTCCCCGGCGACGCATGCACCAGCAAGACGCGGCTGCCATCCGGCAGCGTAACCCTCTCCTCCAGCGGCAGCCCCAGCATAAAGGGTACATGGCCCCCGGCAGCCATCGCACCCGCCGTCCACGCGAACGACTCCAGAATCCCGATACAGGCGCGCAGCAACGCAAGATCCGTCACCTCCTCCACCGGCGTCGCCAGCGGCCTCTCTCCCGTGGTCAAATACCGCTCCGAGTTGCCCCGCACGATTCGCGCGTTGTCCAGACCCAGCACCCGCTCCATCACCTCCAGCGGCTGCGCACCCGCCGCCGCCAGATCGCCCAAAATCCAATACCCGTCAACGGCTTCCTGATCCTCAGACCCAATATCCGCAAGCACCGCGTCCAGCGCCACACAGTTGCCGTGAATGTCCGAAATTATCGCAATTCGCATAAAAAAACTCGTCCCCAAAGCCCCCCGTAGGGGCACCCCTTGTGGGTGCCCTCGCGTGTGCCCACACCCGCGGCCCCAAAAACGCGCCCCCCGTAGGGGCACCCCTTGTGGGTGCCCTCGCGCGTACCCACGCCCGCGTCCCCAAAACGCGCCCCCCCGTAGGGGCACCCCTTGTGGGTGCCCTCGCGCGTACCCACGCCCGCGCCCCCAAAAACACGCCAACCCGTAGGGGCACCCCTTGTGGGTGCCCTCGCGTGTGCCCACACCCGCGGCCCAAAAATACGCCAACCCGTAGGGGCGCCCCTCGTGGGTGCCCTCGCGCGTACCCACGCCCGCGCCCCCAAAAAACGCCCCCCCGTAGGGGCACTCCTTGTGGGTGCCCTCGCGGGTGCCCTCATGTGTGCCCTCGCTCACTGCACACCACACTGTCTCCCCGGCCTGCCGCTGCGAAGGGATATGTTAAAATAACGGGAAGACACACAGTTCTTCATTGTAGCACACCAACAGAGCACCAGCTCCTGAAACCGGCAAGGATCCAGAAACAGATGGCTGCGTCGCCCAGTCGCCAGCAGATAGATGGCGCTTCCCATTTGAGGGGATCGGACAATGTACAGCGCCATCCCACCGCCCTGTCCCCCTCCGTCGCCGACCTCCCCCGCCAAATCCGGCTGGCCGCATCGCGCATCCGCCCCCACATCATCGAAACACCGCTCCACCTCTCCCCCGCCCTGTCCGAACGCACAGGCGCCCAGGTCTTCCTCAAACTGGAGAACCGCCAGCACACCGGCTCCTTCAAACTGCGCGGCGCAACCAACAAACTCCTCAACCTCCCGGCAGAGGACCGCGCCCGCGGCGTCGTCACCGCCTCCACCGGCAACCACGCCCTCGCCGTAGCCCGCGCCGCCGCCCAACTCGACATCGCCGCCACCATCTATCTCCCGGTAGGGGCTTCTCCCCGCAAAGTAGAGAAGCTTGAGTCCTTCCCCGTGACGCTCTGCCGCGTACCCGGCGACGCCCTCAACGCCGAGATCAGCGCCCGCGCCGCCGCTCTTCAAACCCACCAGCCCTTCATCTCCCCCTACAACGACCCGCACATCATCGCCGGCCAGGGCACCATCGCCGTCGAGCTCCTGCGCCGGCAGCCGCAGCTGGACGCCGTATTCGTCACCGTCGGCGGCGGCGGCCTCATGGGCGGCATCGCCAGCCATATCAAAGACACCGGCAGCCAGATTCAGACCGTCGGCTGCCAGCCCCAAAACTCCGCCGTCATGCTCGCCTCCGTGCGCGCCGGCCGCATCATTGACACCGCAAGCCTGCCCACCCTCTCCGACGGTAGCGCCGGCGGCATCGAACCGCACGCCGTCACCTTCAGCCTCTGCCAGAACCATGTCGACCACTGGCTGACCGTCAGCGAGGACGAGATAGCCGCCGCCATGCGCCTCGTCTACCGCGAATCCGGCGAGTCCATCGAAGGCGCTGCCGGCGTAGCCGTAGCCAGCCTGCTGAAGACCGGCAAACGTTTCGCCGGACAACGCCTGGCCGTCGTCATCTGCGGCGGCAACGTGGATTCAGATACCTGGCAACGGGTCTTGGAACAGAAAAACTAGACAGGATACTGCGAGGAAACACGCTATGCCGAACCCCTTCCGCCTCGGCTTTCTGAGCCACCTGCGCGGCCGCGCCGACGCCGAACAGGCCTACCGCGAAAACCTGGAGATCTTTGACGCCGCCGACCGGCTCGGCTTTGACGCCGTCTGGGTCGCCCAGCACCACTTCAAGGACCTGGGCGGTATGCTGCCCTCCCCCTTCCCCTTCCTCGCCGCCGTCGGCCAGCGCACAAAGCGCCTGCGCCTCGGCACCTCCATCATCGTCCTGCCCTTTGAACACCCCCTCCGCGTCGCCGAAGACGCCGCCGTCGTCGATACAATCAGCAACGGACGCCTTGAGCTTGGCGTCGGCAGCGGCAGCGACGCCGACGAATTCGAAGCCTTCGGCGTCGACATCGACAGCCGTCACCAGCGCACCACCGACGCCCTCATCACCCTCAAAAAAGCCCTCGCCGGCGAGACCCTGGGAGAGGACAATCAGCGCCTGCGCCCGCCCGCCCCCACCCTCGGCAACCGCCTCTGGCTCAGCGCGCTCAGCATTCGCGGCGCCCAGTACGCCGCCCAAAACGACGCCGGCCTGCTCCTCAGCCGCTTCGTCGGCAGCGAAGAACAGGCGGCCGGACAGGAGCAGGAGCCCGTAGCCGTCGCCTTCCGCGAGGCCTGGGGCGAGCGCCCCTTGCCGCCCCGCATCGGCCTCTCACGCGGCATCTACCTCGGCAACGACCGCCAGGTCGCCCTCCGCCAAATCGAAAAACACGCCATGGGAGGCATCCCGCCCGGCCTTACCCCCGAAGCCTACTGCCAGCGCACCCACATCGCCTACGGCTCGCCCGAAGACGTAGCCGCGCGCCTGGCCGCCGACCGCGTCCTCCCCTACACCACCGACCTCATCCTCCAGTTCGACCCCATCCACCCACCCCTCGAAAGAATCCTCGAAATGCTCGAACAGGTCGCCAAAAAAGT
Source organism: Caldilineaceae bacterium SB0662_bin_25 (assembly GCA_009840225.1). Lineage (GTDB taxonomy): Bacteria > Chloroflexota > Anaerolineae > Caldilineales > Caldilineaceae > Bin5. The sequence goes on along the minus strand of VXOE01000036.1, from coordinate 7,820 downwards.
AGCGCCAGCCCTAGGCTGGCGCCCCCTAACCCCTGATCCCTAACCCCTGACCCCTGCCGTTCTACCCCAGCCAGCGCTTGCGCCGCTTGTAATGCTTCACGTCCCGGTAGCTCTTACGCCCGCCCACCTGCGTCATGCCCAGGTAGAACTCCTTGATATCCGCATTCTCCGCCAGTTGCTCCGCCGGCCCGTCCAGCACAATCCGACCCGTCTCCATCACGTAAGCATGCGAAGCTGAGCGCAGCGCCACGTTCGCATTCTGCTCAACCAGCAGTATCGAAACACCTGACTCCTCGTTGATGCGCCCGATCACCTCGAAAATCGACTGCACCAGCAGCGGCGCCAGCCCCAGGCTCGGCTCATCCATCAGCATCAGCTTTGGCTTCGCCATCAGCGCCCGGCCGATCACCACCATCTGCTGCTCTCCGCCCGACAGATAGCCCGCAGTGCGCCGCCGGAACTCCGCCAAACGCGGGAAATAACCGTAAACCTCGTCCAAATCCCTCCGCAACTCCGCGTCGCTGGTCCTGCGGAAAACTGCGCCCGTGCGCAGATTCTCCTCCACCGTCAGATGCTCGAAAAGCCTCCGCCCCTCCAGCACCTGAACAATCCCCATCTGAACGATCTCGTCCGGCGATCTGCCGTCAATCCGTTCGCCGTCCCACTCGATGCTCCCGCGCGTGACCTCCCCCTGCTGCGTGCGCAGCAAGCCCGAGATCGCCTTCAGCGTCGTCGACTTGCCCGCCCCGTTGGCGCCCAGCAGCGACACAATCCGCTTCTCCGGCACCGCCAGCGAAATCCCCCGCAGCACCAGGATCACGTCACTATAGACAACTTCAATATTGTTGATCTGCAACATATACGCGACAACGCCGGTGACCGTAACCTCCTCCGGCCACCGGCGACTAAGGTCCTTTCAGGATAACTATTCTGCTGCCGGCCGCAAATCCGGCAATGTCACAAAGTCCTGGACCACGACGAAATCGATACTGCCGTCCTCCATCATCTGCGCCTGCCTGATCTGGGCCTTGTTCGGCGCCCGGTTACTTCCTTCCACATTCATCTCAAACACGCCCGCCGCACTCACTGTCCCCATCTGCTGCATCGCCTTCAGGTACTCCGTACCGTTCAGGCCGTCGAAACCGACGTTGTTCAACGCCACCGTCAGTACGTCCGCCAACCCGTACATCGCGCTGTAAAGCAGCAGGTACGTGAACGCCTTGTCCGAGTCAGGGTATCCCTTGGCCGCAAATGTCGCCAGGGCCTTCTGAACACCCGGCACATCTGTGTCGGTCCACCACAGATAGGGGAATACCCCATAGTAGCCTATGGCAAGCGGCGCATTCTCGCCCAGAATATTGAGTATGTCCCGGTTCATACCCCAGTTCACGCTGCCCAGCACGACCTGATCGTAAAAGCCCATGGCGTGCAGCGTGCCGATCACCTGCGTAATGCTGAAGGAAATGGCCTGCATATAGATGACATTCGCGCCGTTGACCAGTAGGTTCTGTAACTGACCGGTCACGTCTGCGGCCGGATCAACCGGCTGCTCCTCTAGCGGCAGAACTGTGATTCCCAGAGACTCGGCGAAGGCCAGTGCTTCCGGCGTGGTCGCGCCCGCGCCGAATGCGTTCGCCCAACCGATAACGCCCACGGTGATGCTGTCTCCCGCGCCTTCAGGCTTGATCTCATCCCAGTTGCTGTGCACGAACTGCAGGAAACCCGCAAACTGGTCGGGGTAAATCGGTACCATCCCGACCGTGTAGCCGTCGGCAGGGTTGTAGAGGGACTGCGAATGGACCCCCGTGGCCAGGTTGACGATCTCGTCCTCAACCACCCGGTCCTTGAGCGCGATCGTCGCCGCGCTGTTGGCCGTCGTGATGAACAACGGCTTGGGGTCCTCCGCACGGAACTGCTCATAGACCTGGATCTCCTGCTCGAGAGCGTACTGTGTATCCTCCATGCGCACGCTCAGCATCACACCGCAGACGCCGCCCTCCGCGTTGATCTGATCGATCGCGTCCTGCGTGGCGCTGATAAAGCCCGTTCCCATCAGCGTCGCCAGCGGTCCGGTCAGACCCGCCTGCTGGTAAATGACCAGGCTTTCTCCCTCGTAACTGTTCTCACAAGCGATCTCCATTGGCGCTTCAGGCGGCGCCGCCTCCTCTGCCTCTGCGGCCGGCGCTGCCTCCTCTGCCGCCGCCATCGGTTCCTCTGCCGGGACCGGCGAACAGGCCGCGACCAGCAGGATAGCCAGCAAAATGCAAGTTATAGATAGGTGCCTTTTCATGTGGAGTTCCTCCTCCCTTGTGAATTCCTTTTCTCGCGAATCGCCATTGAAACGTTCATGCCTTCAGTTAAGCAGCACGCTCAGGAAAGTCGTTAAAGTCAACGTGCAAATGGACGCAGCCGCCAACCTGCTCTCAAGAGCTGCCAGCGGTGCGCAAGGCCGCGCGGTTCATAGATAAGAAAGAGCATCAACGCCACGCCAAAAAAAATCGGGCGGAACGACGTCAGTAGCTGGTCCGAAATTTCAGGAAAGGCCGCGGCCAGCACCCCGCCCAGAAGGTCGGAAAGATCTTCCATCAAAATAATGAAAGCAACGCCCAGAAACGGACCCAGATTCGTACCCAGGCCGCCAATCACCAGCATCCCCAGGTAGATGATCGACTCGTTCAGGCTGTAGCCGAACTCGGTGCCGACGCCCCGCTGGCTATGCGCCTTGATCGCACCCGCCAGCCCCGCCAGCATCGCCGCGATGAAAAATGCCCGCAGCTTATACGTAAAAAGGTTGACCCCCAGCAGCTCTGCCGCCAGATCGTTGTCCCGCACACTCACAAAGGCCCGCCCCAACCGCGTGCGCGAGACATTGAACAACAGGAAAGTCGTTATCAGCAGCACGACCAGCGAGATGTAAAAGTAGTTGCTGACCTCCCCGAAGTTCACACCGCCCAGCTGCGGAAGCGGCACTTCAATCGCGCCGTTTGCGCCGCCCAGGTAATCCTTGAACGTGTGCCGGCTCAGCCACGGGATGATGAACTGCGCAGCCAGCGTCGCGAAGGCCAGATAAAAGCCTTTGACCCGCAAACTCGCCAGCCCGAAAATCAGACCGATCGCGCCCGCAGCCAGCGCAGCCAGCGGCAGCGCAATGAAGAAGGAGAAGCCCGCGTGAATCACCAGCAGCGCTGATGCATACCCGCCCACCAGCATGAAGGCCGCCTGGCTCAGCGAGATCTGGCCCGTGTAGCCGGTCAGGATGTTCAGTCCCTGCACCGCAATGACCGTATACGCGATCTGATTTGCGGTGGCGACCAGGTAGGCGTCCCCCCACAGAGGCAAGGTGAACGCCGCCAACAGGCTGATTCCCAGCAGCCAGTAGTGCCACGGCTGCCGCAGCAGCGCCATATCCTGCTCATAAGAGCGGTCAAAGTCCCCCGCAGGACGCAGCATCGCCACCGGCTATATCCTCTCGATCCTCTTCTGTCCGAACAACCCCTCCGGCCGGATCAGCAGGACCACCAGCAGCAATAGGTAGGGCGCGATTTCAGAAGAATTCCGTACCTCAATCAACCGCGAAGCCTGCACCAGCGCCTGCACCAGGCCAATCGCGAATCCCCCCAACAGCGCGCCCCCCAACGACTCCAGCCCGCCCAGCAATATCGCCGGAAACGCGATCAACGCCACCGTCGACAGATTCAGACTCACACCGCTGACCGTCGCCAGCAGCACGCCCCCCAGCGTCGCGATCACCCCGGCAATCCCCCACGAAAGCCCGAACACGCGCCTGACCTTGATGCCCACCGAGCGCGCCACCTCGTGGTCCTCCGCCGTCGCCCGCATCGCCAGCCCCGTCTTCGTGCTGTTGAAAAACCAGATGAACACAACCGCGGCCAGCGTCGCCACCACAAATGTCGCCACCAGCGTATACTTCAGCCTGATCGCATCGCCGAACGCGCCGGGAAAGGGAATCACCAGCACGTCACTGGGCGAAAACGGTGCCGGGAAGTTGCTCTTCAGCTCCACGCCGAATAGTATTGCCGTCGTCCCCTCGAACAGCTGCGCCAGCCCCAGCGTCATCAGCATGATCGCCAGCAGCGGCTGCCCCGTCATCGGCCGCAGCGCAAAGCGCTCAATCACAAGACCAAGTCCCATCGAAACGATCAGCGCCGCCACCACCGCACCCCACAGCGGCAAGTCGATAAACCCCGCACCCGGCTCCGCCCCGCCCCCCGTGAACCACCACGTCAGAAACGCGCCAAACATCACCAGATGCCCGTGCGCGAAGTTGAACACCTCCGACGACTTATAGATCAGCACAATCCCCAACGCGATCAGACCGATCGTCCCGCCGTTAAGTATCCCCGTAACAAACTGTTGCGGCACCAGTGACCAATTCATCCTACTTCCTGAAATTTAGTGAGAGTTAACACACGGCAAGCCGGTGGAATCGTACCCCTGATACGGTCGATTTCCGTCGGACGACCAACTCCCAATACGACTGTAAGAACGCCATCAGTCCCCGGCCACACCGGCGGCCACCGCCCGACTCTGAAGGCTCGCGGTGATGACTGACCACTGACCACTGACTACTGACCACCGCAGTCCACGATTCGCAAGTCCGTCTCAATCACGCCCTCGCTCCCGTCCTGATATCGCACCGGCGTCTGCACGTGAATCCGCTCCCGTCCCGCATACATCGCCTCGATCATCTCGGCATAGCGCGTGTACAGCACGTCGCGTCGCAACTTGCGCGAGCGCGTCATCTCGGACTCGTCCGCGTCAAACTCCTTGTGCAGCAGCACAAACCGCCGCACCTTGCTCGACGGCGGCATCTCCGCGTTCACGCCGTCCACCGCCTGCCGTATCAACTCGCTGACCTCAGCCTTCTGCGCAAGGTCGGCAAACGTCGTGAAGGCGATGCCCTGCCTTTCCGCCCAGCTGCCCACATTGTCGAAATTGATGATCACCAGCGCCGTAACGTACTCTTGCGCCGGCCCGCCCACCGCCATCACGTCCAGAATGTGCGGGCTGAACTTCAGCCGCCCCTCGATGAACTGCGGCGCGTAGCGCTCGCCGTTGGCCAGCGTGATCATATCCTTCATCCGGTCCAGGTAGATCAGGTGGCCGTCCTCGTCAATGTGGCCCGCGTCCCCCGTGCGGAACCAGCGCGTCCCATTCTCCTCTACAACTGCCTCCGCCGTCGCCTCCGCGTTGTTATAATAGCCCTGGAACACCGTCGGCCCGCCTATCTGGATCTCCCCCTCCTCATCCGTCCGCACCGACACGCCGCCCCCCGGCCGCCCCACGCTCGCAAACTTGATGTCGCCGTCCCAATGAATTGTACCACTTCCAGTGACCTCAGTTAATCCATATATCTGTTTCAAGTTGATGCCCAGCGCATGAAAAAAGCGCATCGCGTCCGGGCTCAGCGCGCCCCCCGCCGTATACGCCGCCCGCAGCTTGGTGAATCCCAGCTTATCGCGCAGCGGATGGAAAAGGCACCAATCGCCGATACGGTAGGCCAGCCGCAACCCCGGCGACACCGTCTCGCCCGCCAGCTTCCTGTCCGCCAGCCGTTGACCAACCGGCAGAAAAAGCCCGTACAGCTTGCGATTCACCCACGACGACTCCGCCATCTGCACTTGGATCGTCCCCAGCAGCGCGTCCCACAGCCGCGAGTTGTAAAGGACCCGCTGCGGCGCAATCTCCCGCACGTTCTCCCGCACCGTCTCAAAACTTTCCGGAAAGTTCATGACCATGCCGTACACGCAATGCGGCGCAACCCCCCACGCGTGCTCCGCAATCCAACCCAGCGGCAGCAGGCTGACATGGTTATCGCTGTCGTAAAGCGTATCTACCTGAACAAAGGCATCGTTCGATCGCAGAACATTCTCGTGGCTGAGCATCGCTCCTTTGGGGCGGCCCGTTGTCCCCGACGTGTAGCACAGTATCGCCAGGTCACTGCCGCGCCCCTGCGCGACCTCCTCCTCGAAACGCGACGGCTCCCCGGCCGCCAGCGCCTCACCATTCCGGCTTACCTCCTCGTAGCTGACCAGCCAGGGGTCTTTGTAATCCCACAGCCCCCGCTCATCCCAGTAAACAACCCGCTCGACCTTGGGAATCTGCTCCCGCACGGCCAGCATCTTGTCCACCTGCTCCTGGTCCTGCGCCAGCACATATCGGGCGTCGCTGTGGTCGATAATATAGGCCGCCTCTTCCGCCGTCGCGTCCGTGAACAGCCCTACCTGCACCCCGCCCACCGCCTGCAGCCCCAGATATGCCCACAGATACTGCCGATCGTTGTCCCCGATCGTGGCAACGTGATCGCCGCGCGCCAGCCCCAGCTCCAGCAGACCCAGCCCGAAATTCCGCACCTGCTCGCACGACTCCTGCCAGCTGAACTCCCGCCAGATGCCGAACTCCTTCTGCCGCAGCGCAACCTCACCCGCCCCGCGCGCTTCCACCTGCCGCAGAAAATGCTGCGGTACCGTCTCCAGGCGCTCTATCTCTGCCATCTAACTCGCCTGCCCCAAATAAGCCCGTATCACCTCCGGGTCGCGTCCGATCTCCTCCGGCACACCGTCCGCGATCTTCGTGCCAAAATCAAGCACCACGATCCGGTCCGCAATATCCATCACCAGCGCCATGTCATGTTCGACCAGGATAATCGTCACCCCCCGCCGCGCGTGAATGTCCAGGATAAAGCGGGCCATGTCCTCCTTCTCCTCAGTATTCATCCCCGCCATCGGCTCATCCAGCAGCAGCAACTTCGGCTCCAGCGCCAGCGCCCGCCCCAGCTCCACCCGCTTCCGCAGCCCGTACGGCAGCGCACCCACCATCGTCTTGCGAATATGCTGGATCTCCAGAAAGTCGATCAGCTCCTCCACCACCGCCCGGTGCCGCGCCTCCTCCCTGCGCGCAAAGCCCCAATACAGCGCGCTCGCCACCATATTCTGGCGCATATGTATATGCCGCGCCGCCATCAGATTGTCGAGCGCGCTCAGATACGTATAAAGACCGATATTCTGGAAAGTGCGGGCGATACCCAGCTGCGCCACCCTCTTGGCGGCGGTCAGGTCATGCTCGCCCTCAAACAGTAGCCGACCCTGCTGCGGGCGATAGAATCCGCTGACACAGTTGAGCATCGACGTCTTCCCCGCGCCATTCGGCCCGATAATGGCCCGAATCTCGCCCTTCCGCACATCAAAGTCAACCCGGTCCAGCACAGTCGTACCGCCAAAGGAGAGACTAACGCCCTCAACCTTCAAAATGTCCTTAGCGTTCATGGAGAGTGAATCGGCATTCTTCCTGCCCTGCCTTGACAAAGAAGATATCCTCGAAAGAGGTACATCTGACAAAAAAGGGGCAAATAAAGTCTAGCATGTGGGATGCGATGTAGGAAAGGCCAAAACCAAAGGGTGCATCCCAAAATGGGGGCGGATTTTCCTATATCACGGGTAGCAACGGTTCCGCACTCATCTCACGATCAACTCTGAGTCAGAGGAAAAGGCAGTTTTCTCTCCTCGCTCTTTTGGGCGGTCGGGCGCAAGCGCCCTCCCTTGTGCGGGGACTCCGCCCCCGCAACGCCCCCTCTCCTACAACATGCCTCTTCGACCTGGTGTCGACATTGGTGACAGGTGCCCATTCGAAAGAGTTTCGCCAACCCGCGTCCCGCCAGTCCCATCATCTCTCTGTAGGGGCAGGCCTTGTGCCTGCCCTGTTACGCCCGCACCCATCGCACCCACCTTCCCCCCAAACCACCGCGGTAGGGGCAGGCCTTGTGCCTGCCCTGTTACGCCCGCACCCATCGCACCCACCTT
>VXOE01000204.1 GCA_009840225.1 Caldilineaceae bacterium SB0662_bin_25 | reverse complement strand
TAACACAGACTGAATTTGACCTCAAACGGTCACATGTATTATCTGAATATAGGTATTTCACTATCAGGAACTGTGCCCGCACCACTTCGTTGCGAAAGATTAACTGACATGACGGACCACGCAAGCTCACCATTTCAACGCATCGGCATCCTCCATCATCCGCGCAAACCGGAATCCCTCGATCTGGCGGGTCAGATGGAACAGTTTCTCCGCAGCGCCGGTGTCAATGAAACGTGGCGCCACTCAGCCTGGGACGCCGAAGTCATCAAGTCCAGACTCCCCGACGTTGACCTGCTGATCACCCTCGGCGGCGACGGCACAATGTTGCGCGCCGCCCGCCTCGGCGCCGCCTCCAACGTACCCATGCTGGGCGTGAAAATGGGCAGGCTCGGCTTTCTCGCCGAAATCTTTCCCCAGGACTGGCTCTCCCCCTTGGAAAAACTGCTGGAAGGCGACTACTGGATCGAAGAACGCCTCATGGTGCGCGCCATCGTCGAAAAAGCCGGCGCCAACGGCGCCGAACGCACCGTTCGCTGCACCTACGATGCCCTCAATGATGTCGTCCTCAGCCGCGGCAGCCTCGCCCGCATCGTCCGCGTCAGCGCCAACCTCGACGGCGGTTACCTCACCACCTATACCTGCGACGGCCTCATCGTCAGTACCGCCACCGGCAGCACCGCCTACGCCCTCGCAGCCGGCGGGCCAATCCTGCCGCCCGACCTGCGCAATATCCTCGTGATCCCCGTCGCACCCCACATGAGCATGGACCGGGCAGTCGTCCTCTCCGAAGGCGCCGAAGTAAGACTGCGCGTCTACAGCGACCACTCCGCCATGCTCACGGTTGACGGCCAGTTCGAAGTCGAAGTAGACGACTCGGACGAAATCGTCGTCGACAGCAGCCCCTATCAGGCCCGCTTCATTCGACTTCGCCCGCGCAGCTACTTCTACCAGACCTTGATGGACAAGCTGAAATTAACTGCGTGACGCTCACCTTGCGCCCCTTGCCGGAGGCCCGTGACAGAGTAGAAAGCGAAATCCAATGTCAGAAGATTCCAACCAACCCGACAAGGAGCTTTACCGTACCCTCGATCTACGCGATGATGCCGATCAAGAGGAGATCGAGCAGCAATTCATCCGGCTGCAAAAGTTCTACCAGCCCGATACACTCGAATCCGCCGCAGACCGGGCCTACGCCGAGCAAAAGCTCGCCGCCATCGAAAAAGCCTACGAAATACTCGGCGACCCCGCCCGCCGCGCCATCTACGACGGCAGACCCGCCCCAATTGTAGTAGGCAGCGACGGCGAACCCGAGAGCCTGACCTGCGCCAATCACCCCGATCGGGAAACGCTCCTGCGCTGCAACAAATGCGGAAAACCGATCTGCATCTCCTGCGCCGTGCGCACCCCCGTCGGCTATCGTTGCAACGAATGCGTCCGCGAACAGCAGAACATCTACTTCAACGCCCTGGGCCGGGACAACATCGTCGCCCTCGCCGTTGGCTTTGTTCTCACCCTGATCGTCGCCCCCATCGTCGGCTTTCTGCTCGGCAGCATTGGCTTCTTCGGTTTCTTCATCGCCTTCATCATCGGCTCCGGCGCCGGCACGCTCGCGGCCCGCATCATTCGCAGCGCAGTCGGCAACCGCCGCGGCCGCAAGCTTCCTCACTTCGCCATAGCCGGCATCATCCTCGGCGTGGCCCCGTGGGGTCTTCTCTTCCTCCTTTCCGGCGGCAGAGCCTTCCTGATGCTGCTCCTCTTCGCCGGCCTGACCATCGCATCTGCTTTCCCCCAACTGAGATAGAGCCCCCACTTGCAACCGATCCTGCTGTCTAACTGAACCGCGCGCACAGTCCCGAACGGTCTTGACCCTCCTGTAGGGGCACCCCTTGTGGGTGCCCTCGTGGACACCCCTCCAGGTGCCCTCGTGGATGCCCTGGTGTTTACTCCTGATTGCCCTTCTTGAACCTCTGTTTCCCGCCGTTGACAGACCCGGTCTTGCCCTTCCACATCTCCGTTCACGCAAACCTCAACCAGCCCGGAAGAATCTTCGCCCACAACAGGAAACGACTCTCTTCCCGCACACGCGCACAGCCTCAGAAGGCATCACAGATCTCGAAGACACCCACGGGGGAGCGGGCGCCTTCGCACTGCTGCCGCAGGGTCCTGATGCCCCAGGCTCGGTCTGCGACAGGCCATCTCCTTCAACCGGCCTGAGCGGAACGCATCCCGTAGGCCGGTCCCACTCTCCTCCGCCCCCCTCCTCTGATTTCGCCCACACCCAGAATAACAAGCGCCGCGCTGGCGTGCCCTGCCAGAATCCAGGCCAGCAGGCCGGGACCTCTCAAACCTCTTTCAGGCAGCCCGTCGCCTGTCAACATCCCGGTTGGGGGCACCGTGCCTACTGCAAGCGGAGTTCGACTGGCGGTTGTAAGCACGTAGACCAGCCCGCTTTGCCCTGGCGCCGGCAACAGTTCTGCCGCCCGCGCCTTCTCCAACTCTGCCAAACTCTCCCACTGGCCGCCGCCGTCAGTACTCATCGCCACCTTGCCCGACAGTCCCTGTACTTCGCCCAACTCTGAGCCGCCCGTCGCAGCATACAGGACCTCCGGCTGCGCTGGGTCCACCACCACGTCGCTAACCATGAGCTTGCCGTCACCCGCGTTTTCCAGCCCCTGATTCACCGCCCGCCAAGCGGCCCCGTCACCACTCACAAGCACGCCCCCGCCTGCCGTACCTGCATAGACCCTCGGCGGCGAACTGTCGGCCACCGCAACAGCTGTCGGCGGGCCGGGCAGATCGTGCACCACCAACCACCTCAGCCCGTAAGCATCAGCCCGATACAGTTTCTCCGGAGTACGTACAAACGCCAGCCCCGCCCCCGTGCTGTCAACCGCGATCTCCAACACCGGCTCCTCCAACTGCAGATGCCCGCTCGCAACCAGGCCCTGCCCCGGTCCGGCGCCAATGCCCCGCAGGCGATAGACCCCATCCGAGACCGTCCCCACGTACAGCAGCCGGTTGAACGCGTCAAAGGCCATCGCAGTAACGCCGCCAATTGAGTCCGGCTCCACGGAGAACCCCTGCCACCCCGTACCGCCGTTGCGCGAGACATAGACGCTGAGCCTGTTGGCCGCGCCGATGAACACAGTATCCGAATCCGACCGGTCCACCGCGACTGCATTGACGATTACGCCCTGCGGCGCCTGCAGAGGCGCCCAGGCCCCGTTTACCCCGGCATACAGCCGGCCGCCATCAACCGCATAGCTGCGCCCGCCAATCTGCGCCGCCGCAGCATAAGCCCGAACCTTTTCCAGTTCGCTAATCGGGATCCCTTCCGGCGCGGAAGCCCCTGCCGCGCCTACTGAAGCCACCAGGGCCAGCAGCACCAGCGTTGTTCCTGTCAAGAGTACTCGTATAATCATGGCCGGTCCTCCCCGAACTTCGTTTCAATCTTCTGATGCCATGATTGTACTTTCATCCCGGACGATCTTCCGGCCATCTCCCGGAACGTTTTCGGACCGTTCTCTTACGCTCGGTTCGACCCCGACCGCAGTCCTGACCTCTCCTACACTCTGGTTCCCTTGCGCTCTGCCCATCTGGCACTCGCCGGGGGCCGCCCCGCAACCCGCACGCCATCCTCTTCCATCCTGAATATCTCTGTCAATCCTGCAAATCCTGATTCAGACAACGACCGCCTCAGAATCTGGGGCACCCCAAATTCCAAAACTGCTTGCGGGCCATTTATGCGTGTGCTATCATTCTATATGCTGATAAACGCGCATGGCAGATAGTCCAATTTCATGCCGTCTTCTGTCCCTTCCCCACAGACAGAAAGCACAAAATAGAGCCCAGGGGCAGCTGCAAAGACCCTCTGGGCTCAGGTTTCCGGATTTTCGACCCGAACTAATCGGGCAAGTGGCTTCCAGGAGTGGAGAAAACCGATGGGCACGCAGTCGCGCTCACATCACAGAGCAGCAGCGCAACCAATGATCTCTAAGCGGATGTCCGGCGTCATCCTGGCGCTGGCGGCAATTCTCCTGCTCTCCGCATGTACCCGTGAGCGCGTGGCCGAGGAGGCGGGCAACGCCTCCGAACCGCCGCAAGAGGAACCGGTCGTCATGGCGCCGGACACGCCGCAACCCGCGGCCACTGAAACGCCCTTGCCGACACCCGAAGACACGCCGGTCCCCACCACAGTCACCTATGAAGTCAGACCGGGAGATACCCTTTCAACAATCGCCGACAAATTCGGCACGGAGATCCAGCGAATTCGCGAAATGAACCTGCTCACTACCGACGCGCTCCAGGTGGGCCAGGTCCTTCGTATGCCCTATGTGCCCGGCCTGACCACGCCCGAAGGCATCCCCACGGCCACCCCCGAGCCGTTCAAGTACACGGTTCAAGAGGGCGATACGCTGCTGTCAATCGCCCTTCGCTACGACGTAGCCTTGAACCAGATCATGAGTCTCAACAACCTGCGCGACGAGCACAACATCTCCATCGGCCAGGAGTTACTGATTCCCAGCGCAAGCGAGTTCGCAGATCAGCCCAGCGCACAGAGAGGCGCTGCCGATCCAGCACTGTCTCGGCAGGTGGGCACGCACACCGTCCGCCCCGGCGAAACTCTGGCATCCATCGCCGATCAATACGGGGTGACCGTGCCCGAACTCATCGCCTTTAACAGCAACACGATCACCAACCCGCATGTCGTGAGAGTCGACACCGTCCTTCTCATCCCCGGCCTGTCCGCCGCCGACGTAAGCGTTATGAACCAGACTCTTTACACCGTGCAGGAAGGCGACACACTTCTCGGCATCGCCCAACAGTTTGATGTCACTGTTGACGCGCTCATGGCCGCCAACAACATCTCCAACGCCGACCTGCTCCGCGTCGGAGATCAACTGATTATCCCGCAATCGAATTAGGGCTCGTTGACATTTCAACCAGCCCACCCTACCGTAGGGGCACCCCTTGTGGGTGCCCTGGTTTTTGCCACTGTCGTGGGCTCTTCCTGTACCCCCTGGAACAAAGAAAGGCGTTCTCCGCGCCCTTCGCGGATCGAAAGGTTGTGTCTGCAACGAAACTCCAGCGAAAGACATCCCGAACCGAACTGCAGACCTACTGGTCCTGTTGAACTTTGTATCGCCTCCCGAAATGTCAACGGAACCTGGTGAGGCCGTCCAACTGGGCTGCCTCCAATCCGCCCAACAAGCGCGGAGTAGATGCCCGCGCCCCTTGAATAAAGCAAGAGAGACTCGGACCGCCCCCGCCGCCGTAGTACGGGATCCCCTGACGCCCTCTCAGTTCAATCGATTGTTCAGTTATCGGGTTAGATGTTGCGTACCCGCGGGGCTGGCGACAACCAGGTCCGTCACCAGATCGAGGAAAAGGCCGTGCTCAACGATGCCGGCTCGTCTCTCCAACGCGCCGGCAATGCACTCCGGGTCTTCCATGGGACCGAACTGACAGTCGAGAATTAGATTGCCGCTGTCAGTTCGAAATTGACTGCCGTCCGGCACTGTCCGCACCTGCACCGCCGCACCAAGCCGTTCAATGTACTCCACGTGGGCCCGCAGACCAAAGGCTAGCACCTCCACCGGCAGCGCCCACTTCTCCCCCAGCCGCGCAGATAGCTTGCGCTCATCCACGATGATCATCTCACGCTCGCTGGCCTGCGCAACGATCTTCTCCCGCAGCAGCGCGCCGCCCCCGCCTTTGATCACGCGCAGCTGCGGATCGACCTCGTCGGCGCCGTCTATCGTCAGATCGATGCGTGGATGACAGTCCAGCGTGGTCAGCGGAATCGCCAGCCGCCGCGCATCTTCGGCCACCTGTTCCGAACTGGGAACGCCGAGAATCTCTGTGAGCCTACCCACTGCCAGGCGCTCCGCGATACATTCCAGCGCCTTCAGCGCCGTACTCCCCGCGCCCAACCCCACGACCATCCCCGACTCAATATGCGCCACCGCAGCCTCGGCTGCCTGCCGCTTCAGTGCATCTACCTCTTGAATCTGCATTCGTCACCGTTTCGAAATGTTAACGCGACCGGAATCAGGGCGCCCGCCCACCTGCAGGACGCCCTCTCCCCGGTCGCGTACTCACCCTGTCTTACGCTTCCCTTACACCGCCGCCAGCGAATCGACCAGCCGCTCCAATCCCGATTCCGCCTCTTCCCCCAAATCAATCCGCAACACGCGCCGCCCTGCATTGAGCAGCGCCTGCCGGTCCCCCAGCGACTGGGCCTGGATCAGGACACCGAACGGCACCGCCGACTCCGCCGAACCGGGCTCGGCGGGAATGTCAGCCTCCGAAGACGGCCTGTCAGTAAGCTGGATGAAGAGACCGTTTCCCCGGTCCCCTTTATGCAGTTGCCCCGTGGAGTGCAGAAAGCGGGGACCGTAGCCGGTAGTCGTCGCCAGCTTCGTCCGGTCTCGCAGACGTCCCTGCATTTTCCTTAGCAACCTGTCCACGGACGGACAGGGCCGCATGTAAGCCTGTATACTGATGTAGTCGCCCGCAGTCGCCCCGTTCACAAAGACTGCCAGCGCTTCGTCCGCACTGCTTGGCGGTCTGTCCCCATCCCCGCCCCCAAGGTATACCTTTAGGCCGTCGCTGGAAAGCGCCGGCTGCGGCGCAGGCAGGCTTCCGCTCTCCATATAGGCCGACATCATCTGCCGCGACTGCTGCTTCGCCGACTCAACGTCCGGCTGATCAAACGGGTGAATGCCTAACCGCGCCCCCGCTACCGCCGTTGCATACTCCCAAAGGAAAAACTGTCCCCCTAGGTCGTACCGGTCACGGAAGCGCACGCGGATCACCGGATGGCCGGCGTCGATCAGCGCCTGCACCTTCCCGTCCTGTGCCCCTGCGTCGCTCCACTGCAAATGAACAAACAATCGGTCCGCGCCGTAGGTCTCCGGTGACGCCGCCGGTTCACCCACCACCGGCACAATTCCCGTCCCCGATTTGCCCGTGCTCTCTGCGATCAACTGCTCCAGCCAGTCGGCGAACGAAGCCACCTCCTCGTCCGCGATGACCGTCAGTTTGTCCCGCCCCGCTTTGGCCATCTCCGCCATCACCACGCCAATCTGCGCGCCGGGATTGAGCGAACCCGTTATATGCCGTCCGCAGTCGTTCTTCGCCTCTTGGCCGCGACGCAGTAGACGCCGCAGATTGACCCCCAGCAGCGCCGCCGGAATCAAACCAAAGTGCGACAGCGCAGAATAGCGGCCGCCGATGTTCGGATCATTGATAAAGACTGCGCGGAAATTGCACGCCTGTCCCAGTTTGACGAGTTCGCTGCCCGCATCCGTTATCGCAACGAAGTGCGCACCCGCCTCCGCTTCGCCGAGCTTCTCTTGAAGATGGTTGTAGAAATATTTGAAGAGGGACAGCGTTTCAGCCGTAGTGCCCGACTTGGTGGCGACAATGAATAGCGTTCGCGCCGCATCCAAGCTGGCGGCCACACTCTGAACGGCCGCCGGGTGCGTGCTGTCCAATATCCGCAACGACATCGGGCCGCTGCCGAATGTACGCGCAAACACCTCCGGCGCCAGGCTCGATCCCCCCATCCCCAGCAGAACCGCCTGCGTGTAGCCCTCCTGCTGCAAATCCTGCAACAGGGCGCTGATGCAGTGCCGCTCCTCTTCCATCCTGACGGCAATATCCAGCCAGCCCAGCCGGTCCACGATCTCGTCCGGCTTGTCACTCCACACGCTGTGGCTCCTGGCCCAGATGCGGGTGACGATGCGCTCCCTGTCAATCTCCTCCAGAGCGCCCTCTACCTGGCTCCGGAGGGCACCGTAAAAAAATCGGCGCGTGCTCTTGTCTGGTTTTCGTCCCCGCCCGCAATCGCCGTCACCTTTTCCGCAATGCCCGACATCAACTCGTCAAATGAGTCGGCGAACGCGTCCACACCTTCACCCATCAACTCCGTGGTGACCTCACCCAGATCGATGCCAATTTCAGCCAGATCCGCCAAATGTTGCCGCGCCTCCTCCACATCTGCATCCACGGTGCGCGCCGCGCAGCCGTGATCCAGAAACGCGTCCAGCGTCTCAGGCGGCAATGTATTGACCGTGTGCGGGCCAATCAGTTCGTCCACGTACAGCGTGTCCGGGTAGTCGGGATTCTTGGTGCTCGTACTTCCCCACAGCGGACGCTGTACCCGCGCCCCCTGCCCCGCCAGCTTCTCCCAGCGAGGTCCGCTGAACAACTCGCCGAAGCGGTGATAGGCCATCTTGGCATTTGCAATCGCAATCTTTCCCTGAAGCTCGCTGTTGCCAAGCTCAACCAGCTTGGGGTCAACCTTTCCGTCCACCCGGCTGACGAAGAAGGAGGCCACCGACGCCACCCGGCTGAAATCCACATTTGCATCAGCCAGCTTCTCCAGACCGCGAATATAGGCCATCGCGCTGTCTTCGTACTGCTGCAGCGAGAAGATGAGCGTGACATTGATATTGATGCCCTCGCCGGTGAGCGTCTCAATCGCTGGAATACCCTCCGGCGTGGCCGGCACCTTGATCATCACATTCGGCCTGTCCACCAGAGACGAGAGCCGGCGGGCCTCCATAACCGTGCCTTCCGTATCGTAGGCCAGCTTTGGATTCACCTCCAGGCTGACATAGCCGTCCAGCCCGTCCGAGCTCACATAGACCGGCTGCATGATGTCGCACGCACGGCGAATGTCCTGGATGGCCAGCGCCTCGTATATGTCATTGACCGATCTGCCTTCACCGACCAGCCGTTCAACCGCGGCGTCGTAGTCGGTGCTCGCCGTGATCGCCTTCTGGAAGATCGACGGGTTCGACGTAACGCCCCGCAGACCCTTGGCGACCAGGTCGCCCAACTCCCCGGAATCTAGGAAGGAGCGCCTGATGAAGTCCAGCCAGATCGCCTGACCGATTGCCGCCGCTTCGTTCATTCTTGTCATGATTGCTCTTCTCCTCAAGATCGTCTCTGCGTTGAGATGTGGTTCGACCGCGCCCAACGTTCCTCCCCCGATGGGGCAATTTCAGAACTGTGCAGCGTCAGAGGCCAGCCTGTTGCCGGCTGATGATTTCGACCACCGAAATACCTACACAAGGTTTGGACCTTCAATCCTACCCCGTCACATAGAGTTCGGCAGGAGCCCGCTCCTCGTCTCCTTCCCCTTGAATCAGGGCGAGTGCCGCCATCGCACCCCCGATCAGGCCCGCATGATTTCGCATCTGCGCTGCCACAATCGGCGCACGCACGTCAATATACTTGACAAACTTCTCGCTTCTCTTGCTTACGCCTCCGCCAATGATAAACAGATCCGGCGAAAGTAGAAATTCAACGGTCTGAAAATATCTGTTTAAGCGCTTCCCCCACTTCTTCCAGCTCAGCTGTTCCCGGTCTCGCGCGCTGTTCGCAGCCCGGCTCTCCGCGTTGTAACCGTCAATCTCCAGGTGCCCGAACTCCGTGTTCGGCGCCAGGTGTCCGTCAACAAACAGAGCCGAACCAATGCCTGTGCCCAGGGTAAGCAGCACCACCACACCGGGCTGGTCCCTGCCCGCGCCAAAGACCATCTCCGCAATGCCGGCCGCGTCCGCGTCGTTAACGATCGACGCCGGACAACCGGTCACCTGCTCAAACAGCTCCGGCGCATCGGTCCCGATCCACGAGTCGTCCACATTCGCCGCTGTGCACACAATGCCATTGCGAATCACCGCCGGGAACGTACAACCCATCGGGCCTGCCCATCCGAAGTGACGGACGATCTCTAACACAACCTCGGCAACCGCCTGCGGCGTTGACGGGTCTGGCGTCCCAATGCGGCGCCGCTTCGTTAGCAACTCGCCCGTTTCCGCGTCGACCACCGCCCCCTTGATGCCGCTCCCGCCAATATCAATGCCTAAGATGTTCATTTGGTCCTCCTTGGGCGGGGGAACTGACAACTCCTGGTCGGAACGGGTTAGGCAAGGCTGCATCAGCCCTACGTCTGCGCCCCTGCGCAGCTGTTCCGCCGCGTCACACGTGCCGCTCAACTCGCTGCAAACGCCCTGTCCGCGCCGACGCCAGCATCGCCTCAACCACGGCCAGGTCCTGCAACGCCTCCTGGGGCGAATTCCGATGCGGGGAACCATCCCGTACCGCCGCGATAAACGCAGCCAACTCCTCCCGCACGCTGATCAGCACATTGAACGCCTGCCGCTCGCTCTCCCCGTCCCGCTCCAGCACAAGCTCCCCTCGCGAGACGCGCAAGCTGCCTACACTCCCGCCAATGTGGACCGCATCCGTTCCCAGACTGCTCCCCACCGCGTAGGTGATCAAATAGGTGCCGACTACCCCGTTGCTGAAGCGCAGCACCGCACTCATCGTGTCCGCCGGCGGCAGATCCTCCCGGTGCGCCGTCGTCAACGCGCTCACACTCTCTATCTCTCCCAGAACCACGCGCAGACCCGCTACATGATGCACGCCCCCGTCCAGCAGATAGCCTCCCAGCACCTCGCCCGAATTCCGCCAGGTCGGCCCCTGGTATTCGGCCCTGATCGGCAGCTGCAGCGACAGATCGCAGATCAGTGGCTGCCCGATCCACCCGGCTCGCACCGCCCGCGCCGCCGCCTGAAAGGCCTCCTCATACCGCCAGTTCTCACCCACCATCCACACCCGGTCTCCATAGGACCGGCTGGCCGCGATCAAGGCCTGCCCCTCGGCAACAGTCTGCGCGAGCGGCTTTTCGCTGAAAACATGCTTTCCCGCCGCCAGTGCCTGCGACACAACCTCCGGCAGCATCGGAATCGGCAACACAATATCGACCGCCTCAATGCGCCCGTCCGCCAGCAGCGCGCCGACATCCGTGTATATATCAACGTCGTATGGGATCGTCTCCACCACCGTCTCGGCAGACCTTCGCGTGCGGCTGCAAACGGCAACAATCTGCACCGCGTCTCCCAGCTCCAGCAAAGACGGCGCATGCGCCTTTCGCACAAACGCGCCGGCTCCGATCAGAGCAATGCGAACCGGTCTGCTCATCGACTCTCCCCGATCACGCTGACGATTCCAATATCTCCACCCGTTTGCTGTCGCTGGCAACTGATGCTATCGTGGACGCAGATAGAGCCTGCCGCAGGATGAGGATCAACTAACCACATTATATCACACTGCGCCCGGAGAAACAGTTGAATTCACTGCTGCTTCTGCTGGCCGTTCCGCTTCCACCGCAATCCTTGGAGGCCCTCGGTCCTCTCATCGAAGAACGCCATGTCGATACCCCCTACGGACCCGTCGGCCCCCTCGCCCGCCGCGGCCTCCCGGACACACCGTCCGTCTGGATTCAACCCTACTACGGCCTGCCCTCACGCACCGATCCCCGCGCCACCCTCCAGGCTGCTCACAGCCTCAATGTCACGCAGATCGTCGCCTGTGACAGCGTCATCGCCGTCAATCCCATGCTCGGCCCGGGCCATCCGCTCCTGATCACCGACTATATCGACTTCACCCGCCACCAACCCCAGACCTTCTACGAAAACGAGGGCACGGCCGGCCTCAGCCAGACCCCGGCCGTCTGCCCACGCCTCACCGAGACGCTGTCGCAAATCCTGCCCATGGCCCCCGGTGCCGTCTACCTCGGCGTCGACGGCCCCCGCCGTGAAACCGCAGCCGAAGCCCGCATGTTCCGCAGCTGGGGCGCCGACGTCCTCGGCCAGAATCTCGTGCCGGAAATCGCCCTAGCCCGCGAGTTGGGACTCTGCTTCGCCGGCCTCGGAACTGTCGACGAGATCAGCGCCGAACGCCCGCCCACTCCGCCCCAAACAGAAGACTTCACAGGGCTGGAGGTCCTTGTGCCCGCGCTTGCCGCGCTCCTGCAAAGAATCGACCCCAACTCCGCCTGTGACTGCTCCGCGCGTCTGGACCCCCGCATATGAAAATCTCCCAGCTCTATGACCAGTTGGAAATGTACAGCGAAGGCGACCCACCTTCCCACTCACTCTTCGTCCTCGCCCGCCTCCTCGGCACCCCCGACAGACTCCTGATTATCGACCCGCCGGATGACGCAGCAACCCGCTTCGACGTGGCCGAAGAATCCGCCGCACTCTTTACCTCCGCCGCACGCGACGTCGGCCTGCCGCTCGTCCAGACCCAGCCCGGCGGCATCGCCCATATCAACGTCGGCCGGCATCTGCTGGATATCTACTCCCAGCAGCACGCCAATCTGATCTGTTTTCCGGCTATGGGGATAATATGTGGAGGATCTTTCGGCAGCGATCTCGCGCTGCCTGAACTGGGCGAAGACTCCAACGGTGAGGATGAGATCGAGAGCCTCCGCCTTCTGGCCCGTCTGGTGAAAGGCCGTCGCCTGCAGCTCTACATCCCCCGCACAGGCTCCGTCTCGTCAGACAAAGTGGAGGTGATGGGACGGCTCGCCGCCGACGTCAGCTACTTCCACGGCCTGCGCCGCACAGTCTCGCAAGCGGTTGCCGAAAACAAATTCTGGAGCCAGTCAGAACAGATAACCGAGACGCTCCTGCCCGAAAATCGCCGCACGCCCCCCGCCCTGACCACCCACCGTCAAAACGTCGAGCGCCTCTACAACGCAATGGTGGCGTGAGTTATTGTTTCGTCACGCCCCTTCCTCACGTCCAAACTGCAGCTGAACCTGTGTTAGCAAGGATTCCACGAGTGTAAGGCCTGCCTGCCTGTCGAGTGGCTTTGCGTCTAATCCAAGTGCTTCGTACCGGAACTGAACGGCATAGGGCGTGTATTCGTTGAGCCCCGCAAAGTCGGACGCGTCCACGCCACGTTTCTGGAGAAGATTGAACAGCAGTTCCAGATCGTGAGTAAGAGGGTATGTTTCCCCCAACAGAGCGATCCAGGCCTTGAGCAGTTTCTCCGCTGCCTGTTGTACATGGAAGCCGAATATTTCGTCTGCAAAAACGGATGCGTCTCCCATACCTCTTAAAGCTTCCACATCCCGCTTCGAGGCCTCCATCAACAGACGGGCGCACTTAGCGTCGCTCATACAAAACTCGTCCTTCCCGCAGCGCCCGCGCCAGCACATGATTGAGGGAATCGCGCCAGTAGTCGACCTCGTCGCGGCTATAGACCAAAATGTCTTTGGAAACGCCGAACCCGGCAAGCGTTCGGTAAAGTCGGGCCGCTTCCAGCCGTTTGCTCCTCTCCTGACCAAACGGCTCCGATTCCACGACCACCAGATCTACGTCAGACCCTGCCCGCGCATCCCCGCGTGCACGCGAGCCAAATAGGATAATCTGCTCGGGATCAACCTCCGCCACGATCTTCTCTACCATCTGTTCCAGGAGGGCATCCGTCACCTGCGCCATCTTCCCGTCCCCCTGTGCAGCCTCGCCGCAACCGCTCACTCCGACCCTCCCCCGAACAAACTCCTCTGCTCCGGCGAATCCGGATAGACCGCGCCGATGTGCTCATACGCCGCCCTCGTCGCCGTGCGCCCGCGCGGCGTGCGGTCCAGAAAACCCAACTGCAGCAGATAGGGCTCCACAACGTCCATGATCGTGTCGTCCTCTTCACTGATGCTCGCCGCCAGCGTCCCCAGCCCGACCGGACCCCCGCTAAACTTGCTGACAATCGCATCCAGCACCCGCCGGTCCAGATCGTCCAGCCCCAAATGGTCGATCTCATTCACCGCCAGCGCATCACCGGCCAGCGCAACGCTGATGCTCCCATCCCCCCGCACCTGCGCATAGTCGCGCACCCGCCGCAGCAGCCGCAAGGCCACCCGCGGCGTACCTCTGGATCGCCGCGCGATCTCCGCCGCTCCCTCATCGTCAATGGCCGTCTCCAGCATCGCCGCCGCCCGCAATATGATCGTCTCCAACGCCTCCCGGCTGTAGAAATCAAACCGCTCCACAACCCCGAAACGGGCCCGCAGCGGCGCCGTCATCAACGCCAGCCGCGTCGTCGCGCCGATCACCGTAAACCTTGGCAGCTTCAGCCGGATGCTGCGCGCGCTCGGGCCGCTCCCGACCGTGATGTCCAGTACAAAATCCTCCATCGCCGGATAGAGAATCTCCTCAACCGCACGGCCCAACCTGTGGATCTCATCGATAAAGAGGATGTCTCCCTTGCGCAGATTTGTGACTATCGCCGCCAGGTCCCCCGCCTTCTCGATCGCCGGCCCGGACGTCGGCTTCAGATTGCCCTGCATCTCATGCGCAAGGATATGGCTCAGCGTGGTCTTGCCCAGCCCCGGCGGCCCGTACAACAGCACATGATCCAGAGCCTCACCCCGCTGACGCGCCGCCTCAACCAGAATGCGCATCTTCTCCCGCATCTTCTCCTGGCCGACCATCTCGTCCAGGCTCTTGGGCCGCAACGCGTAATCCACACGGCCGTCCTCGGCCTGTCTCTCGCCCGAAATCTCCCGCCTGTTCGGCCCGGAGGCTCGCCGCAAGTTTCTCTGCGTCACGCTGCGTTCATCAGCCATATTCAAATCCATCGGAAATGAAAGAACGATTGTGCTACGAATTGTATACCAGAGCCCCAAAGGGATCAAAACAGCCTGAAATGACGTGTGCCTCCCCAAAGAGGGACGAACTTCCCTATACCTCGGACAGCACCGAAGCCCCACCAATCTCGCGCTCAACTCTCAGTAGTCGCCCCGTCTCTGACCACTGACCACTGCAGTTCTGGGCGGTCGGGCCTAGTCGGCCCTCCCTTGT
>VXOE01000082.1 GCA_009840225.1 Caldilineaceae bacterium SB0662_bin_25 | reverse complement strand
CGCACAAGGGAGGGCCGACTAGGCCCGACCGCCCGGAACTGCAGTAGTCAGTGGTTAGTGGTCAGAAAGGGCGTTTCCTCTCTAACAGAGTAGATCGTGGAACGGCGATGTTCCAGTTGCTGCCAGAGATTTGCGTGGAATCACCCACTTTTTTGAATGTGCACAAGTAGGGGTTGAGATTGACTTAGGCACTTCCACTTGATACAATGCAGCCAACTGTCGTTCAATTGGGAAGTCTCAAACGGAGCGGCCTGTGGGCCGCGGTGGAGAAACAGATGCCGAATATCAGATCAGCCGCTAAGCGGGTGCGCCAGGACTTGCGACGCCGCGACCGCAATAGGGGATATCGCAGCGCCGCCCGGACAGCTGTGAAGAGGGCGCGTGAATCAATTGAGGATTCCGATCCGGAGGCGCCTGAGGCAGTGCGCCAGGCCTTCGTAGCTTTGGACAAGGCTGCGCAACGCGGCGCCATTCATGCCAACAATGCCGGACGCCGCAAGAGCAGACTGAAGCGCATGCAGAAGAAGGCCCTGGCAGAATAGAGGCAGTAGAGTTGCAGCCAGGGATATGTCCCGGTTCGGTCTAATCCGGGACATGAAGAGTTTTCGAACAGAAGCCGCCTGTGTTCGCAGCAGGCGGCTTTTTGCGTGCTCAGCTCCTAGCCGGGCGGGGCGTCGTCCCATTCGCCAAGGCGGGCGTAGTAATCGCAGTCGTCCTGCATTACGCAGCTGGCACAGCGGGGCGTGCGCGCAGTGCAAACGGTGCGGCCATGGCGAATCATGTTTACATGCAGGCTGAAGTAGGTTTCTGCCGGCAGCATTTCCTCCCAGACAGCTTTGATCTTTTCTGCCGACGCACGGCGGCCGCTCATGCCGAGGCGCTGAGTCACGCGCTGTACGTGCGTGTCGACAGGAAAGGCTGCCATGCCGTAGCTGAAAAGAAGGACGATGCTGGCCGTTTTGTGGCCTACGCCGGGAAAACGCTGCAAGTAGGCTTGGGCGGCTGCCGGCTCCATTTCACGCAGGTGCTCCAGACTGTAGCTCCCTTCCTCACTGAAGAGGATCTCCAATGTCTGGACGATGTGGGGCGCCTTCTGGTTGTACATCCCGGCAACGCGGATGGCGTCTTTGATCTCGCCCAGGGGCGCGGTGCGCACGGCGTCCCAGTCACTGTCAAACCGGTCCTTGAGCGTTTGGAACGCTGCGCCTGAATTGCGGTCGTTGGTATTGGCGCTGAGGATGGTTTGGATCAGCTGCTCGAAGCCGGAACGGGAAGGTTTCCACTCCGGCTCACCGTATTCTTCCAGGAACAGTTGGTAAATCGTGCGGGCCCTGGATGCCAACTCCCGGTTCTCTGCGGCCATTTTCTCGTCGCGCTCGTGTTGGGGCCTACGACGTCCGGCTGTGGGTTGCGATGCGGGGCAGCCGCGCCATGAGGCGGCTGGCTACCTCGTAGTTGTTGGTCTTGAGGCGGGCGGCGGCGTCCTCCACGGAGATTTTCGAGCCATGCTGGTCTCCGATGAGGACGACCTCGTCGTCGCGGGTCACGGGGACCCCGGATGCCGCGAGTTCGGTCACGTCGACGAAGGCATGGTCCATACAGATGCGGCCAACGACGGGCAGCTGGCGACCGCGGATGAGCACAGTTTTCCAAGTACGGGGACTGCGAGGGAAGCCGTCGGCGTAGCCCACCGGTATTACTGCGACTGTGCTGGGACCGGGCGTCCGCCATGTGTTGCCGTAGGATACCGATTCGCCGGCTTTGAGGCAGCGCACCTGGGCGATGCGGGCCTTCCAACTGAGAACGGGCCGCATCTGCGGCGGCGCGGGCACTTCGTCGCTGGGCGACAGACCGTAAAGGAGAATGCCGCAGCGGACCGCGTCCAGATGTGTTTCCGGAAGGTCGATGGTTGCGGCTGAGTTGGCGGCGTGGGCGATGGGTGGGCGACAGCCGGTGCGGGTGAGCCGCGCCAACAGTTGGTTGAAGCGCCGAAGCTGTTTGCGGGTGTATTGCTTGTCGGACTCGTCGGCGGTGCTGAAGTGCGTGTAGATGCCTTCGAGATTAAGGTGCGTGTTCTGAGAAATCATCGCGCAGAGATCGGGGGCGGCGTCAGGGTCGATGCCGAGGCGGTGCATGCCTGTGTCAACCTTGAGATGTAGGGTCAGAGGGCGACCGACGCGAGCAGCGGTCTCAGCGAAGGCGAGGGCAGCGCGGGTCTCGTAGACGGAAACCGTGAGGTCGTATTCGAGCAGCGTTTCGGCCAGTTCCGGGGGCGTGTATCCGAGCAGGAGAATCGGGGCGGTCACGCCTGCTTCGCGCAGGGGGATCGCCTCGTTGACGGCGGCGACTGCGAGGCGGTCTACGCCGGCCTGCAAGGCGGCCGGCGCGATCAGGTCGGCGCCGTGGCCGTAGGCATTGGCTTTGACAACGGCATAGAGAAGCCTTTGCGGCCCGATGCGCCGCCGAAGTTGGCCTATGTTGACCGCAAGAGCGGAAAGATCAATCTCCAGCCAAGTCGGACGGAGTACATGCTGCCGCTGTCGCTGCTCCTGGAGAGAGACGGAGGCTACCATCCGTTCAGTTCCTGAAGCCTCTGCCACTGTTCCCATTCGAGACCGGCTTCACCGAGGCGATTGGGCTTGCGTTCGCCGTGGTAGTCGCTGCCGCCAGTTTCGAACAGGCCGAACCTGGCCGCCAACTCGGCAAAGCAGGCGATAGGTCTGTCGGTTGAATCTCTACCTTCAGGGGCATAGGGGTACTGGATTTCGAGTCCGTCGAGGCCGACGTCGACCAGGCGGGCCAGGGACTCTTCAAGGCTGTGAATGCGCCTGTAAATGCCTGGATGGGCGAGAACGGCTTTGCCGCCGGCGGCGTGCGTGAGCTCGATGGCTTCTATAACGCCAAGGATGAAGGGGCGGGGCACGTGAGTGGGGTTTTCGGCGTCTGAGGCGAGATATTGCTGGAATACGTCGCTAAGGGAAGTGAACTTGTGCGGGTTGTACTTGAGTGCGATCTGTGCGATGTGGGGGCGGCCCGGTACGCCTTCGGCCAGCGCCAACACTTCATCCAACGGGACACGGATTCCATAGCTTTGCAGGCGCTCGACCTGGCGCGATTTTTGTTCTATGCGACTGTCCTTGAGCCGGTTCAGCGTAGCGAGAAGAGTCGGATTGGTGGGGTCGATGCCATAGCCAATGATGTCAAAATCGCGAAAGTCGTTTTCACGGTCGCGAGAGGTACTGAATTCGACGGCGGGAAGGACATGCACGCCAATTTCGGCACCGCGGGCCTGAGCTTCAGCCACACCGAGGACGCTGTCGTGGTCGGTGACGGCCAGAACGCGGATTCCCAGTGCGGCGGCTTTGTCGACCAGCTCTTCAGGTGAGTCGGTGCCGTCTGAACAGTTGCTGTGGGCCTGCAGGTCCACGGGGTATATGCGGAGGGAACATTCGCGTTGGACATCCATAGGGTTTCTGTCCGATCGCTGTCAGGCGTGCGAGTTGAGCAATATGGGTGCTATCTGTAGCCGGCAAGAAAAAGAAAAAACGTCCGGGTGGCCCCGGACGCATTTCCAACCCCGCAATGTCGTGTGATCCAGTGGGTACGAACCGAGGTTCGTAGGTGGGCGCCGGCTGGTCGCTTCCGTCTTGCCCTCTCCCCTGGTAGGGCGGGCTATCACATCCACGTACCTTCACCTTGCTCCCGTGAGTCTGTTGTTGGTTCGCCCTCAAACTAGTCAATCACGGGCATTGCAGGGCTGCAGTGAAACTATAGCACAGTATGAGATCCCCTGCCAAACAAGGTTTTGGCAATGACCCTGTCAGGCACCTGGCAAAGTCGAAGGGAATCGCGAGTCGATCCTCATTCGTTTGCGAAGGTTGGTCAAGGCCAAGAGCGGGACATCTATTTCATGCCATTAATGTTGACAGCGCGGCACAGTGTGCCGGCCACCGTCTCATTGTGCGGACTCGTTCTGCTCTCTGACAGAGATATGGAGCTCGGCGAGTTGATCGTCGTCAACCGGGCTCGGGGCCTCAAGGAGAAGGTCTGTCCCGGTTGCGGTCTTGGGAAAGGCCATCACCTCGCGGATGCTCTGGGCATCGGCATAGAGTGCAACGACGCGCTCGATCCCCATTGCGATACCGCCGTGGGGGGGCGCGCCGTATTGGAAGGCTTCCAGCATATGGCCGAACTGTTCGTCCACATCGCTTTCGCTCAGACCGAGGCGTTGGAACATGCGCATCTGCTGATCACTGCGGTGGATGCGGATGCTGCCGCCGCCAATCTCCCAGCCGTTGAGGACGACGTCGTAGGCCTTGGCTTTGACGTCAGCGGGGCGCTGTTCGAGGATGCTCCAGTCCTCGTCACGGGCGCTGGTGAACGGATGGTGAATGGCGCCCCAGCGATCTTCGTCGCTGTCGTATTCGAGCAGGGGGAAGTCCACGACCCAACAGAAGGCAAGGAGATTCGAGTCGATCAGGTTGGCGCGTGCACCGATTTCAAGACGCAGGTTGGCAAGCGCAGGATTGGTTACAGATTCTTCGTCGGCCACGAGAAGAATCAGATCGCCCTGCGCCGCGCCGGCAGCCTCAATGATGCCTGCGATCTCCTCCTGGCTTAGGAACTTGACGATTGGACTGCGCAGGCTCTCGTTCGGATAGTTTCCGTCGTCGCCGGCTTCGCCGGTAATGCCGATCCAAGCCAGTCCTTTCGCGCCATAAGGCCTTACGTATTCGATCAGATCGTCAGTCTCTTTGCGACTGAGTTTCGCTCCATGGGGATATCGAACGCCCTTGACGATGCCGCCGGCGGCGACGGCGTTCCTGAACACGCCGAAACGGCTGTTGCGGACCTTTTCGGTCACATCAAACAGCTGGAGCCCGAAGCGAATGTCGGGGCGATCAATGCCATATTTGGCCATGGCTTCGTCGTAGGTCAGGACCGGGAAAGGGGTCTGCTGGATGGGTTTGTCGCTGATTTTGGCTGACAGGCTGATAAGCATCTCTTCGATGAGCGCCATGACGTCTCCAGCTTCTACGAAGCTCATCTCCAGGTCCAACTGCGTGAACTCGGGCTGGCGGTCGGCGCGCAGGTCCTCATCGCGAAAGCAGCGTGCGATCTGGAAGTAGCGCTCGAAGCCGCCGATCATCAGCAGTTGTTTCATCTGCTGGGGAGATTGGGGCAGGGCGTAGAAGCGGCCCGGATGGATGCGGCTGGGCACGACGAAGTCGCGCGCGCCTTCCGGCGTGCTCTTCAGCAGGATGGGTGTCTCAACTTCGAGAAAGTCGCGGTCGTAGAAAAAGTTGCGAATGAAGCGAACGATCTCGTGCCGAAGCCGCAGATTACCTGACAGCTTTGGGCGGCGCAGGTCGAGGTATCGATACTTGAGACGCACAGCTTCATCGACCTCGTCGCCCTGACTGCCGCTGATGACGAAGGGGGGCGTTCGGGCCTCGCTCAGGATTTCCAGATCAGCGGCTATGACCTCGATCTCACCGGTCTCCAGTTCCGGGTTTTCAAAGCCCTGCGGGCGTTTTTGTACTGAGCCGCTCACCTTGACAACGAATTCGCTGCGAATCTGGGAGGCAATCTCAAGCGCTCCTGAGCCGTTATTCCCGTTGTTGGCGCCATTGGACGGATTGGCCGCATTGGGCAGATTAAGTGCGGGGTCATCGGAAACGGTGACCTGAGTGATGCCAAAACGGTCGCGCAAGTCCAGGAAAATCAGTCCGCCGTGGTCGCGGCGGCGGTTGACCCACCCGGAAAGAGTGACCGCTTTGCCGGCATCGCCGGCTCGCAGTTCGCCACAAGTATGGGTCTTAAGCATAACAGTGCTCCGTAAGGTTGGAACGGCAGAGTCGCGCGCTGTATGGGCGCACAGTGCATTCGAGGCAGTGCGCTCTCGGTGCCCTGTGCAGTGGACGCCCTGGCACGCATTACAAGAAGCCCAATTATAGATGGGAGGCGGGGGCGACGCAATTTTTCAACCCAGTCTACGTGTCACGGGGAAACATTGGGAAGACTTGACTAGGCGCGGGCTGGCCTTTATCGTAATGCAGTGGAGAAACTTTTTCCCGATCGCCCGCATTAGCTTGAGGCGCCAAAATAGGAGGAGCGTTTTCATGCCTGTAAAGATCGCGCAAGTAGAGAAGCGGTTTGCAAGTCCGGGGCCGCATCCGAATGGACTCCAGGCCAGCGCCGATGGGCTGTGGTGTATTGACCAGGGCAACGACAGGCTCTACCGGCAGGACTACGAGACGGGAGAGGTGCTATTCGACGTCAAGACCGACACGGTCAAATCGAGCGGCATAACAGTGGGCGGGGGATATGTGTGGATCGCGTCCACGTATGAGAGGAAGATTGCGCAGTTGGATGCGGAAACGGGCCGGACGGTAGCCAAGTACTGTTCGCCCGGGGCCGGTGTTGTGGCATGGCGGGAGGGCGCGGCGGATGCCCAGGAGACAGGCGCTCACGGGCTGGAGTGGCGCGACGGCAGGCTGTTTGTCGCGTCTCCGCCTTCGCAGATGGTGCATGTAATGGATCCCGACGGCTGGCAGGAGGTGCACAGCATCCGGGTACCGGGGCTGCGGGTACACGGGATTGCCTGGTCTGAAGATGGGAAGCTGTGGGCGGCGGATACATCGGCGGGCACGGTCTGCCTGCTGGATCCTGAGAGTGGACGGATCTTTGATGTGATACGTGTAGAGGCGCCTGACGAAGTCCACGGGATGACCATCCACGAAGGTGTGCTGTGGTTCTGCAATGCGGAGACTTGCGATATTGGCAGGCTGCTTGTGGCATGAATGCCGTCTGATACGACGAAATGGGGTTCGCGAAATAGTAACCGACCAGGCCGGCGCTCCAGACAGCTGCACGTCTGTCGCTCGGGGCAGCACGTTTGCTGCATACCTGGAACTTCAGTGGTTCAAGGCAAGTGCTTGCAGACTATTGACCATTTATAAACAGGGCAATATTCGTAGCGTACAAGATTGACAGATGGCATGAGGACACGGGTTCCCAGACATTGGAAGGCAGGAGAATGCCACACGTAAGCTATGCCGACCCGTGACCAGACACCTGGCGTAATCGTTGACGCAAAGGCCAGCTTGCACTATAATATGAGCGAAAAATCCGGCGTTGGCGCAGTGGCTTAGAAGAACTGGGAAAGCGATCTCCTCGTGGATAGTACAGCTTCTCAACCTGCGGCATTTCGCGATGATCTCAGGCAGCAGGTACGGGCCGCCCCGAGTTGGTTCCAAGGACGGCAGGGGAGGCGACTGCGCGAGATGCTGCTCGCCTATTCGTTTTTGGCACCGGCTTTCATAATAATTGGTCTCTTCGGTCTTTTTCCCCTAGCTTTCGCCGCCTATGAGAGCACGCTGCGCGGCCTGAATAAGATCGTCGGCTCTTACGACGGTTTGGGCAACTACGTCAGGGCAGTTGACAACCTCATCTACATCCTTACATTCTGGATTGCAGCCGGCCTGATCTATTTCGCCGTCAGCACGATCGCGCGCGCTGTCCAGGAACACAGGCAAGAGCAGACGAATGCGATGCGGTGGGCGTTGCCCGCGATTCTGACAGCGGCGGGCACTGCTCTGTTTGCTCGATTTGTATATGTTCTTCTGCCTGAGATGCTGTTGATCCCATCCAAACTACGAGGGCAGAACAACACACAAGAAGCATTTCGCAGTCTGGTGGTGGAGACATGGTGGCTGCCCAAGGTGCAGATAGCGCTCTGGATCGCGGTCGTTCTGCTGGCCGGAGGGGTGGTGTGGGGGTTGTTCGTCAACCGCACAGTAGCCCGAGACAGCCGGGAACCGATTTATTTTGTGCCTTTCTTCAGTGCCGGCATCAGTCTGGTCAGTGCCGCCGCACTCATCTGGCTGACGTGGACTGAGATTAACGCTGCCTACGCTGAAGCGTTGGAGGAGGGCGTGGGGCTGGAACTCTGGTCGCAAATTGTGACCATCAGCGCGGGATTCCTTCTGCTGCTGCTGGCTTGGCGACTATGGGAGAGTGCGGGGCAGCGGTCTTCCAATACGGGCATGGCGTTGCGGCTGGTCGGGGCGGTAGCCCTGATGGCGGGGGCGTGGGTATTGATCGCGGAGTTGCCGCGGGTCGTCTCGGCGGGGGATGAGGACTGGTGGAACGGGTTGATGGCAACCGTGTTCTACGTCCTGGGAACGGTGCCAATTCAGTTGGGCCTGGCCCTCATACTGGCGGCACTCCTCTTCCAGAAGATTCGCGGCCAGACGCTTTTTCGCGTGCTCTATTTCCTGCCGTATGTGGCGCCGTTTGTGGGTACGGCCGCGGTGTTCCGGATCATCTTTTCCAACAGGCCGACTGCGCCGCTGAACAGTCTGCTGGACCTGTTCGGCGCGGAACCGCTGCTCTGGTTGAGTGAACCAGCGGGGATTATCCAGATGATCACCGGTGGAAGAATCGATTTGGGACCTATCTTGTCGGGACCGAGCCTGGCTTTGGTCGCGATCATGATTTACGGCATATGGACGTATGTCGGGTTCGATACGGTGATCTTTCTGGCCGGGCTGGGGGCGATTCCGAATGAGCTGTATGAGGTAGCCGACATTGACGGCGCCGGAGGTTGGGCGCAGTTCCGGCACGTTACGCTGCCGCTGCTCTCGCCGACGATTTACTTCCTTTCGCTGTATGCGGTGATAGGTACATTCAAGGCTTTCAACCATATTTTCGTGCTACGGCAGGCGGCGGCGCTGGGCACGACGGATACGGCAAGCATCGTCATCTTCCAGGCGTTCAAGCGGGATACGAGGTACGGGTACGCTTCGGCGCTGGCCATTCTGCTGTTGCTCATCATCATGGTCATAACCCTGGTCAACAACCGGATTGCCAGCAGGAGAGTCTTCTATGGCTAGCGGTGCGGTCGGTGCAGGGACATTTCGAGCCCGGCTGGCTGACCCGGCTGCGCGTCGAGCTGCGTTAAACCAGGGGATTATTTATGTTGTCCTGGTGGTGGGGGCGGCGGCTTCGATTCTGCCGTTTCTTTACACGGTCAGTGTTTCACTGATGAATCTGACGGAGGCAACAGGGGGCCGGGCGCTGCCTGCAACGCCGCAGTGGAGCAATTACGTAGAGGCGTGGCAGGACGCGCAGTTTTCACTGTACTTCATGAACAGCGTCAAGATCACGCTGATTTCCGTTGGCGGCGCACTGGTCTTTTGTGCGCTGGCGGCCTATGCCTTCGCCCAGATGGAGTTTCCCGGCAAGACCTTTCTGTTCACATTGCTACTCTCGACTCTGATGCTCCCTGAGGCCATCACCTGGGTGCCAAATTTCATCACGGTGTCCTGGTTGGGGCGCATCAGCCCGGTTCCCTGGCTCAACAACTGGCCTTCGTTGACTATTCCCTTTATGGCGAGCGCGTTCGGCATATTTTTACTGCGTCAGTTCTTTCAGCAGATCCCGCGCGAGTTGTGGGACTCTGCGCAGATAGACGGATCGGGGCACCTGCGATACCTGGTCAGAGTCGTCCTGCCGCTATCGAGCGCCGCGGTGATGACGCTGGTGCTGTTTGGGTTTGTGGGCGCGTGGAATGCGCTGGCCTGGCCGATCCTGGTTACGACGACGCCGGACTGGCGGCCAATTTCGTACGGACTGCTGTCGTTCCTGGACGAAGCGGGCGCGTTGTTGCATTTGCAGATGGCAGGGGCAATCATCACGATGCTGCCTATCGTGGTGCTCTATTTCTTTACGCAGCGCCACTTCATTGAAGGAATCGCCACGACAGGCTTGAAGGGTTAGCGGGACGGTTAACGCCGAACTCAGGAAAATTCGCGTCCAGGACGGTTGGACAGCGACTTTCAATACCGTGTTTTCCATTTGGGTATTCAGACACAACAGGAGACCAAACCCTATGAATGCAAATCGTATGTGGATGCTGGCCGCGCTCATGGTTGCCGCGCTGGTTCTGGCCGCGTGTCCGGCCCCGGCGGCCCAAGCGCCGGCGGCGATGGAGGAGGAAGCTCCTGCCGAAGCGCCGATGGATACGGGGCCATGTGCACCGGCGGCGGACGGTCCGCTGGCAGGCATTGACCCGCGCGGTCAGACGATCGTCTGGTGGCACCAACACAGCGGCTCACGCGAGGAGAAGCTGGCGGTCATTGTTGAAGACTTCAACACCAACAATGAGTGCGGGATAGTCCTTGACGCGCAGAACCAGGGCGGGTACAACGATATTCGCGACAAGGTTAACGCCAGCACGGCGTCGGGTGAGCAGCCGGCGAGCCTGATTGTCGGTTATCAGAACGACCAGGCATTCTACCAGTTGAACGAAGTACTGGCCGACTTCGACAAGTTTATCGATGACCCGACGTGGGGTCTTTCGGCAGAAGAGCGGGAAGACTTCTTCGCAAGTTTCATTGAGCAGGGCGTCCACCCGGTCTTCGACGGCCAGCGGCTGGGCTTTCCGCCCAACCGCTCGATGGAGGTCCTGTACTACAATCTGACCTGGCTGGAAGAGTTGGGTTTCGACGGACCGCCATCGACGCCGGCAGAGTTTGAGGAGATGGCATGCGCTGCGGCGGAAGCGAACGGCGACGGCACCGGCGGCTACATTTTGCGCGACGATGCCTCGGCGACGGCGTCCTGGACATTCGCTTTGGGCGGTGACGTGCTGAACGAGGACAACACCGGTTATGTCTATAATGGGCAGGCCACGATCGACGCGATGACGATGCTGAAGCGGATGCTGGACAACGGTTGCGCCTACTTCTTTACTGAAGGCTACCCGAATCCAGAGTTTGCGGCGCGGCGTGCCAGTTTTACACAGGGTTCCAGTTCCGGTCTGCCCTTCTATGCCAACGACATGGTGACGATAGCTGAAGAGCAGGGACGGGACATGGACGTGTGGGGCGTGACGGCGATTCCGCATACGACAGAGAATCCGGTGCAGAACATTTACGGCGCCGACGTCATGATTACGGCGGGCCCGCCGGAGCAGGAGCTGGCGGCGTGGCTGTTCATCAAGTGGTTTACTTCACCGGAGGTTCAGGCGCGCTGGGTAGAGGCCAGCAACTACTTCCCGACCCGTGCGGGAACGGAAGCACATCTGACAGGCTACGTGGAGGAGAACCCTCAGTATGGCGAGGCGCTGGCGCTGTTGGGTTACGGCGCGTATGAGCCGCAGCTCATCTCTTACCAGGCTGTGCGCGATGCCGCGGAAACAGCCTTCAATGAGATTATGCAAGGCGCGGACATCCAGGCGACGCTCGATGCGTTGACGGAGACGGCCAATGAGCTGCAGGAAGAGCTGATGGGTGAGGTGCAGTAGGAGTCAGGCTTCGGTGTTGTAGCAGCAGCGAGTTGACAGAGTTGAATGTACAAAGGAGTGGAGGGGTTGCCCCTCCACTCTTTCTATTTCAGGATTCTGATTGTTTGGCGGTCTTGCCGTCCCCTCTAGGCCCTCTACGCGGCCGGCCGCGGAAATCCAGTTGCTGGAATCGTTCGAAATGCCGCTTACTGCCATCCTCCTGCTCCTCGCCACCCCACTCTCGCATGCGCTTCTCGGTGGCCTCGAGGTCGTCGAACTGGCTTTCATGACAGAGGATCGCCTTAATCTTCAGTTCGAGGTCATCTGTAATGTCGACTTCAACATCGGACTCTTCGGCGTGACTGATGTAGAGCTGGCTGATGTTGTGGGGAGGATAGCCCTCGTTGGTCAGGTCAGGGTAGAACATCGGGTTGTCGGCGGCCGGGAAGATGGCCTCGAGGGCGATGAGTCCGGCGTTACGATGATCGGGATGGTTGATGTAACCGCGCCCCGAGACGTAGCGGTCAGGACTGTTACAGATAACCAGTTGGGGACGGATGCGGCGAATTTCGCGACATACACGTTTACGGATTTCGGGCGTTGGACGGAGAAAGCCGTCCTCCTCGTCCATAAAGAGGACATCCTTGACCCCGCACAGGGCGGCTGCCTTGCGCTGCTCCTCCTTACGCATCAGGATCAGCTGGCGGCGGGTGACGAGGGGGTTGTGATTGCCCTTGTCGCCGTTGGTCAGGATCATGTATGTGACTTCGATGCCCTGACGGGCCATCTGGATGGCAGAACCGGCGCAGGAGAAGTCGGGGTCATCCGGGTGCGCCATGATGATCAGGACGCGCTCCACTTCTGACCAGTCAGGTGGTTTCATTTGGCGAGAATCGGTCATTTGGTTATCTCCTGAGACTACGGAAGAGTCAGCGTACAGAAAAGCCCCTGCGGGCGCAGGGGCAACGTTTCGAATAGAACGGGCCGGCACTGAAAGGAGTCGTCCTGCCGATAGTGGACTTCGGACGTGGACTTCACCGGCAAAAGCGCCTAGGGCGTCAGGAGAGCAAGCCCGCGCGAAGAGGTCGACTGAGGTCAGACCATGTCGAGGGCTTCGTATCCGGGTCCTTCCTCGAAGTACATAGCGTTCAGTTCAGTGGTGTAGGCGTACTCGTCCGGCAAGTCTTCTTCGGGCAGAATAGCATCGGTCGGACATTCCGGTACGCATGCGCCGCAGTCGATACAGGTTTCCGGATCAATATAGTACCAAGGCCATTCCTCTTCGGGCATGCCTGGGATAATGCATTCCACGGGGCACACCTCTACGCAGGCTCCGTCCCGTATGCACAGATCAAAGATCACGTGGGTCATGGATTGACTCCTCCATCAAGCTAAGAAAAGCTGAATTTGAATCGATAGCGCCTAGAAGCAAAATGGCCCACGATTCAAGAGCACCATACAACAAGTCTTATAGCCAGTGCAAATCTTTTTGTAGTCTGTTGAATTATAGGCTGCGACTATCCAATCGAGCGCGAAAATCCTACAGTTGGGGCCTTCTGCACAGAACAGTGTCGATGCCGTAGTGCGCGAACAGCCCAAATGGCTCAACAGCTTTCGGCGGGCCGATTGGATTACTCTTCACGGTCAGCGAGGGGAAACCTGGGTACGACGCCTGGATTGACGAGGTTTTCGGCAGGCGGCCAGTGCCCGCTCAGGACGGCCGCAGCGTTGGCAATGCCGCCGTTTGTGACGTCCTGCATTGCCTGTACTGAGATGGCGCCGACGTGTGGAGAGAGAATCACGTTATCGAGAGAGAGTAAAGGGTGATCCGGCGGTCTCTGTTCTTCGACGAAGACATCGATACCTTCGAAGGTGTCGATTCCTGCGCCTGCCAGCGTTCCTGCGCGCAAGAGCTCCACCAGCGCCTTTTCATCGACGATTGCGCCCCGCGACGTGTTGACAAAGTAGGAGCCTCTTTTCATTTTGCGGAGCATGGTCTCGTCGAGCAAGTGGTACGTCTCATCGGTTAGGGGCAGGTGAAGAGAAACATCGTCCGACTCTTTTAGCAGGTCCTCCAGGCCCATCATCTCGACGCCCAGTTCATCTGCGGTCTCCGTGGGCGCGGCCATGTTGCGGCGTGTGGCAATAACTCGATATCCGAAGCCCTGCGCCCTTCTGGCCACGGCGCGGGCGGAGTTGCCGAAACCGATCAGGCCGAGCACGCGGCCTTCAAGACGCTGATTGGCAGAGGCTTGGCGGCGCGCTTCATTCCAGGCACCGGCCGCCATTGCTGCGGACATCTGCGGCAGTTTGCGGTGCAGGGCCAGCAGCAGCGCCATGGTGTGATCGGCCTGTTCCTGGACGCAGAAGGTGGGGACATTGGTAACGAGGATGCCCTTGCGGGTGGCAGCGGCGACGTCGACCTTGTCGGTCCCGGTACCGAGGCGAGAGATCACGCGGCAGCGGCTCAGGCTTTCGATAACGCCCTCGGGCAGCGCGGTGGAGACGACGAAGATTGCATCGCAGTCGCTGACGCGGGGAATGATGGTTGAGGGCGTATTGGCTTCCACCTCGAAGGGATAGAGGTGGTGCTCGCGGAAGCGGTCCCGCTCATATTGGGACATTGGCGAGAGGACGGCGTTGAGACGGACGACGCGGAATTCTTCCAGATGACTCCAGTCGGACATGGTGTGGCCTTCTCTTGTCTTCTTTGCCCGGAGCGCTCAATTTCAGTTAGCTGGGACGTGTTTCGAGGAAGCATTTCCAGACACTTGCCGCCCTTCTGAAACTGTATGCCCACTACTCGGGGCTTTAGTATGATTTCGACCAATAGGAGTATACTTTCTCCAGTTTTCTGCTGTCAATCACATTATGTCTCCCTACGCCTGTCGTCGGGGCGTCACGCTGCTTATTCTTTACCGGCGATCACTTTGTCAACTCGACCCCAGGTTGTCAGTGCCTAGTCATTCCATTAGGCAGCGGAAGCCTTCTCTTAGAGCACGTAACTACTAAGCCATGTTCCGTGAGTGTACCGTGTGCGGTCTGCCTGGGCGAAACGTACCGTCAGTACTTCTGTAACGGGCTCTCGATGGCCATAGCGGTGAACGTTGGGTATGGTATGGGAGTCGCCTCGCTTGTCTTGCCTGCGCTGGCACATACTCGGAGTCAGCCGAGACGCGGGGTATGGGGTTGGAAGCCCGGCCGCCGCGAGACGACAACTTCATACTTACCACACACTCGGTACGGCGCGGACAAGGGGGGGCGTGGGGGGGGGGGGGGGCCCCCCCCCCCGGGGGGGGGGGTTAAAAAAGAGGGGGGGGGGGGGGAGGTGTGGGGGGGGTGGGGTGTGGGGGGGGGGGGAGTAAAAAAAAAAGTGGGGGGGGGGGG
>VXOE01000026.1 GCA_009840225.1 Caldilineaceae bacterium SB0662_bin_25 | reverse complement strand
GGCGGAGCCCCCGCACAAGGGAGGGCCGAATAGGCCCGACCGCCCAGAAAGGCAGTAGTCAGTGGTTAGTAGTCAGAAGTCAGTGAAAGTGCAGATTGATGGGTGATTGGCTTTGAGAGGGGTGACGAGAAAGAAACCTGCGCTCGCCTCGTCCGGCGTCGAGCATTGAAAGAGGCTTTGTAGTTGCCATTTTTTGATCAAATGCCGGTTTCAGCTTGAGAAAACTCGACTGAGATCCCCGCCGCTCCAGTATGCTCGGCTATACGATCCGACGGCTCTTACAGTTTGTCCCAATATTGATCGGGCTGGTTACAGTCCTATTTGCTCTGCTGAACATCCTGCCTGGGGACCCCGCCCGCATGATGGCCGGGCCCTTCGCCGACCCCGACGTCGTAGCAACAATTCGGGAGGAGATGGGATTCGACCGCCCACTATGGGTCCAGTACCTGGATAACCTGTGGGACCTTGCGCGGGGAGAGTTTGGGCGCTCCTACCAGTCACGCCGTCCCATACTGAGGGACATCCTGGAAGTATTTCCCAAGACGGTGCAGTTGGCCATAGCTGCCGAGTTGACCAGTGCGCTCATAGGCATCTGGCTCGGCGTTATTGCCGCCACGCGCCGTAACGGGTGGGCCGACCGTGTGATCATGACGATCGCGGCCCTGAATCTCTCCTTTCCTCTCTTCTGGCTTGCCCTCATGCTGCAGATAGTTTTCGCCGTCTTTTGGCGTCTATTGCCCCCGTCAGGGTATGGCTCAGGGTTCGACAGCTTTATCGTACTTCCGGCCGTCACGTTGGCACTGCCTTCCTTGGGACTCCTGGCCAGAATCACCCGGGCGGCACTCTTGGAGGTCATGGGAGAGGACTACGTACGGACCGCTCGCGCCAAGGGGCTGAGGGAGGTGCTGGTAATGCGCCGCCACATTCTCCCGAACGCGCTGATTCCAATTGTGACGACCATTGGCACTGACTTCGTGCGCCTGCTAGGGGGAATACCCATCATTGAAGTGATATTCGCCTGGCCGGGCATTGGCAAGTACGCATATGACGCCCTCGTCTTTCGTGATCTGCCCGCCCTGCAAGCCTCTGTAATCGTCCTGGCGGTCTGTGTATCGTTGGTCAACCTGGTCGTGGATCTACTGTATGCGTTCATCAATCCGCGAATTCGCTACGTTTGACTGGCACCGCTTCCGGCAGGCCCGACTGCCCTTGGTCGGCGCTGCAGTCATTGTTATTTTCGTGCTGCTGGCAGTTCTCGCGCCCTTCATCGTGAGCGACCCCACCCAGATTGAAATGCGCCGCGAGCAGGACGGCGAGACGCTCACGCCGCCGTTCCCTCCAAACCCGCGCAATCTGTTTGGCACCGATCAACTGGGAAGAGATATTTTCGCCCGCGTTGTTTTCGGCTTGCGTACTTCGCTGATTGTCGGCCTCCTGGTGCGCGGACTGTCGATGGTTGCCGGCACACTGCTCGGGCTGGTCTCAGGCTATTTCCCGAAGACGGTTGATGACGTCATCATGCGCGTCACCGACATCATGCTCGCCTTTCCCGTGATACTGCTGGCCATGACGGTGACGGCAGTGCTCGGTCCCGGACTGGTGACGGTCTGCGTGGCGCTGGCGCTTGTGGCCTGGCCCGACGTGGCCCGCCTGGTCAGGGGGCAGGTTCTGGCGATCAGAGGGCAGACCTACGTGGAGGCGGCGCGCAGTGTCGGCGCCGGCAACTGGCGGATTCTGCTGCGCCACGTGCTGCCGAATTGCATGGGGCCGATAATCGTGGCCTTCTCGATGGGAATACCCGGCGCCATCATGTACGAAGCGGGATTGAGCTTCTTCGGATTCGGAATTCAGCCGCCGACGCCCAGTCTGGGTTCTATCATCAGCGACGGTCGCGGCTACATCACGGTTGCACCGTGGTATCCCGGCTTTCCCGGTCTCGTCCTGACACTGCTTGTCCTGAGCGTCAACCTGGTCGGCGACGGCCTGATCGACGTGATGAACCCACGCGCGGCCAGGGGTGCCGGCAACGGCCAATCCGCCGATTGATTTGGATGGGCTCGCACTCGTCTGCTAAACTCCAAACGCGCGGCACTGCAACTGCAGGCGGTCGCTGATGAGAGTGGATTCCGCCTCTCGAAAAAGGTCGACAGGAGATACTCCGATGGCAGACGATGGGCAATCCGTCATAGTCCAGAGAGTCGAGCCCTCCTCCAATCCGGTCCAGGACGAAGATCTCGACCAGTACGGCGATGAGCTTGCAGGCCTGACGATAGTCGACGTTGACGTGCACGTGGATGACACGCTCATGTTCATGCTCGACTACATGGAGGGGCACTTTCGCAAGCGAATGGAGACAGTCCTCCAGGCCGACTTCAAAGGCGAGCCCGGCAACTCGCTGCGCAACATGATTGCCCACATCGCCTGGCTCGGCTCATCCTATGACAAGCCGCCGCGCGCCAAGCTGGCAACAAAGGAAGACCTTTTGGCGAGGATGCAGAAGGGAATCATCGATTACAGCATTCTCTTCCCCAGCGAGCTCCTGCCGATAGGCTACCTACCGGAACCGGAATGGGCGGCAGCTCTCGCCACCGCTTACAATCAGTACATGGTGGACGCCTACAGGAACCTGGACGGCGTCAAGATTGCAATCGTCGTTGCCCCCCAGCACCCGGAACGGGCCGCGCAGGAAATAGAGAGCCATGCAGCCCACTCTGACGTTGTCAGCGTGTGTATCCCGGATGTGGGCGTCAACCCGCCAATTGGCGACGAGAAATACTGGCCGATCTTCGCAGCCGCGGCCCGGCACGATCTTCCTATCAGTTTCCATGGCATCGAGGCCCTCATTCACGACAATTATCCGCTACGTGTTGCCCACTTTCACACGCTCATGCAGGTCAACAGCATGGGCTTTCCGTTCACATCGATGCTGCAGATCATGTCGGTTGTCTGTGCCGGCATTCCCGTCAGATTCCCCAATCTGAAATTCGCCATTCTCGAGGCCGGGCTCACATGGATGCCCTTCATCATGTACCGGCTGGATGCCGCCTACCTGCGATACCGCACGGAGTTGCCGGCCTTGGAGAAGAAGCCGAGCGACTACATACGCGACTGGTACATTGGCACGCATGAATTGGAAGCGCTTCCCCGCCGCGGCGACCTGGTCAAACTGATCGAGTTGTACCAGGGCCAGGATACGACCATGTGGGCCTCGGACTGGCCGCACCTTGAACGCGACCTTATCGCGGGCTTTATGCGCTACGAGATGGAGGATGCGCTCCGCCGCAAAATCCTGGGGGAAAACGCGCTCCGCTTTTTTGGGCTGAAGCCGCGAAAGTGACTTTCGAAATGCAACCTGCTCGCAGGAGCCGCCCGCGGCGAAAGATCCGAGTTGCATCATTAGAAGAGTTTCCGCCCGGCACGCGCATGGAGGTCAAGGTCGGCAGCGTACAGATCGCCGTATTCAACGTCGACGGCGACTTTTTTGCATTGTTCGGCCGCTGCCCCCATCAGTCAGCCCCCTTGAGCAGGGGGAGGCTGCAAGGCACAGTCATTTGTAACGCTGACACGTGCTGGGAAACGCAGTGGGCCCACGAGGGCGAGGTCCTGGTCTGTCCGGGGCATGGCATGGAGTACAACATTCGCAGCGGCAAGGCCTTTGGCTACGACCTCAAACTGCGTACCTACGAGGTTGCAGTTGAAGACGGGCAGGTGATGCTGGTCATGTAGTGTCGGGCCCTCACGCAGCTATGCCCGTCGGTAGGGCCACATTCCCACTACTCACTTTGCAAGAGGCAGAGATGGATACAGATGAAATCGTTGCGCGGCCGATACGCGAGGCGGAATTCGGTGAACCGATACCCGTAACCATAGAGGACATGCTGAATGAAATCAGCAATCAAGGTCCTGCAATTCCGGCTGTCATGGACACGGTCCAGCCTCAACTGGAGGCCCTGGACCCCTCCATTCTCGCGGAGACTTCACACATCTACATTACGGGCTGCGGAGACTCCTACTTCGCAGGCCTGGCGGCCCGCTATGCCTTCGCCCGCTACGCCGGCGTCCCTACAGATGCTCTGGAGGCACTTGAGTTCGGACGCTATGCCGCCGAATTCGTACCCCCCGGCTCACTGATCTTTGGCATCTCAAATTCGGGCAAAGCCACCCGCTCCGTAGAAGCCCTTGTAAACGCTCGCCTTGGCGGCGCCAGGACGGTTGCGATCACGGGCAATGCAGAGGGCTGGCTTGCTCAGGAAGCCGACACCATCCTCGATCAGAGCGTCCGGCTCGCGGGGGAGCTGATAGGCATGCCCAGCAATCTGGCAACGGACTCAGACGACGACAAACCGCGTCGCGGATCGTTCGGACTGGTCAACTATCTGGCCAGTCTCACCACGCTTTATCTGATTGCTTTCCAGACCGGGGTCGTGCGGGGCCGCCTCTCAGAGGCGCAGGCGGATGCCCTGCGAGCGGAGCTCCGGTCCACCTCCGAACTGATCGCGGAGACGGTGCGCATCTGCACGCCTGCGGCCGAAGCCTACGCCGAGCAGGTCAAAGATATTGAAAGCTTCACTTTTCTCGGCTCCGGCCCCAGTATTGCCACCAGCCTGTTCTACGCCGCTAAAACCTATGAATTGCCACGCGTGTACGGCGTCTCCCAGGAGTTGGAAGAATGGGCGCACGAGCAGTTTTTCCTTACGGGAAAGGGCACGCAGGTTCTTTTCATCGCGCCACTGGGGAGGTCCGTCAGCCGAATACGGGAACTGTTGCGGACCACCCAGACGATGGGAGGATGCGGCGTCGTCGTCACTGACGAAAGTAATCCGGAGCTTGCTGAAGCGGCCGACGTGACCCTTCCGGTCGCTGGCTCCGTTTCCGAAGCGCTGTCCCCGCTGGTGTACTGCGTCCCCGGCCAGCTGTTCGCCACCTATCTGGCCAAGTCACGCGGGCGGCTGGCATTTGAGTTCGATTCTCCGCTGCAGTATGAGATGAACATGCGCACGATCCAGGAGAGCCAGCTGATCGAGTTTCACCCTGCCCAGAGATGAGTTCCGCCAGTTCGAGCGAGGCAGGTAGGTAGACACCGACCGGCCAGTACGACCTGATTTCGATTGGGGTCTCCATTGTGGAGGAAGTTAAGGGTGTACCTTCGTTACCGGCAAAGGAAAGTAATGGTGAAATCGCAATTTGCGGCCGCTGGCGCGGAGGCGTGTAAGACTTGCCTCCAGGAGATTTGAATTACACCTCGTTGATACGCCTAACAGATGCAAACCCCTTCAATGACACTAACCCGCTTCTTCGACCGGCTGAAACGGTACTTTTTCAACGGGAGTAAGTTCGTACTTTTCCCAGTGGTACTGAAACTCAGTCGACTTCCATCCTTCGTAGATTTCCTCCCAGGAGAGCCGGCCCTGGTGCGGGGTCAAGACCAGGTCCATGACCGGATCTGAGGCTCTCTGGTAGCGATAGTCCACTGAGAGCCGAATCCGATTTCCGGACAGGTTTGGCAGACCCTTATGCACAGTATGGCTGTGAAAGAAAAGAACGTCTCCGTTTTCGAATGGGCTTGAGACCCATTCACCGCCAATCTTCTCAAAGTGCGCTCGCAGTCCCCCCGCGCCGAGAGAGCGCGAGACCGGCAGGATCCCATGCTTGTGTGAACCGGTCAGAACGCTCAATCCACCCATGCTGTGGGGACAGTCGCCAAGCGGCAGCCAGGCAGTCCAGACATCGGGTGTTCCCTGGATGTGAACGAAATCCTGGTGCGCGGGGGTCGTCTGTTCCAGATTTGTCGGGAAGATGAAACGGGCGATATTGCTGGGCTGCAGGAGCACATCGTCACCGAGAAGGTGGCTGATGACGCTCACAAGCGCCTCATCGTGGGCGAGCGTGTGGAACGATTCCAGCCGCTGGACCATGTCGTAGACCGGCGAAAACTCAGGTTCTCCCGATATATGAGGCGCATGGCTGGTGATCGTCTCATTGGGGTCGTCCCCGTCATCAATCCATCCGACTTCGCGCAGGACCGAAATGATGTCTCTTCGGGCCTGAAGGATGGCATCCTTGTCTACGAAGTTCCGGATAAAGAGATAGCCGTCACTATCAGCCCGCCGGCGCAGGGCATCCCCATCGTTCCTGATGTTGCTGGAGTCAACAAACGAATTCATTTTCCTGTTCTTCCTTTTGGCAGCGTTTAAGAGCCCAAATGAAGCGATTCTGCTGGGACAGCACGGGAGGGCGCTAGACGTGGGTATAAGGATCGGAAGCGTCACGCAGGCCGTCGCCAACAAAATTGAATGCGAGAATACTTACCACGACGAAAATTGTCGGCAACAAAAGCCAAGGCGACAGCGCCAGGACACGGATCGCCTGCGCGTCCTTCAGCAGAACGCCCCAGCTAATCGCCGGCGCTTGCAGGCCCAAGCCGATAAAGCTGAGAGCCGTCTCCCCCAGAATCATCTGTGGAATTGCAAGAGTCAGCCGGGCTATAATGTAGCTCATAAACGAAGGGAGCAGGTAGCGAAAAATAATGCGAAGATTGCTGGCTCCGTCCAATTCCGCCGCGCCGACGAAGTCCTCCTCCCGGAGCGCGAAGAATCGTCCACGAACTACACGAGCAATGCTTGTCCAGCCAACAATTGACAAGATCAAAACGATGGCGAAATAAGTTCGTACTACCGGCCAGTCCGAGGGCAGCGCAATGCTCAGGGCCATCCAAAGCGGCAGCGTGGGCAATGCGCGCAAAGATTCAATTATGCGCTGGATCACCATATCTACGGTTCCACCAAGGTAGCCGGACAGACCGCCAATCAGAATTCCAAGAAAGAAACTCATGGCAACGCCCACCAGCCCTATCGTGAGCGATATGCGCGCGCCATATACGATCCGGGTAAACAGATCGCGCCCCACTGTATCCTGTCCGAGAAGCGAAAGACGTGCCTCCGGGTCCTGCAGGCCAAACAGATGGATCTCGCTCTCGAACACACCCCACAGCTTATACGGGTCGCCTGACACGAACAGCCCCAGCGGCTGCATAACAGTCTCATCTTCTACAAAAATCGCAGCGTAGGTTTCTGGGTCCAGGCTTTTCTTGAAAGGGTGGATAAAGGGGCGAAGGTGAAAGTTGCCTTCAGGATCGATAAAGCGGATTTTGTGGGGGGGCGCCAGAGTGAGTTCCTCTCTGAAGATATATGGGTCGTAAGGAGCAACAAATTCGGCAAGAGCTGCGACAAGATAGAATAGGATCAGTACAACCAGCGAAATTACCGCCAGCTTGTGCTGCAGAAAGCGCCACCGGATCAGCTGCCACTGAGATGCGACCAGAATTCGTTGATC
The DNA here is from genome assembly GCA_009840225.1 of Caldilineaceae bacterium SB0662_bin_25. GTDB lineage: Bacteria > Chloroflexota > Anaerolineae > Caldilineales > Caldilineaceae > Bin5. Next base: position 7,535 of record VXOE01000026.1, on the reverse strand, counting down.
GGTCTGGTCTCCTTCGGCGATCCCTTCAATCGGCGCCGCGCCCGCTGCTTGCGTCATGCGCTTACATTCTCCTCACGTTGTACAGTGCCGGCGATTCCCGTAAGCTCCAGCCTTTCCGCAAAATGGCACGCAGCCTGGTGCGAATGCCCATTATTCTCGCCGACCTCGATCAGCTCGGGCGTCTCTTGCCTGCACCGGTCTTCTGCATATCGGCAACGTGGATGAAAGGCGCAGCCGTCAGGAAGGTTGCCGGGATCGGCCACTTCGCCCGAGAGCACGATTCGTTCCCGGTGCTTTGTGTCGGGATCGGGATTCGGCGCCGCTGAAATCAGAGCCTCGGTGTAGGGGTGTCTGGGATTGGTGTACAGCACCTCGGTTTCGCCAATCTCCACGATCTTGCCCGCGTACATCACCGCCACCCGGTCGGCCTCGTACTTTACGACAGCCAGGTTATGGGCAACAAAGAGGTACGTGAGTCCGAGCTGATTTTGAAGCTCCTTCAACAGATTCAGAATCTGCGCCTGCACTGACACGTCCAGTGCCGACACAGCCTCATCTGCAATCACAACTTTGGGAGAAAGGGAAAGGGCGCGGGCAATCGCGATGCGCTGGCGCTGGCCTCCGCTGAATGCGTGCGGATACCTATTCAGCGTTGAAGGATCGAGACGTACGAGACGGAGTAACTCCGCGACCCGTTCCTGCAATTCATCCCGGCTTTCGACCATGCGATGAATGACCAGCGGTTCGCCGATGATCTGGAGCAGCGTCATACGGGGATTCAAGGAAGAATATGGGTCCTGATAGATCATGCGGATGTTGCGGCGAGCTTCTTTGAGCTCACCCTTCTCCATCTGCGTGAGATCCATCGGTTCCGCATCCCCGATGCGGAACAGGACACGACCTGCAGTGGGCCTTTGCGCTTGGATGATACAGTGGCTGGTGGTCGTCTTTCCGCAACCGCTCTCTCCGACGAGGGCCAGCGTCTCGCCCTCGTTCAGGTCGAAATTCACATCGTCAACTGCCTTCACCAAGCCAACCTGCCGGCGCAGAAAGCCTGCCTCGATCGGGAAATACTTAACAAGGTTGCGAACCGAAATGATTGTGCGCTCGTTCATGCTCATTGCGCCGGTGGTTTCCGTCAATCGAGCTCCTCCCTGCCGCCATAGAGGAAGCAACTCACTTCGTGCCCATTGGCGACTTCAACGAGCGGAGGGTCTCGTGTCTCGCACACGCCAGCTATGAAATCAGGGCACCGTGTATGGAATTTGCAGCCGGAAGGCATAGCATAGGGGTTGGGAACGACTCCCTGGATCGGCTCGATTTCCACTCTGCCCGGTTCCATTTTGGGGATCGAGGCCAGCAAGCCTCGCGTATAAGGATGCTGCGGCCGGTGAAAGACATCCTCTACCCTTCCGTGCTCGACCTCTTTGCCCAAGTACATGATCATGACACGGTCAGTGAGTTCAGCGATTACGCCCAGATCGTGCGTGATCATAATGATCGCCATGCCCAGATCGGCCTGGATGTCCCGAAGCAGTTCAAGCATCTGCGCCTGAATGGTTACGTCGACCGCAGTAGTCGGCTCATCCGCGATTAGCAGTTTGGGCCTGCAAGAGAGCGAAAGCGCAACCATCGCCCTTTGTCGCATTCCTCCACTCAGATTGAACGTGTACTCGTCAATGTTCCGCGCCGGATTTGGCAAACCGACCCGCCGCAGCATTTCAACGGCCTGGTCGTGTGCCTCTTCCTTGCTTACAACCTGGTGAATGCGAATAGTCTCAATGATCTGGTCGCCGATAGTATGCACCGGGCTAAATGCAGACATCGGCTCCTGGAAAATCATGGCAATCTCTTTGCCCCGAATGTCCCTCAGCAAACGGCCATCGGCATCCTCAGTTGCCAGATCAACAATCTGGTCGTCGTTTTGGAAGAGAATTTCCCCTCCCACAATCTTTCCATTCTTGGGAAGGATCCGCAGGATTGACTGGCTTGTCACGCTCTTGCCACAACCGCTCTCACCGGCGATACCAAGAATCTCGCCCGGCTTGATATCGAAACTAACGCCGTCGACAGCCTTGACCACCCCTTCGCGCGAGAAGAAATGGGTTTGTAAGTCGCGCACCGACAGCAGCGCCCCGTTCAATCCCTGGGCTGATGGAGCCAGCTCATCAATTGCGGTTCGGCCAGCTTGAATCTCGGTCATACGGCTCCCCGGATACGCGGATCGACGATAGCCAGCAGAATGTCCGAGAGTAGAGTGCCAACGAGCGTAAGGATTCCCAGGATCATGATTATACTCGTCGCCAGGAACATATCTTGCTGCATGAGCGAGTCCAAAAGCACAGGGGCAATCGTTGGCAGCCCCAATACCAGAGAAACCAGGACCTCACCCTCGACCAGCACCGGCAGCAGCCAGCCAACTGTGCTGATCACGGGATTGATCGCAATTCGCAAGGGATACTTGTAGAGCAGTTTCGTCGGCTTGACTCCCCGTGCGCGTGCGACCGTGACGTACTGCTTGGGCAGTTCGTCCAGCAAGTTGGCACGCATCGTCCTGATCAGTTCTGCCGTGCCAGCGGTACCTACTATCAAAGCCGGCAGCCAGATGTGGCCAACCAAGTCCAGGAACTTAGCAATGCCGAACGGGGCATTTTGCATCTCTGGGGAGTAAAGTCCAATCGCAACGTTGCCGGTCCACTTGAACAGAAGCCAGAGTCCTACCAGGGCCAGCAGGAAATTGGGCGTGGCCACACCCAGAAACCCGACAACCGTAAACGAATAGTCCGCGAGCGAATACTGCTTGGTAGCCGAAAGAATGCCAATGGGGATGCCGATCGCGAAGACCAGAATCAAAGAGAGCAGCGAAATCGTAAAGCTGGACGGCAGCCTCTGGGCAATGATATCAACAACCGGTTCTCGGTATATCATCGAGTAACCCAGATCGCCCTCAATAAAGCTGGAGACCCACTTGAAATACTGTACATAGATTGGTTCACCAAGTCCATAGCGCGCCCTGAGTGAATCGATCAGTTCCGGCTCGATTATGTCACCTTGAGCTTCCAACCCGGCGATGTAGGAACTCACGAAGTCGCCGGGCGGCGCCTGGATAATGATGAATCCAATGATACTGATCAGGATCGTCACCGGAATCATGACGATCAGCCTTCTCACAATATATATCAGCATCTGTTTTGACTCAGAGTCGGGAGGCCACCCGGGTGGCCTCCCTTGGATTCAGAAGAACGGCTGAAGCCGTTTACTCAGACCGGTAGGCCCATGTTTCGGGAGCGGCGTAGTACCACTCGGGTGCCACCGGATTGGGGATGTTGTACATGCGATTGGAGAACACCGCGTACCAGACAGCTTCAAGGTCGCCAGGCTGCTTGATCGAGCCAATGACCCACAAGTTGTCCTGGTGAATCTTGTACATCTCGGACTCGAGTTCGAAGCGCCTCTGTGCGTCCGGTTCGGCGATGAACTCCTCGAAGATCTCGTAGAGCCGCTTGACGTCGTCGGGCGGTTCCTCGCCCTCGGCGCCGCCCGACATGACATACTGCGCCCACGGCGGGTTCACCAGCCAGCTGCTGCTGATTGGCATCGGCTCGCCGCGCATGGCGCCGATAATCGGGGCCTGGCCGGCCCAGTTTACGGGGCGAACCTGGAGCTCGTAATCTCCGGCCAGTCGTCGCTCCGTGTGCAGTCTCCCGTCCAACGGAACAATCGTTGTCTTCAGGCCAATGTCTTCCCAACCCTGTGCGATCAGCTCGGCGATGGGTACCTGCTGTACCCAGCCGGTATGTACCTGGGCCGAAAGCTCAAAGGGTCGACCATCGGGCAGAAGGCGCTGGCTCTGGTCCTCATTCCAGGTAAGACCGAGGCTGTCCAGGATCTCATTGGCGCGATCCGGGTCGTGCTCGGTGTGCAGCTTGAAGCCGGGGTCGGCGCCGTTGTAGACCGACGCGTCCGGCGGCGCAACCTGTGAAGGCTTATAGAGCCCATTGAAGACGACCTCATTGATTCTGTCGCGGTCGTAACCGATTGACAGCGCAACGCGGAACTCCTTGTTGCGGAACAACTCTCGCAATACATCGTCGTCAATCGACATGTTGAACGTTACCACGCCCAGCACGTCCGACCAGCCGAACTGAGGCAGCACCCTGTAACCGCCGCTCTCTTCGTTCTGCTTGAGGACCGGGTAGTTGGTCAGGTAACCCAGTGTATACGGGTTCATGTAGTCGGTCTGGCCGGCGATAACGTCGAGAAGAATGGCTTCGCGGTCACCGAGGTTGGGCCTATTGATGTGGTCTACATAGGGCAACTGATTGCCGGCGGTGTCGATCTTCCAGTAGTAAGGATTCCGCTCCAGCTCCTGGACCGGAACACTGGCGCCACGCGTAACGGCCTTCCAGGCGAAGATCGTAGGTTCGTCAGGGTTGCCGTACCAGTCGTGCTCGGCCTGGAACAGTTCAACCCAGTTCGAGAAGCCTCTCTCTTCGGCCAGCGCGTTGACGTCGTCCGGGTCGGTATAGTCGGGATGGAACTGCTTGAGATAGTGCGCGGGCGCATACGGCATCGGGCGCCAGCGGTTGAGGCGTTCGAGCAGCACACCGTAGGGTGCTTTGAATGTCATGACGATAGTATTTTCGTCAACCTTTGTTACAGTACCCATCTCGCCGCCAACCTTCATATTGTTGACGCCGTTGGGGTTCAGCTCCTCGTTCGCCGCAATCGCCTCGTACCAGAATACAAAGTCGTCGGCGCCAAACGGATGGCCGTCAGACCACTTGATGCCGGGGCGGATCGTGAACGTCGTCGAGAGGCCGTCAGCGCTTGTCTCAGCGTTCATGAACACGTTGGGCAGGACGCCCTGCATGTTCGAGCCGTACACGTGCGGAAACTCACGCAGCAGGTCTTCCAGGAAGTCGAAGTTGCCTTCGTGCGTATTCCGCATGGTGCCGCCGTACTCGCCGATCTGGTCGGCCGGGTGCATCACCAGAGGTTCATCCGGCAAGCGCTCTTCAACCGGAGGCAGCGTGCCGTCGGCCACTGCGGCATCCAGTATTGGCGACTGTTGGAATGTGGTGATTTCGTTACCTGTGGCCGCTTCATAGTCGGCGATGGTGTTATATTGGACGACCTGCCCTGTGAAATCGCCCATCATGCCTTCATCGGCCATTTCATCATCATCCGACGAAGCCTCTTCTTCCATTGCCGGCTCTTCGGCCATCTCGGCTTCTTGCGGCGCACCACCACCGCAGCCGGCCAAAACCAGGCCAAGAATCAGAAATAGACTCGCGATCAATCTCGTCTGCTTCACTGATTTCCCTCCTATGGAGTTGTGGAAAAGAAATGAACGGAAGTGGATTCGGTGGATTGTCGAACCCTGTGTTCAAACACCGCCTGAGAACGCCAGACCAGACATCCAGATCTGAACTGGCCTTCCTCTCGGGCGAGGTGCGCCTAGTGTCGTTCAGGGCCTACAATTTGTCAAGTCAGTTGAAACACTGGACTACCACTGTTCGGCTGCCTTCATTCAGTTGTTTCGCCTCAGGCGACGGGCGCCCACTACCGGATTGGCTGAGCCACGAGGAGCATCGTAGGGAACGCGTTCCAGTGAAATGGGGCAGGTCGGATTCCTGAATCCAGAGCAAAGAGAATGCCGGGCAACTAGAGCGGTTAGGAGCACTTTAGACGTGTGACCGCTTTTCTTCGCCTCACAGTAGGGAAGTGATGATCGTACTTCAAGTAGGTCGGGTGGGATTCGAACCCACACGGGTATCACCCCGGCGGATTTTAAGTCCGCTGCGTCTGCCATTCCGCCACCGACCCGCGAGTGAATTCTAGGGAATCCCACGGACAGTGTCAACTAATCTGGCGACAGGCTTCACTTCCAAGCTGCCGCACGTTGGCAACACAGTCCGGTTTACGATGCCTGGCAGACATTCTTTTGTCCAAGAGTGTGTGACTCTGTTCAGCGGCTGCTTGAACTCGATTCAATCGGCCGGCTGCGAGAAGTAAGGCTGGGCAAGGACGCCTATCCTGGTCTTGGAGAACAATTACCTGTTCAAATACCGCTGGACGTTCTGCAAGTGTTCGGAGAAAGTCTTGGCAAAGGCATGTCCTCCGCTGCCATCCCCAGTCGCAACGTAATAGAGGAATTCATGGCGTTCCGGGTGCAGAGCAGCGCGAAAGGAGTCTTCGCCGGGACTTGCGATCGGTCCGGGGGGTAGATCTCTGTTCAAATAGGTGTTGTACGGGCTGTGGACACCCTGATATTCCTCCAGAAAGACGGGTGTCTTCCACCACTGACCTGTTGCCGGTTGATATCCCATTGCATACTGCACTGTAGCGTCAATCTCAAGCAACATTCCGTTGTCCAGGCGATTGAGTATGACGCCGGCGATAGTCGGCCGCTCATCTGCCACGACTGCCTCTCTTTCGACAAGGCTGGCGACAATCAGTGCTCTATACAGGTCAGGGGGATTGGCGCCTTCGGCTACCGCCTGCTGATAAATTGGCATGATTCGGGCGGCAAACGCATCCAATTGTCGGGCGATCAGCTCTTCGGCTGTCGGCTCCACGGCCGGCAACTGGTAGGTTGCAGGGAACAGGAACCCCTCCAGGCTCGCACCTTCAGGCCGTGCGTCCAGAAACGGCCAACGGTCAATCTTGACGTCGCAGCAGGAAGGCGGATCCACCTTTGGAGCGGTGGGTGAATTGGATGGGGCTATCTCGCTCAGGGCAGTGAGGTCCGGCAACTGCGCGGTGCGCCGGTAGTCCTCTCCCGATACGATCCCGTCAAGCGCCAGCGCGTCAGCCACCTGCTCCAGGCGCCAGCCTTCACGAATGGTGACCGAGACGCCAGCTGCGTGTTCGGCCATCAGGGCTTCTGCGATTTCCGCAGGCGTCATGCTGGCCCTTAGGAGGAACGTCCCCGCCTTCAGATCCTGTGCCCGGCCAATAGACCTCACGTAGGCCTCAAAGAGGTCGGCATCGTGAATCAGCCCTGCCGACGCCAGCTTCTCTGAAATCTCGCGTGCAGGCGTACCGACTCCGATTTCAAAGGAGATTGCACTGTCATCATCGGATGTGGGGACATATAGCGCGGGGCGATTTGCATCCAGATGATCAAAGAGCATCGCCTCCCGAGTGCACCCGATCAGTGCGAAAAGCAGAATGAGAAGGAGGCTTCCACGTGCAATACTGGCGCGTCCGGCTGTCCTGTCGCCGTCCAAATTAACGGCTGCCTGTTGAATTCGTTGACGCCTCATTCCCCAAGTTCCTTTCCCAATTGGACTCCTTGGAATCTGAGTATAGCACTTAGGCAGATGAAGCATTAATTTCAGGGAAAACCGCATCTTGGCGGATTTTCTACGCCGGCCCATTCCGCCGCGACCAGCGTTGTTCTGATACGGCCTGGCAATACCTCTTTACCTAATCGATTTTGCATTGCCCCTTCGGGTGCATCCCAGATTCGGGTTGGGAACAGTCTGGCGGGGAATCGGCGCCAGCGGTGGTTGGCGTTGTTTGCCGTC
>VXOE01000310.1 GCA_009840225.1 Caldilineaceae bacterium SB0662_bin_25 | reverse complement strand
GTAGTGCGGGGGCGACCCCGTGTGAGAGTAGACCGCTGCCAACCTCCTCTTTCTTTCACCCTCCACCGATGAAAGCTTCTCTGGACAACCTGCTCCTTTGTGTTAAAATGTGCGCAGACACCAATCTGGCCCCCGTCTGCGATCTGCTTCATGGATGATAACCCTCCAGAACCCGGTTCTCGACCATTCTTATCCTCCAACAGATCCGCCGTCCCTCTCGCGCTTGAACATCTGACTGCCGCGCTGGCCGCCCGCCGTCCGCGTACTTTACGCGCGCCGCTTCTTTCCCCTGGAGCATAGGAGCATCCTGAATGACTGTTGCCGCCGTCATCCTGGCTGCCGGGCACGGCACCCGCATGAAATCGACCCTGCCCAAATCCCTGCATCCCCTGGCCGGACGGCCTCTGATCGAGTGGTCCCTGCGCGCGGTGGACGGGCTTTCCGACCTGCGGCCGGTCGTTGTCGTCGGCCATGCAAGAAAACAGGTGCAGGACTACCTCGGCGAGCGCGTCGACTACAGCGTGCAGAAGGAGCTCCTCGGCACAGGACATGCCCTGATGCAGGCCAAAGAACGCCTCTATCAGCGTGCCGACCAGGTCCTTGTCCTCTACGCCGATATGCCCCTTCTGCGGCCCGAAACGCTCAAGCGATTGACTCAACTTCGCGCCGGCAGTCCGCATCGGCAGAACCGGCCAGCGGCACTCTCCCTCCTGACGGTCGAGCGTACCGATGCCCAGGGGTTCGGCCGCATCGTCCGCAACCCGAACGGCTCCGTCCGCGCAATCGTCGAAGAGGTCGACTGCACCCCCGAACAGCTCGCCATTCGCGAGCTCAACCCCGGTGTCTACTGCTTCAACGCCCAGTGGCTCTGGGAGAACATCTCCCTCCTGACGCCCAGCGCCAGCGGCGAACTCTATCTGACCGATCTGCTCGCAATCGCCGTCGATCAGGGCCGGAACGTCGAGACCGTTGCCGCCGCGCCAGAAGAAACACTCGGCATCAACGACCGCAGCCAGATGGCCGTCGCCGCACACGCCCTGCGCCAACGCATCAACACCGAACACATGCTCGCCGGCGTGACCATCGTCGACCCCGCATCCACCTTTATCGACGCCGGCGTGACCATCGGCCAGGACTCGACCATCCTTCCCGGAACTCACCTGCAGGGCGCCACCACCATCGGCGCAGGCTGCTGCATCGGACCGAACAGCCGCATCGTCGACAGTGCCATCGGGGATGCCTGCCGCGTCGAGTACAGCGTCATCGAGCAGGCCAGAATGGACCGGGGCAGCGAAGTCGGCCCCTTCGGCCATCTGCGGCCCGGCGCCCATCTTGACGAAGATGTACATATGGGAAACTTCGGCGAAGTGAAGAACAGCCGCCTCGGCAAAGGCGTCAAAATGGGTCATTTCAGCTACATCGGCGATGCCACAGTTGGCGAAAATGTCAATGTCGGCGCCGGCACCATCACCTGTAACTTCGACGGCGTCTCAAAAAACCGCACAGTTCTCGGCGATGACGTCTTCCTCGGCAGCGATACGCTCCTGGTTGCCCCCGTTACCCTCGGCGCACGCGCCCGCACCGGCGCCGGCTCCGTCGTAACGCGGGACGTCGACGAAGACACGCTCGTATACGGCGTGCCCGCCAGACAGCCTGAATCGAATGAATAACACCGGTCAAGCCGACGAAAAATAAACCGGCACACCAGCACTTGGGACGGATCTCTGCCGTCAATCCGCCTGCGCCATGCCCGGCGCAGCGCAAAGCAACGTAACAAAAGGAGTCTCCAGTGGAAGTGGAACCTGCATGGCTGATCGCGGCGCAACTGCTGCCATTACTGACGATTGGCTTTGTCTCTGCCGCAGAAGTATCGCTGTCGGCAGCATCCAGAAGCCGTATGCGAGAGCTTCTCGCCAGCGGCAATCAGCGGGCAAAGCTGATCGACCAAATGCTCTCCGACCCGGCCCGCTTTCTCTCCACCCTCCTGATACTCAAAAGCCTTGCCTACATCGCTGCCAGTTCGATGGCCGTCTGCCTGGCCATGACCCTGCAGTGGTCCACTGTCGGGGTCAGCGCCGCCGTCGCTCTCGTCTGGCTCCTCCTTCTCGCCGTTCAGGTCTTCAGCCGGGGCTGGGCTCTGCGCCAGCCGGACTCGGTCGCTCTCTCGATCGCCCGTGTCGTCAATCTCCTGGCTGCGCTGCTGTCACCGCTGTCCTTCCCCCTGCGTCGCCTGGCTGCCTACGCCCGCGGCGACGAAGACGAAGTGACCCCCGAAAGCGTTTTCCTGAGTGAGGACGGCCTCCGCTTCCTTATCCATGTGGGCGAAGGCGAGGGCGTGATCGAAGAAGACGAGAAGCAGATGATCGCCGGCATCTTTGAATTCGGCGAGACGACCGTGCGCGAGATCATGGTGCCCCGGCTCGATATGGTGGCCGTAGAGGTGAATTCCCCCCTCAGCGAAGCGCTCGATCTGATCATCGGCAACGGGCACAGCCGCATTCCCGTCTTTGAAGACAGCATCGACCATCTGCTCGGCGTCCTCTATGCCAAGGATCTCCTGCTCTGCCTGCGCGATGGAAGCCAGGATATCTCCGTTCGGCAACTGCTCCGGCAGGCCTATTTCGTGCCCCAAAGCAAGAAACTTGACGAACTGTTCGAGGAAATGCAGGCCCACCGCATTCATATGGCCTTGGCTGTGGACGAATACGGCGGAACCGCCGGCCTCGTTACGATCGAAGACCTGCTCGAAGAGATCGTTGGCGAAATCCAGGACGAGTACGATTCCGAAGAGCCCCAATTGGAAAAACTGGCCCCCGAAATCTACGTCTTCAACGCCCGCTACGATATCGACGAAGTGTCCCGGCTTATCGACGTCGACCTCTCCGCCGGCCCCGAGAATATCGACACCTTGGGCGGCTTCATCTACAGCCAGCTTGGACGCGTGCCCGAGCAGGGCGAAAGCATACAGTTCCATGACTGGCGTTTCACCGTCATGTCCGTAGATTCCCGCCGTATCGAACAGGTGCGCGTCGAACCGCTCCACAGCGCAGAGAACGAGGCCCAGACCTTGAGCCAGCCCGGCGTCGAGGAGCAGACCGAGGACTCGACAGGCTCCGGTTACCTTCAATCGGCTGCCTGACAATAGGGTATATGCCTCCTGCGCAAAGAGGCCGCCCGGAAAAAGGACACTATCGTGACCCCGACGGTATCCCCGCAACAGCTGGTTGCAGCGGCACAGTCCGCTCGCAGACAGGCCCATGCACCTTACAGCAACTACTTCGTCGGCGCCGCCGTATTAACGGCAGACGGCGAAATCATACCGGGATGTAACGTCGAGAACGCCTCCTATGGGGGAACAATCTGCGCCGAACGGGTCGCGCTCACGTCTGCCGTCGCCCAGGGAAAACGCGAATTCAGTGCGATTGCCGTTGTTACGGTGGACGGCGGCTCACCATGCGGCCTCTGCCGCCAGGTGATGTGCGAGCTTGGGGCAGAGATGGATGTCTATATCAGCGATGCAGCCGGCAACTTCCGCAGCACGACCGTGCGCGCGTTGTTGCCTGATGCCTTCGGCTGCTGACGGCGGTCACAACCTGTCCCCACCGACTCTTTCCGTCGCCCTATCTGACATGCAGGCACATCCGGGCCTTCTGGATAGGGCGCCGCGGATTGAGCTCTGAGTCCAATAAGGAACTGAACCAGTTAACCTCTGAGATAACCCGGCAGAATCCTTCTACCAGAATCGGTACGAGGATCCCATCCCCACCCAGCGAGTGAAATACTGATGAAGAACTGCTGCATAGCGGCATTTGGACTGCTGGCGGTTTTGATGGTCGCCTCCTGTGCGCCAGACCCCGCGCCGACCCAACCTACTGTAACCGCGGCGGCTGCCTCGCCCACCGCCGCTGCCCGCAACGCCCCAACAAGCACGCCGACCGCCGCACCGGCCGACCCTACCCCAATGCCGCCCGCGGCAAATAACGTGGCAGCCTCAGGGGAGGTAGTCCCCTCGTCAGGGCAAGAGACCGCGCAACTGGCGGTCGATGGCGATCTCGAATCACTCTGGAACTCGGGACGCATTCCCCTGGGATGGATTCGGATTGCACTTGATGGCCAGTACCTCGTCAACAAAGTCGAGATGGTTATCGCGCAGACGCCGCCCGGTCCAACCTCGCATGAGCTCTGGTTGGGAGACGGCTCGGGCACGCGCGCCCTGTACGCGCGGCTCATCAACGATCACACCGAAGATGGGCAGACCCTCGCTGTAACAATTGATCCGCCTCGCAGCATAAACGAAGTCTACGTTCGCACTATCCAGAGTCCCAGTTGGGTCGCATGGCGCGAAATCCGCGTATTCGGCGACCCCTCTGAAACTGCTTCCCCACCGGCATTCAAACTCGTTCAGATCGCCGACGGGCTGGACCTGCCTGTGCAGCTTAGGCACGCCGGCGATGACAGCGGCCGTCTCTTCGTGATCGAACAGGCGGGACGCATCCGCATTGTCAGGAGAGGCCCGACGTCCAACGGTGGCGCAACCTGGTCTGTGGATGAAACGCCGTTCCTGGAAATCTCGGAGCGGGTAAGCTGCTGCGGAGAGCGGGGGCTCTTGGACGTAGCATTTCCGCCGGACTATAGCGCCAAACAGCACTTCTATGTCAGCTATACCAATGGCGAGGGCCATACAGTCATCAGCCGCTACAAAACAACCGCTGATCCCGATCAAGCCGATCCGGCCAGCGAGGAAATAGTGCTCACCATCGAGCAACCGCACAACACGCACAATGGCGGACGCCTTCTCTTCGGTCCTCGCGACGGCTACCTCTACATCGGCAGCGGCGACGGCGGTGCACCCGCGTTCAACGACCCCGATAATCGGGGGCAGGACCCCACCATACTGTTGGGCACCATCCTGCGCATCGACGTCGAGTCCGGTGTGAAGCCCTACGCCATCCCCGCCAGCAACCCTTTCACGCAAGTTGAAGGCTATCGCGGCGAGATCTGGGCCTACGGCTTGCGCAATCCCTGGGGATTCGCGTTTGACAGGCAGACAGGTGATCTCTACATCCCCGACGTCGGCAATATCACCATCGAAGAGGTAAACTATCAGCCCGCAGCCAGCACCGGGGGCGAAAACTACGGCTGGCGTATCACCGAAGGTAGTATCTGTTTCGAACAGTGGGGCTGCGTCAAAGGCGAACCCTGTGAAATCGAACACTGGCTATGCAGCGCCGAAGGCCAGGTCCCCCCCGTGTCCGAATACAACCACGAAGTGGGCTGCGCAATCGTGGGCGGCGCCGTCTATCGCGGGCCCGGCATACCCAGCCTGCAGGGTGTTTTCCTCTTCGCCGATTTCTGTCGCGGGCAGATCTGGGGATTGAGAGGTGGTCCCCAGGATAAGTGGCAAAGCCCCCTCCTCATCAATACCTCCGTTCCCATCAGCGCCATCGGCGAAGACCAGGCAGGCAACGTCTACGTCATCGGCTATCAAACTGGCGTTATCTCGATGATTGCAGAGGAGTAGGCGGAAGTCCGCGTCGACCCTGTCGCCGGGACAATATTAACCCCTGTATCCTGAACGGCTCGCTTTGGGACAGGGGGCCTTGCATTGGCGCATATTCGGCAAGATGGGAGCCGTCAAAGTCTTCTCGGCCCTCGCCAATCTTTACCCGGTTCCTCCCGACGATCCTTGCGGGAGCGAAGCGACCAAAGGGGCAGAACTCGTACATGGCAACTGTCTTTTCCCCACCCTCCCCGAATCGTTGACTTTACTTTCCCGCTCTGTTATTTTCTTACCATGAACGTTCCGGCGCTGATGGCAACCTATCAGTTGCGTCAACGAGAATACCTGCTGCGCATCACGCGCGCGATGACCTCGCGGCTCGATCTGCCCAGCCTCCTGCGCCTGATACTTGAAAGCGCGGCCGAAATGCTCGCCGCGCCGGCAGGCATGATCGTGCTCGACGACCCAACCGCAGCCGTGCCCCTGGCGGACGGACGCAGCACCGTGGAGGAAGATGAACCCTTTCGTATCCGCGCATCCTACGGGATTCCACACCAACTCCTGCCCGCCTTTCGCCCCCTTCTAAGAATAGCCTCCCAATCCTGGCCCCCATCGGAAGACCAACTGGCGCAAGAGGAATCAAACCACCAGACCATGGTCGAGGAATGGGACGCCGGGCGCGCCCTCGCCGCCGAATTCTCTATGGGCGAAAGCTACCAGCAGGATATGGAACGCCGCGTCCGCGAGGTGGAGTCGGCGTTGGGTCATAAACTGGGCCAGGTGATCGGCCTCCCTCTTCTCTTTGAAGAAGACCTCCTCGGCGTAATCTACCTGTTCCGCGGCGACTCTGCATTTTCTCCCCTGGACTGGCAGTTCCTGCAGGGGTTCGCCGACCAGGCCGCCATCGCCGTCCGCAACGCCCGCCTCTACCAGCAGCTGGCGACCGAGCGCAGCCGCCTGTCGATGATCGTCCAGAACAGCGTCAATGGCATGATGATCCTCGCGCCCAACAAGCGGGTTGAAGTAATCAACGAGACCCTCTCCTCAATGACGGGGATTGCCCTCAACGAGGCGGTCGGGCAACAATGCGAAAGAATCCTGCCTCTCCTCAATCTCCAGGGAGAAGACCTGTTCAGCGCCGACTACGACCTGACCTCCTTGCCCGAAAGCGGCGCCCAATGCGAAGGCGACATCGTCCTGCCCGAAGGGGGCCAGATATCGGTCTCCGTAACCTTCATCCCGGTCAAGGACGAGCGCTTGCGGCTCGTGAACATCATCGCCAGCGTGCTCGACATCACCCGTTTCCGCGAAGAGGAGGAGATGAAATCCACCTTTACCTCCATCATCAGCCATGAACTCAAGACCCCCGTGGCGCTGATCAAAGGTTACGCGCAAACGCTGGCCCGCCCCGACGCTGCCTGGGATGCCGAAACCGCCCGGCAGAGCCTGGAAGTGATCGAAGAGGAGGCCGACCGGCTGGAGGCGCTCATCAATAGCCTGCTCGACGTCAGCCGCATCCAGGCCGGCGGCCTGCGGCTCGAGCGCACCCACCTGCAAGTGCGGCGGCTTCTCGAGCGCGTGGCGCAGGACTACCGCACTCAGACCGACACCCATGAAATCGCTCTCGACCTCCCTCTCGACCTGCCCGTCATCTACGGCGACGAAGAACGCCTGCGCCTGGTTTTCACCAACCTCCTCAGCAACGCAATCAAATACTCACCCGACGGCGGCGTCATTCGCATCGGCGGTTGGCACGAACTGCCGCAGGAAAAGAGCGCGACCGGCCGCCTTGTACTCTACGTCGCCGACGAGGGGATCGGCATTCCGGCAAGAGAACTCCCAAAAATATTCGAACGTTACTACCGCGTGGACAGCGGTCTCCGTCGCGGAACGGCCGGCGTCGGCCTCGGCCTCTTTCTCAGCAAAACAATCGTCGAAGCCCATCAAGGAGAAATCTGGGTGCGCAGCGACGTGAACAAAGGCACAACCGTCTTCGTCTCCCTGCCCGTGGAAGAGACCGAATCCACCTAGCCCGGCAGCCCGCTAGCGGGTAATCATGGCAATCTGAAAAAACTCTGCGCAGGTAAAGCGCGTACAAAGAGACTCCGCTATGCAACTCATCCTTGAAAGACGCCTGAGCCGTCCCCGCCACGTAGAATTCCTGTTCCCCCTGATCGCCCTCGGGCTCGCGCTCATCTTCAGCGGCATTCTACTTTGGATATTCGGCGCAAATCCATTCGAAACCTATGCCGCCATGGCCGCGGGCGCTTTCGGCCAGCGCTACCATATCAGCGAGACCCTTCTGCGCGCCATCCCCCTCATGCTCACAGGGCTGTCCGTGGGTATCGCCTTTCGCATGCTGTTCTGGAACATCGGCGCCGAAGGTCAGTTCGTGTGGGGCGTCATTGCCGCCACCTGGGTTGCCCTCTTCCTGCCGGAACTGATCGGCGGAATGCCGCAATGGACCTTCCTGCCTGCCATGATCGTGGCCGCCTTCGTGGCCGGCGCCATCTGGGGTCTCATCCCTGCCTTTCTCAAAACCGCCCTGGGGGTCAACGAGATCATCACAACGCTCATGTTCAACTATGTGGCCATCCTGTGGATGCAATATCTCTATACCGGCTCCTGGAAAGATCCCGAGGGCTTCGGCTTTCCCGGCAGCGCACAGTTCCCCCAGCACGCCTGGCTGCCCCGCCTCCCCATCGACCTGGGCCGTGTCCACTACGGTCTCGTTATCGCCGTCCTCGTCGCCTTCCTGCTCTGGCTCGTCCTCGACCGTACCAAATGGGGGCTGGAAATCAAGGTGATTGGCAAGAACCCCCTCGCCGCCCGCTACGCCGGAATGAGTATCGCCCGCAACGTACTCCTGGTCATGTTCGTTAGCGGGGGCATTGCCGGGTTGGCTGGATTCAGCCAGGTCGCCGGCGTCGCCCATCGGCTGCAAAACGGGATCGCTGTCGGCGACGGCTTTACCGCAATCATCGTGGCCTGGTTGGCTAAACTGAACCCCTGGGCCATCCTGCTCGTCAGCCTGCTCCTGGCCGGTCTCAGCACCGGCGGCGATCAGCTGCAGATTACCATGGGGCTGCCGGCGGCCGTCGCAGGCGTGCTCCAGGGCTCGATACTTTTCTTCGTACTCGGCGCCGACGTCTTTATCAACTACCGGTTGCGCGTGATTCGTACGCAGCCCCGCACTGCGGCCAGTCCTGCCCCCGCATCCGGCGGACCGACGCCCGCCGACTAGATAGAACGCAGACCATCCCCAATCTCCCGTTCCATTCCGGTGGAATCTGTACACAATCTGGCGAAGGCAGCTGAATCTCGCCGCCTGACAACTCGCATGTGAAAGCGTAACGACAATGGAACTCGCCCTTCTTATCTCCATTCTGACGGTGACAATTCAGGCCGGCGCATCGCTTGTCTTTGCCGCAGTCGGTGAAATCTACACCGAAAGGGCCGGCGTTCTTAATCTCGGGTTGGAAGGCATTCTCATCATGGGCGCCGTCAGCGCCTTTGCCGTCGGCTTTCATACCGAAAGTCTCCTGCTGGGCACGCTTGCGGCCATCGTCGTCGGCGGCGCGCTTGCCTCCATCCACGCCTTCCTGTCCGTCACCCTGCGCGCCGATCAGGTCGTCAGCGGCCTTGCACTCACCCTCTTTGGCATCGGCCTCAGCAGCTTTCTCGGCCAGCGCCTCGGGCCGGAAGGCGCGCCGCTCGTGGGCTTGGTCGGCCCCAAGTTCAACAAACTCTCAATCCCCGGTCTCGGCCAGATCCCCCTGCTTGGCCAGGCCCTCTTCAATCAGGATCTGCTCGTCTACCTGATGTATCTGACCGTCCCCCTCGCCGCCTTCCTGCTCTATCGCACCCGGCTTGGCCTCAACGTGCGCGCCGTCGGCGAAGACCCCGACACCGCAGACGCCATGGGCATCTCGGTCACCCGCACGCGCTATCTCGCCACCATCGGCGGCGGTATGCTCATGGGGCTGGGCGGTGCCCACCTCAGCCTCGCCTACACCCCCGGCTGGACCGAAAACCTCACCGGCGGACGCGGCTGGATCGCCATCGCTCTCGTTATCTTCGCCACCTGGGATCCCGCGCGGGCCCTGCTTGGGGCTCTCATCTTTGGCGGGGTCAACGCAATTCAGTTCCGGTTGCAGGCAGCCGGGGGCGGAGTCATACCCGCCGCCATGCTGGCCATGATGCCCTACCTCCTGACAGTCCTCGTTCTCACACTCATTACCGTCTACGAAAACGTTAGCCGCCGCCTCGGCGCACCGGCCGCGCTCGGTCTGCCCTATATGCGCGGCGAACGTTAATCCCTGTGATCAAGAATCCGATTGGAGCAGAACATTCTTATGAGTAGCCAGGAATTTCGCATTGAGCATGACAGCCTCGGCGAGGTGAGGGTCCCCAAAGACGCTCTCTACGCCGCCCAAACCCAGCGCGCCGTCGAAAACTTCCCTATCAGTCCCCTTCGCTTTCCCCGCCACTTCATCCGCGCAGTCGGGCTCATAAAAGGGGCGGCCGCCGAGGTCAATCTCGACCTGGGCCACCTGGATGCCGAATTGGCCGCGGCAATTCAAAGCGCCTGCACCGAAGTCGCGCACGGCGCCCACGACGCCCACTTCCCCCTCGACATCTTCCAGACCGGCTCCGGCACCAGCACAAACATGAATGCCAATGAAGTCATCGCTACGCTGGCATCCCGGATCCTGGGACGCAGCGTCCACCCCAACGATCACGTCAATATGGGGCAGAGCAGCAACGATGTGATTCCCTCAGCCATCCATCTGAGCGCCTATCTCGCCGTTGTCGAGGAGCTCCTCCCGGCTCTCCAGCATCTGCAGGATGCCCTGGACGCCAAAGCCGCAGAGGTTGACGGCATCGTCACCACCGGGCGCACCCACCTGATGGATGCCATGCCTATCCGCCTGAGCCAGGAACTGGGGGGCTGGAGCAACCAGATCGACAAGGGGCAGCGGCGGCTGCGCGACGCGTTGACGCGACTGGCAGAACTCGCCCAGGGCGGCACCGCCGTTGGCACCGGCATTAACGCCCATCCCGAGTTCGGCGAACGCATCGCCGCCAAATTGGCCCGGATGACCGAGCAGCCATTCAGGACGAGCGAAAACTACTTCGAAAGTCTGAGCAGCCAGGACGCCGCTGTTGAGCTCAGCGGTCAACTCAAGACCGTCGCGACCTCCCTCATGAAAATGGCAAACGATCTGCGCTGGATGAATAGCGGGCCCATTGCCGGCATCGCTGAAATCGAACTGCCTGCCCTGCAGCCCGGCAGCAGCATCATGCCGGGCAAGATCAATCCGGTCATCCCCGAAGCGGTCACCATGGTTGCC
This sequence comes from Caldilineaceae bacterium SB0662_bin_25, assembly GCA_009840225.1. Taxonomy (GTDB): domain Bacteria; phylum Chloroflexota; class Anaerolineae; order Caldilineales; family Caldilineaceae; genus Bin5. The sequence goes on along the minus strand of VXOE01000310.1, from coordinate 4,061 downwards.
GCCCAGGTCACCGGAAACGACCTGACAATCACCATCGGGGGCCAGTCGGGCAGTTTTCAACTGAATGTCATGCTCCCCGTCATCGCCTACAACCTGTTGCAGAGCATCTCGATCCTGGCCGGCGCAAGCCGCCTGCTGGCAGACAGGGCCGTCGCCGGCTTTACTGTCAACACAGAACGGATAGGCCGCCTCGTTGACAGCAACCCGATCCTTGTAACCGCCCTGAATCCCGTGATCGGATATGAACTCGGCGCACAGATCGCCAAAACCGCCTATGCCCAGGGCCGCACCCTCAAGGAGGTCGCCCTCGAGATGACCGATCTCAGCGCCGGCGAACTGGACGAGCTGCTCGACCCCCGCAAACTGACCGAAGGCGGCATTCAGCAACTTTGAAAGCCGAGGCTGGAAAACCGTCCTTCTTCATCATCCTCTTCGCGATAACGGCACAAAACGTGAACAACTCTTCTCCCTGTAATTTTGGAAGCCTGCGTCGCTGACTATCTGTGGCAGAACAAAAAAAGATCCGGCACATTGTGCCGGACCTTTCTGTGTCTTGTAAACCCGTTCTTTTTAAGGCAGGAAGTAGAACGGATTACGCGCGGCGCCGTTCTGTCGGATCTCAAAGTGCAGATGCGGCCCCGTTGAACGCCCCGTATTGCCTACCGTCCCCAACTGTTCACCCTTGGCAACATTCTCGCCCTGGCGCACGTAGACCATATTCATATGAGCGTACAGTGAGACAAAGCCGTTGCCATGATCGACCATGACCATGCTGCCATAGCCGCCATTCCAGCCGTGTGAAGCCTTGACAACATAACCGCTATCGGCCGCCACGATCGGGGACCCTGCCCGGGCTCCCACGTCTATCGCCCGATGACCGTGCCAGAACTGCTGCGTAATGTGGCCGCTGACAGGCCAGGCAAAGTTGCCCGAACCTCTGACCGCATTGGCAGGCACAGGACCTCGATACATTGCCACCTGCCTGGCAACATAGGGCTTGGTGCCATTCGGTATGATTAACTGACTTCCGCTGCTGATCGGGGAGGCCGCCGATTCCAGCTTGTTCAAAGGAAAGCCAACGATCTCGTCAACGGTTACCTTGTATTTCACCGCCAAATTTGACAGCGTGTCGCCGGGGCGTACCACGTGCATCACCCCGTCAACCGGAGGAATAATCAACTGCTGACCGGGCCACAATAGATCCGGATTCGATTCCAGTTTTGGATTGGCCCACAATATCGTCTCCGGCCTGAGATCGTAACGGGCAGCGATCTTCTGTAGATTATCAGCCGGCAATACCTTGTAAATCTGGATTGTGTCTAGCTTGGATGGCCCTGTAACCCCTACCGGTTCCCCCTCCGCTACCTGTATGCCCGGGGATGCCGCGGCAGGCTCCTCGGTATCCCGCGTAAATGGCAGCACCGCTCGCTGCAGCGCATTGCCAACCTCCACTATCGGATTGCGGCGCGCGATCTGTGTTTCGGCAGCGGCACTCTCCACAAGCGGAACGTCCGCCGGCAGAGTGTGCAGCGGAAAATTCCAATCGGGGGGGTCGACTCGTCGGACAAGGATAACTATCGCTGCTACCACCAGGACTGCAAGATGGCTCGCCAGCCGCACCGGCGCCACCTGCTCTCGCAGGAATCCCTGTATACCTGAACTCAGATTCTCAAGCGCTCCACCTGCCGCATCCGCAAGTCCGGTCGAGCCCTCTTCCAGCGCAGCTTCCGCCGCGCCTTCTGAACTCTGATGAATCTGATTCTGTGTTGGACTGGGGCTGAATTCTGTCAAACTGCTGGAGAGGGGGGGCTGGTCTACTTCCCGATCCGATGGGGGCGTGCTGTTTGATCGGCGGAAAGTATGATAACTGAATCGGCGTTGTTCTACGTGTTCTTTGCTCTTAAGCATACATCCTGCCCAAGTCTAGGGATACAGCACAAGACTGTACCACGTTGTACAATTTATGCAAACTTCAAAAAATGCCGGGAGGGGGAGGGATGCTTTCGGGCTTGTTTCTTCTACTGCCAGGAGCGATTTATCGGCCATTTAAGACGATCAAACGGCCCGAACCGCCTCAAGAATGCCATTATAGGCATAAGTTGAAGTCTATACAAATCGATTTTCGGGTATCCACTCGGTTTCTGCCCCCCCAAAGGCAGTTAGATCGGATACCGTAGGGAAAACGTAGGTTAAGCGTCATTTTTCTGTAAACCACTCCATACTGCGTGATCCTCCTGCCTTTCAAGCTCCACCGGGCGATTCGCACTGGTCGTAGGTCCGCATGATCGCATACCTACTTGATCAGCGTGTCCAGAAACTCCTGGTTGTCTCGCGTCCGGCTGAGGCGTTCCAGAATCGGCAAAATCGCTTCATTGCCGCCCCCCATGGCATCGCTCATCCGCCGCAAAGTGTACACCTTCGCCAGCACTTCCGGCTCCAGCATCTTCTCTTCCGCTCGCGTGCTGCTCCGCTCAATATCGATGGCCGGGAAGATGCGCCGCTCCGAGGTGCGCCGGTTGAGATGCAGCTCCATATTGCCCGTGCCTTTGAACTCTTCGTAAATGACATCATCCATGCGGCTGCCTGTATCGACAAGACAGGTCGCAACGATCGTCAAGCTGCCGCCCTCCTCCAGATTCCGGGCCGCGCCAAAAAATCGCTTTGGCGGATACAGCGCCGCCGGATCGATCCCACCCGAAAGAGTGCGGCCTGACGGGGGCACTGTCAGATTATAAGCGCGGGTGAGACGCGTAATGCTGTCCAACAGAATCACCACATCGCGGCTGCTTTCCGTCAGACGCTTGGCTCGTTCCAGCGCCATCTCCGCTACCCGCACATGATTCTGCACCGGTTCGTCAAACGTACTGCTGATCACCTCCGCTTCCACAGAACGGTCCATATCCGTTACTTCCTCTGGCCGCTCTCCAATCAGCACCACCATCAGATGCAGATCCTCATAGTTGCTTGACATGCCGTTGGCAATGCGCTTCAAGATCGTCGTCTTGCCCGCTTTGGGAGGACTGACGATCAGCCCGCGCTGGCCCCGGCCAATCGGAGCCAGCAGATCAATCATGCGGGTCGCCAGCAAATTCGGCTTGGTTTCCAGGTGAATCTGCTCGTCCGGAAATATCGGTGTCTGTTTCTCAAACACCGGACGCCGTTTAGCCTCCTCAGGATCCAGCCCGTTGACCGCCTCAACCTTCAACAATCCGTAATACTTCTCCGTATCCTTCGGCGGGCGTACCTGCCCTACAACCAGATCGCCTGTGCGCAACCCAAAACGGCGGATCTGACTCTGACTGACGTATACGTCTTCCGGCCCCGGGAGAAGATGGTCGCTTCGCAGGAAACCGATACCGTCCTGTACGATTTCCAGGATTCCCCCTCCAAAAATATACCCCTGTTTCTCGGCGTTAGCCCGCAATAACAGAATGATCAGATCATGCTTCTTCAGGCGAGTGTAACCACTTATGTCCAGGGAGCGCGCTATCTCTCTGAGTTCATCCAGAGTGCAGTCCTCCAATCCGGCCATAGTCATACTAAGCGTTTCCATAGTTCGTTCCTTGTCAGGCTCAACAAAAAGTCACACATTGCTTGCGCAACAGGACAGTTTCATTTGCATACGAGTGAGAGTGCTGAAAGCGCGGGCTGTCGTCAGGGCGTGAAGACGTTTAGTCTACACAATACGATCTTTGGGGATTGTCCGAATCCGGACAGATTTTCTTGGTGAATTGACTTACGCCAGGGTTGGGTAAATGCGAAAGAGGTGCACTTGGCGGATAATCGGCCGCGTCTACCGCCTATCCGCGACGGCCATCCGCTCCGCTCGAGCATTCTGAATCAATCATCGCCAATTGCGTATAAAGCAAGCCGGCTACTTAACTAAGTTCTGTTTGGATAGTCGAAGCGGACATATAGGGCGGAGGCAAACCAAGATTATCGAAAAACAGTATATCAGTCTTTTCAGAATACGTCAACTACGATTTTTCGCGGGTGCATCCCAATATGGGGGCGAACTTCCCCATGCCTCAGGTCGCTGCGGAGCACCAACCATCTCGCGA
>VXOE01000316.1 GCA_009840225.1 Caldilineaceae bacterium SB0662_bin_25 | reverse complement strand
CCCCCCCCCCCAACGCCCCCCCTAAACCAGGCCATGCCTCATCGACCGGGTGTCGTTATTCGTAACAGGTGCCTATTCGAACGTGTCCAGCCAAACCGCGTCCCGCCAGTCCCATCGGATCCCCTTACGTGCCGGCCTTGTGCCCGCCCTCGCACCCTCCCCAACTGACGGACGCCGCCGTACGGCCAGGCCTGGCCCTTGCACTGCCTCTCGCCCAAAGACGATAAACGATTCCAGCCAAAACAGGCACTGATTCCCCGCCAGACTGTTCCCACTCCAAATCTGCAATGCACCCGGGGAAAACTGCCTGAGTCAGAAAATACAGGTGTCTAGAGGGATTCCAATTTGTTGAAGAAAGTGAAAGCTAGGCCCGGCTGGCACTCCTTTCCACCCTGTCGGCCCACCGTAGGGGCGCCCCTTGTGGGTGCCCTTGGTCGCACTCCAAAAAGTGCGCCGTCCTGACATTCTCCACCGTAGGGGCACCCCTTGTGGGTGCCCAAGGTCGCACCCCAAAAAGTGCGCCGTCCTGACATTCCCCACCGTAGGGGCGCCCCTTGTGGGTGCCCACGGTCGCCCCCCAGATAGTGCGCCGTCCTGACATTCCCCACCGTAGGGGCACCCCTTGTGCGTGCCCACGGTTGCACCCCAAAAAGTGCGCCACCCTGACATTCTCCACCGCAGGGACACCCCTTGTGGGTACCAACGTGGCTGCCCCACCCTGCTCTGAGCTTCATGGAACTCTACGTCCCTCGTGGACTGTCAACATTATGGGCCGGCAACAGCCGCGCCGGTCAAACATCAGCGACTCCTGGTCATATGACGAAGGCGCGCGGCGAGCGAAGGGGCGAAACGCCAGAATCGGTATGCGTGCGATGCAGCCCAGCTTCCCGTTCTCTTGCCAAGTGGTCGATCTTCGGGTAGGTTGCATTTGCCGATTCGGCTCCAAATGACTCAGAAGGGAACAAAACCCGACGGAGATTCCATATGTCTGAACAGTCAGTACTGCGCCATGTCGTCCTGTTTCAGTTCAAAGACGGAACGCCAGCCGAAAACGTTCGCCAAATAGAGGACGCCTTTCAAGCCCTGCCAGGCAAAATCGACGTGATCCAGGACTTTGAATGGGGCACCGATGTCAGCGTCGAGGGCAAAGCCGAAGGCTATACCCACTGCTTCTTCGTCACCTTCGCCAGCGAAGCCGACCGCGACGCCTATCTCCCCCACCCTGACCACACCGCATTTGGCGCCGTCCTGCGTCCCCACCTGGAAAAAGTCCTGGTACTGGACTACTGGCAGAAAACGTAGACCGCGCAAAACGTTCAGTTTGCGGTGGTGCTAGCCCAGACCAATCTCCACGATCCGGTGCCCTTTCACCGCGGGCACGGAGAACTTGAGCCTTCCCCTGTCCTCGATGAAATCCAGCGCCTCCCGGTCCGGGACACAGCGTACGCCGGTTACCGGTCCGGGTAACTTCAGACTCACCGAGATATCATAAACGGGCAGTACGTCCTCAATGACGTCGAAATCCAGGCCGCGACGTTCCGGTACGTAGTGAAGCAGGTGCAGGACCAGACGGTTCTGTTCGGGTTGCTCATTCAAGGCGGTCAACATGCCCGTCGGCCCACTGTGCCGCAACAAGGGGTCCGGCAGGAGCATATCGAGCGCGTTCAAAAGCAGCTGCTTGCACCAGCGCGGCGCGTTGCGGTGGTACTGGCGAAAGATCGGATGGGCGAAGTAGATTACGTCTTCCATCCTGGTAGCGGCAGGTCCGGCAGGCTCGCCGCTGCTGGGCGTCTGCCGGTGAGAGCAGAAATGCTGCCAGGTCCTATCGAAGTAGGCGGGCACCACCCTTGCAAGAACCTCGCTGTCCTCCGCGGCTTCGATTTCCAACCCCCGCATGTACATGACGTACTCGGTGTTGCGCAAACCCGCCGCCAGCATCCCTTCCGCACGCAGATAGTCCACATAGTCCCCGCTCCCGAAGTGCCGGCCTCGCACAGTCTCGCCATTGGCGTCGAGAGGTCCCTCACCTGTCTTACTCACCCCCCATGCCGGCAACGCAAAGTCTGACAGGTCCGGCTTCAAGCCGGACTCGAAAGAGGCTATCACCTTGCCGCCGCCGGCGAGATAGTCGTTTACCTTGCTCGCAAGATAGCCGTCAAGTGGAACGCCATCGGGCAGTATTAGCACGCGGTAACCATCCCAGCTCGTCTGTCTGTCGACAACGTCGAACTGGTGGCCGCCCTCCTGCAACATGCGCACCGCGCCGACCGTCTCCGCTGTCAGCCGCTCGCCGGTGAACTCCTCCAGTGTAAACACACCGATATCAGTTAATGCACGGGCTCCGCGGCACCATGGCTCCTTTCGCGCCACCTCGCGGTAGACCGGGCCGACAAGGTCGTAAGTCGCCCGGTCGAGCCGCCCTGTCGGGTGGAGCTGGTCGCCGACCGAGCACCTCGCGTTGAGGGCTAGCATCTGGAAGCACTCGTACTGGAGCGCGGCCTCGTTCTTGTAGGACTGGAAATCTCCCCAGGACGTGTGGAACTTCCCGGTCATACCCAGGCTGTCGTGGCCGGTCGTGCGCGCATAGCGCTGCGAAAGCGGAAAGTGCATGTAGCCCCACCCGCCCGAAGGCAGCGACTCCAGCTCCCAGTGGCTGTAAGTCTCCCCCGTCGCACGCTGCCGCGGGCCGACATGGCCGGAGTTGTAGAAAATGGTGCACTCCTGGCTTTGACTGCGCACGTGGGTCGACATATCCCGCTTGAAACGGTCGGTCACGCCTTGGCCGAAGGTCCGCCGTTCCCCGTCGCTGGAGGGGTCCAACCCCTGTGCCAGCATCTCGAGCCGGCAGGCGGTGCAGGAACAGTCCTGATCCTGGACGATATCGAAAAAGAGCCCGTCCACCGCGGGCAGCTGGGCGAACATGTCGTCAACGTGGGCCTTCAGAAAGTCGACATAGGGCGTGTTCAGGCACAGTTTCGCATAGAAGCCGGCTTGGTAGGGCTTCTGGCCCTGGATGGAGCCGTCGGCGGCCACCTGCAGCCACTGCGGTTCCTCCTGCGCTGTGTAGTAGTCCCACTGGATCGTCGTGTAGATGGGCACCCGAATATCGCGGGAACGAGCCGCTTCGATCTGCTGTGCGAGCAGGTTGCACTGCAGGCGCGGGTGGCGCCGTTCCGGGTGTGCCTCGGTCTCGTAGAAAATCATGCCGTGATGGCCCCGGGCAAAACAGGTGATCGAGTCAACGTGAGCGCCGACCAGTTGCTCCGCCCAAACCGCAGCATCAAACTCGCCCCCTATATTGGTAAGCTGCTGGCTGGTGTGAAAGTCCAGGTGAATCTGTCTGTAGCGCAGGAAGTCGGCCATGGCGTGGTGTGCTCCTGTCTGGTGGGCAGTGAACGGGATTCATCTGTTGGGCAGGTAGTGTAGCGAAAGAGGACAGCGCAACTCAAGCGGGTCAAGGAGACCAGCTCTTGGCATATTAAAGCCGAGCCGCGCGGCGCTAAACGGGTACCACGATTGGAGGGGGAATAGAGTCTAACTATCGCCAGTCCCAATAGGCTATTTCAAAGCGAGTCCCAGCAGCCTTCACGATACGCTTCGCGCAAAAAGAGCCTTCTCCGGTGGGAGTCCGCGCGCGTCATCCATTCGGTGGGGATATCCTGCGTGTACCGGTGGGGCGGGCCTGCCTCTTTGAAGATGTCGATGTTGAAAATTCTGTAAGGCTGCGGAGAGTCAATCGGCTTCGGTTCGACCCCGTGAAAAATTCGGGCGTCAATGTAGACCATGCTGCCCGGAGGCAGTTCCAGTCGCTTCTCACGAAGCGGCCGGCCAGCCTCGGCGTCAAACTCCCCGGCAAGCAGCCTCTTCGAGAACTCATCGGCCCGCGTCCTGTCACAAGCAACGTCCTCGATCGGCGCAACGCGGTGGCTGCCGGGAATCACTTTGAGATTACGGTCTCCGGCAGAAAAACCGTTGAGATAGTAGAGTATCTGAACATAATATCTTTCTCGCTCCGCAAGGTTCACAGGATTTTCGTGTTTCCAGTGATGGTGGTCCTGGTGGTAGCGAATCGGACCAATTCCCCGCGGTGCGATGTTCAGCGCCGAGTGGCAGAAGTGGTACTCCTTGCCAATGGTGGCCGTCAACAAGGCGGTGACAAATGGGTCGTCAATGAGCTGGTCGCTGTAAGGCCCGCGGTCGTTCCAGGGACGGATGAAGTAGGCATTGGGTTCGCCGCGATTGGCTTGCAATTGACTTACGAATTCGCGAACCTGGTCAAGGCCCTCGATCTCACTGATGAGGGATTCCCTTGCGTGGTCCGTGAATACATCGGGAAAGGCAATGTAGCCGTCGTTATGGAAGGATTCGATGTCGGCTCCCGACGGGCCCGGTATCCTGAACAGGGATTTTAAATCAGTTGCCATTTTCTTGCCTCCTTGATTTTGAACTGTAGCATACGGACAAGACAGACACAAGAGGGAACCCCTGCACCTGTCCGGGAGTTGGTAAAATGCCCCGCGAATCTGATGAGGATCGTTTCAATAGCCCTCGCCGCAAGGTGCTGCTGCTTCCACGGGGTAGTGCCCATGGCACGCAGAGCAGGCTGTGCCCAGCAGTGTCTGCGACATGGATCCAATGTCAGGGTACGTGAGGCATCGCAGACTAATTGCCTGAAGACCACCATCTGCCGGTCACGGTATGGACCGTCAACGACAAACCGATGGCGTCCTCGTAAAACCACACTTGAAAAAATGCTTCTTTGCCTGCACAATGATAGAGTGGAGAGTTGTCATTCGCCATTGGTATGAAACGCTGAGATGGGCTCCTCAACCTTCTTTCCGCAATTCCAACATGGGAAGACAATGCTATTGCGTAGACTACGTGGACTAGGGACAGTAGACCATGAACCTCAACTATCCTAAATCTGTCGGGGCAATCCTCTCAATGGCTGCCCTGCTTCTCACCGCTTGCGTTCCCTTACCCGCTGACCCCGGCATTCCGGTCAGCGGGCCTGCGCCCGAGACGCCTCTGATCTCGATCCACAATCCCCTGGTGGTCCCGGTCGGGGACACGCCCTCCTCGTCTGGGGGACCGTTCCAGGACTGGCCTGCCTTCGAAGTCGAAAACCACAGAATCAGAGTTTTCCATCCAAACAGGTGGCTCTTTGTAGCCACACAGGAGGAACTGTCCGCGCTCGGCTCACAACTCGGGGATGACGAACTGGCCGAAGCATTCTTCGAGGAGCGGGAGGGTTACGTCGGATTCCTGACCCAACCTGGACAGGAGGACTACTTTGCCGGCGCCGGTTTCCCCTACGACCCGGATTCGCCTCCGCTGGAAACCAACGGATTTCATCTGCTTGCAGTACCAAGCGAAGGCCGAACTCTTGAAACGTTTGCACGCCTGCTGAGCGAAGAACTTGGTGCCTCCGGCCTGGCTGAAGTGGATGGCATCGAGATCGGTCCCGGTCTGCGTCCATGGGGTGAGGAAACCGCCACCATCCAATACCGCATTGACGGCACGCAGGCCTTCGGAAACCGGATAGTTACCGTCCCCGATGCAAATGTGACCGGCTGGCGCGTGATAATGCTATCTCCCGACGGAGGAACTTTCCTGACCGTCACCTACGACGCGTGGGGCGAGTATTCCGAGTGGGTGGAGGGCCTCTTGCGCGAAGTCGTTCGCAGAGTTCAGTGGCTGGACGATCCTTCCCATCTGCCCCGGTCAGGTCCGCAGGTGACTCTCGAGCACCTCATGAACGTACGCGGGGGCCCAGGCACTGACTATCCCATCCTCGGCAAGGCGGGGGAGGGCGAACAGTTCGCCGCAATCAGCCGCAACGCCGTTGGCGGCCCGGCCGGCGGCTGGTGGCAGATCGAGTACCGCGGCCAACTGGGCTGGCTGCACGGAGACTATGTGTCCGCGCCAGCCCGCGCAGAAGACATTCCTACAGCAGACGAGTCCGGCTGGCTGACCTATGATGACGTGGCAAGAGGACTGTCGCTGTCACTTCCCTCAGAATGGCGCTACTTTGACCCCGCGCAGCCCACCGTGGCGGACCTGGCGCTCCTGTCCGCGGCCAACAAAGTATCAGATGAACAGTTCGACGTCTTGGGATTGGGTGAAGTCGTTTCGGCCATGAGCCTCCGACGCGACGACGCCGTGATCGGCCTTGGTCTGCAGACTGGCCGGGAGGAGAGCGAGGCAAGCAACTTCATGCTTGTCTTTTCGTTCGCGGCCAGTGGCCAAACCCTCGAGGGATACGCGCAGGCCGCCTCCGAGCAGACCTACAGTATAGAACCGGCTGTGGTTGAACTGGTACAGGGCATGAGGCCGTCGGACGAAGAGGTGGTTTCGATCCAATACGGCGAATATGCAACTAATAACGTCGTATGGCAGATATGGCTCCTCTCACCCAATGGCGAAAGGCTCGTTGCCCTTGGGTTCAACGTTCACCGCGATCAGATTGAGGAGCTGGAACCTGTGATCGATGAAGTCGTGCAGAGACTCCAATGGATCGAGCAGTAGATGTAAACTTCTACGGGCCGCCGTCGGTGACTGCATCGGACTCTCGGCCCCATTCATTAGCAAAACGGTGTCAATCTGTAGTTCCTGCCTCTGCTCTTCAATGCTGTCGCGACGATCATAGCTTTAGCCCCGCAGTGTGAGGCGAAAACGCCTTTGGCGAAAAGCCATACAACGCCTACACAAATGGTCGGGAAACTGGCACGACTGGCACTTGACCCTGCCAGGAATTTCGCGCTGCAGAGCCCCCACTTCACTACAACTGCATCTCACGCCTTCCCAGCCATCGACAGTCAATTGCATCTTTGTCATCCCCCGATCTGTTCGTCTTCCCTCATCTTCTTAGTACCGCATTTCTTGTAATATAGGGGACATAAGTATGTCCACTTAGGCTCAAGAGTAGGGCCTGCAGATGAAACTGCTTCCCGCTGGAACACGGCAACCGGACATGCTTCACTGACCGAATTGCCTGCAGGACACGAAACTCTTCCTCGGAACTGCAAAGTCCGGTCGGAAGTTCTACAATACAGCAACTTGGACCAATCCAATAGGGGACCAAAATGACGACGCCTGTCTTGGATCTGTTTCAATTCGATGACCTCTTGACACCCGCCCAAAAGGAACTGCGCGACGAGGTCCGGAAGTATATGGAGTATGAAGTAAAGCCAAGGATAAATGACTACTGGGAGCGCGGCGAGATTGCTCTGGATCTGGCTCTCGGCCTGCGTGAGTTGCCCATCATGGGTGGAACGCAAGAGGGGTACGGCTGCGCGGGGCTTGACAATGTAAGCGACGGGTTGGTCAAGTATGAGATCTGCCGGGTGGATGGCTCTATTAGTACGCTGTTCGGTGTACACTCCGGGTTGGCCATGGGTTCGATCAGTATGCTGGGCTCGGAGGAGCAAAAGGAACGATGGCTGCCGGCGATGGCGAGGATGGATCGGCTGGGCGCGTTTGCCCTCACTGAGCCGGAAAGAGGATCGGACGCGGCGCACGTACAGACGACAGCTCAGCGTGTCGGCAGCCATTACGTCCTTAATGGTCAAAAAAGGTGGATAGGCAACGGGACGATTGCCGACCTGATTATTGTCTGGGCGCGGGACGAAAGCGGTCGCTTTGGGGGCTTCGTCCTTGAGGATCCTGGACAGCTGCCCGGCTTTACCGCGACGGCGATGGAGGGCAAGATCGCTAAACGGGCAGTGCACCAGGCCGAAATCACGCTCGAGGATGTCCATCTGCCGGCGGCAAACCGGCTCGCCGGATGTAACAGCTTTCGCGACCTGACGGCGGTCCTGGCCAACACTCGGGCGGGCGTCGCATGGGAAGCCGTCGGCCTGGCGGCCGGCTGCTACGAATTTGCACTGAACTATGCCTGCCAACGCGAACAGTTCGGGAAACCAATCGCTGCCTTTCAGCTGATCCAGGCCAAACTCGTTGAGATGGCCGCCGACGTGGCCCAGGGGCAGTTGCTGGTCTGGCGCCTTGCAAAGCTTATGGAAACAGGCGCAGCAACCCCAGGTCAGCTCTCGCTCGCCAAACAGACCTGCGCGGCCAAGGCGAGGCGCGCAGCAGCGTTAGCCCGCGAGATTTTGGGCGGAAACGGCATTCTGATCGACAACCACGTGGCGCGCCTGTTCACCGACGTCGAGGCCACCTACACCTATGAGGGGACAAACGAGATTAACCTCCTTATCGCCGGTCGGGAAATAACGGGTATTGGCGCGTTTGTTTAATCGCCGCGATGAATCAATAGGGCCGAAGACTAGAGGTAAACAATTGTGATTTGAGGGCCAAGCCGACGACACGCGTTGCGCCAAAGGTACCTCTTGGATAGGTGCCAGCGGTTGACCAAACGGCCTGCAGGTACTACAATCTCCACAGCACACCCCAACCACACTGGCATCGAATCTATTGAGGACAGCTAAGGAGCATTCGTATGCTTTCCGGTCTGATGATGGACTATCAGCTCACGATCGACCGCATTCTGGAACACGGGAATCGACTGTATCCCTACAAGCAAGTCAAGACCAAGCTTCCCGACGGCACGCTTCACGCGTACTCCTACAGCGACCTCTTCAAGCGAGTGAAACGGCTCTGCAACGTGCTCGAAAGGCTGGGCGTGCAGCCGGGCGACCGCGTCGGCACCTTCGCCTGGAACAACTACCAGCACGTAGAGCTCTACTTCGCTGCGCCGAGTGCCGGCGCTGTCGTACATACACTGAACATTCGCCTCTTTCCCGACCAGCTGGCCTACATCATCACCCATGCCGAAGACAAGGTGATCTTCATCGACGCGACGCTGTTGCCGCTGATGGAAGGTCTGGGCGAGAAGATCATCGGGGTCGACCATTTCGTGCTCTTCAACGGTCAGGAGGGCGCGGCAGCGGCCAATCTTCCTGGCCAGGTCCACGACTACGAGACCTTGATGGCAGCAGCGGATGACGAATACGGCTGGAGGGTGGACGGTGAGAACCAGGCCATGGGGCTCTGTTACACCAGTGGCACGACAGGCCATCCCAAGGGCGCGCTCTACAGTCACCGTTCTATGTATCTGCATACCGTTGGGTCGTGCCAGGCGGCCGCGATAGGGCTGACTGAGAACGATGTAGTCCTGCCGGTCGTGCCGCAGTTCCACGCCATGGCTTGGGGCCTGCCCTACGCCGCGGTGAATTCAGGAGCATCTCTGGTCATGCCTGGCCCACATATGCAACCGGCCGCGCTCGCAGATCTGATCGAGACGGAACGAGTGACCGTCGCCGCCGGCGTGCCCACCATCTGGAATGGGCTCTACCACGACCTGAAGCAGAATCCGCGTGACATTTCATGTATCCGCGCGCTGGTGGTCGGCGGTTCGGCTATGCCCCGCAGCCTGATCGAGGCCTATGAAAAGGAGTTGGGCGTGAACGTCGTTCACGCCTGGGGCATGACTGAAATGTCGCCTCTGGGCACGGTATCTAAGTTGCTAAGCCACCACCACGATCTGCCGCAGGAGCAAAAGTGGGACGTCAAGGCCCGGCAGGGCTATCCCATCTCCGGCGTCGACATGCGCATCATGGACGAGGCGGGTCAGGAGCTGCCTTGGGACGGTGAGACGTTCGGCGAACTGCAAGTGCGCGGGCCGTGGGTGGCGCAAGCCTACTACAAGCTGGAGGGCGGCGACGACAGCTTTACTGAAGACGGATGGTTTCGTACCGGGGATGTGGTCACGATCTCCGCAGACGGATTCATGTCGATTACCGATCGCACCAAGGATCTGGTGAGAAGCGGCGGTGAGTGGATCTCATCCGTGGAGCTGGAGAATCTCCTGATGGCCCATCCACAAGTGCTGGAGGCAGCAGTTATCGCTGTGCCCGACGAACGCTGGGGCGAGCGCCCGCTGGCGGTAGTTGTGCCCACCGACGGCGGGACCCAGCCTGGCGCTGAAGAGCTAGGCAGCTTCTTGGAACAACAGGTTGCAAAATGGTGGTTGCCCGACGGCTACGAGTTTATCGACGAGATTCCCAAGACCGGAACGGGCAAGTTTGACAAGAAGGTTCTGCGCGAGAAGTACGCAAGGAACTGAGGCCCAGTGACACCACTCTCTCCGCCCGGCCAACACACTAGAGGCACCCCTTGTGGGTGCCCAAACCCGTACCTCCAATAGGGACCGTCGTGCCATAAAGCCCCGTAGGGGCACCCCTCGTGGGTGCCCTCGTGGTTGAGGACTTCTCCAATTCACCTGTTCCTCAGATCCTTCCTCCTCTCAGCACAAAAACCTCAGATGGCATCGCCCCAGGCTTTGTTCAGCATATCAATGCTCTTCGGAACGGCGGTTGCCGCGTCCTCCGCGCCCTCCATCTCAATAGAGCAGTACCCGCGCCAGCCGGCGTCGAGCAGGATGCGAAAAACGCGCGCGTAATCGAGGTCGAGACTGTACCAGGAACCCCCGCCCGGATAGGTCTTGGCGTGGGCCAGGCGCACGTAAGGCGCGATGCGCCCCATAGCCTCGTACATGTCCTCCTCGAAAAGAAAGTTGCCCATGTCGAGGATCGCCTGCAGCCACGGCGAGTCGATCGTCTCGATGATGCGCGCCATGTCGTTGGCGAAAGTGGTCAGGCCCCAGTGGTTTTCAAGCAGCAGAAGCACGCCCCGCCTCTCAGCGTGCGGTAGGCAGCGCTCGATGGCGTCCGTCACCCAACCGAAGCCGTCATCCATCGTGAACCCTTCCCACGGCTCAACCCACCCCTTCGCTTTGATCAGATCGTCGAAGCTGCCCTGTTTGCGGAAGCCGCCCGAGTTCACTCGGATAGATGGAATGCCCATTTCGTGGGCGAGATCGATGCAGTGGAGAGTGTGGTCGATGTGCTGTTGACGAACGTCCGCATCGTCGTGAACAAAGTCCTGGTGAATCGAGAGGTTGTAAAGGTCGAGGCCGAGAGTGAAGGCATGTCGCTTAAGCCTCTGCAGATAGGCGTTCTCCTCCGATTCCATCTGACGGTGCAGTATCTCTACTCCTGATAGGCCAAGCTCCGCCGCAGCGTCGAGCACCGACTCGATCGGCGTCTTCTCCGGCGTGAAGTGCCAGTAGGAGTAGGTCGACGTGCCCAGCCGGAGGGCGCTGTTGCCAGAATTCATGAATGTTGCTCCCATAAGAGTCTTCTGCTTGCGGTCCCTGTTGAGCTTTGAGGCTTAGGCGTCGGTGACACAGCCCTCGGAGGCACTGGAAACAGTCCTGATGTACTTCCAAAGCACGCCGCTCTTGGCCTTGTATTCCGGCGGACTCCAGGCGACGCGACGGCTGTCAATCGCCTCTTCTGAAACCTCAAGCGTGAGCGTATTGTTCTCGGCGTCGATCGTAATCATATCGCCGTTCTGCGCCAGCGCGAGCAGGCCGCCCTCCTGCGCCTCCGGCGTGATGTGCCCGACGACGAAGCCATGGCTGCCTCCGGAAAAGCGGCCGTCAGTGATCAGGGCGACTTCGCTGCCCAGCCCTTTCCCCATGATGGCGCCGGTTATGCTGAGCATCTCACGCATACCCGGCCCTCCCTTGGGGCCCTCATAGCGGATGACAACCACGTTTCCGGGCAAGACCTCGTCGCTCTCGATGCCGGCTAGGCAGTCTTCCTCCGAGTCGTAACAGACCGCGGGGCCTCTGAACCGCACGCCCTCTTTGCCGGTTATTTTGGCGACCGCGCCGGTCTCGGCCAGGTTACCATACAGGATCTGCAAATGCCCGGTCTCCTTGATCGGCTTGTCCACAGGCATGATGATCTTCTGGCCTTCAGTCAGGTCGGGAACGGTTTCCAGGTTTTCCGCCAGCGTTTTGCCGGTGACTGTCATGCAATCCCCATGCAGAAAGCCCTCGCGTAGCAGCATCTTCTGCACTGCGGGAACGCCCCCGACCTCATACAGGTCTTCCATAACGTACTCGCCGCTTGGCTTGAGATCGCCAAGCAGCGGCGTACGGTCGGAAATCTCCTGGAAGTCGTCAATGGTTAGTTCCGCATTCGTGGACTTGGCGATGGCCATCAGGTGAAGCACCGCGTTGGTCGAGCCGCCAAGGATTACCGTGAGCGTGATTGCGTTCTCAAATGCCTCGCGGGTCAGAATGTCGAGCGGCTTTAGGTCCAGCTCCAAAAGGTTGCGGATGGCCGCGCCTGCCTCCAGGCACTCCTGCTGCTTGCCCTCGCTGGTCGCTGGGTAGGAGGAGCTGTAGGGAAGGCTCATCCCCAGAGATTCAATCGCGGAGGCCATGGTGTTCGCCGTGTACATCCCCCCGCACGCGCCTTCGCCCGGGCAGGCATTCCGCAGGACCTCCCGCATCTGCTCTTCGTCGATGTCCGCGGCCAGATACTGCCCGTAAGCCTCAAAAGCGGAGATGATATCCAGCTTCTGTACGCTGCCGTTTCCTGGTTGCTGAAGAATTCCGGGGCTGATCGTCCCGCCGTAAACCATGAGGCTTGGCCGGTTGACGCGCGCCATGGCCATTAGTACACCGGGCATGTTCTTGTCGCAACCCGGCAGAGAAATATTGGCGTCGTACCACTGGGCCCGCATGACCGCTTCGATCGAGTCGGCAATAATGTCCCGGCTCAGGAGCGAAAACTTCATCCCGGCTGTGCCCATGGACATCCCGTCGCTTACGCCAATGGTGTGGAATATCAGGCCCACCGCTCCGGCCTCCTGCACCCCCTGCTTGACCCGCCGCGAAAGAGCGTTCAGATGCATATTGCACGTGTTGCCCTCCCAACCCATCGAGGCGATGCCGACCTGGGGCTTGTGCATGTCTTCGTCGGTCAGCCCGACGCCGTAAAGCATCGCTTGAGAGCCGACCTGCGAGATTGTCTGGGTGAGGACACTGCTGTACTTGTTGAGTTTTCTGCTCGTAGTGACTGACATTGGACTCTCTTTCTTGTTCAAAGGATGACCGGCCCGCGTCAACCGCGTGACCCCACCAGACTATCCGGCGCTGGAGAGTTCCGCGCTCCGTCCTTCTTCAGAAAACGTCTGCGACTTACCCGCGATGCTTCCGCCTGACGCCAACCGCATGTTATCGATATCAGCGCCGCGGGCTGGCAACCCGCTCTCGACGTTCGGATCATAATTGATGAGGAAGTATTCCACGGCGTCAGAGATAGCGGTCCAACTGGCCTCAATAATATTGGTGCTCGCCCCGACAGTCGTCCAGTTGTGCACGCCGTCTGAACTGGTGATGAGCACCCGCACAGATGCCCCCGTACCCTGGTCGCTGTTGATAATTCGCACTTTGTAGTCGAGAAGATGCATCCGGTCCAGGTGCGGGAAGTGCCCCTGTATCGCCTTGCGCAGCGCCAGCATCAGGGCGTTTACCGGCCCGTTGCCCTCGGCTACTTCGTGGTAGATGCGGTCGCCTACTTCAGCTTTGATCGTCGCCTCCGAAGATAGCCCGCGCCCGGCGCGGTTCGCCACCGAAACCGAGTAGTCGATAAGGGAAAAATTGGGCTCGTAACCTTCCTGCGAACGGCGCAACATGAGGTCCACGCTTGCCTCTGCGCTCTCAAATTCGAAGCCGACGTTCTCCAGCTCCTTGATCTGCTGGAGTACCGCCCTTTCCTTCTCCCTCGACAGCCCCTCGACCCCGAACTCATCCGCCTTTATCGCAATATTGTCCTTGCCGCTAAGTTCACTGACGAGAACTCGCGTCTGATTGCCCAAAACCTCCGGCTCGACGTGCTGGTAGCTGTCGACGTTCTTGAGAACGGCGTTTACGTGCGTTCCCCCTTTGTGGGCAAAGGCGCTCTGGCCGACAAAGGGTTGATGCGTATTGGGCCGCAGATTCGCGAGCTCGTTGATATAGTGGCTGAGGTCGGTCAGGTGGGCCAGCTTTTCCTCGTTGACCAGGTCATAGCCCATCTTCAACTGCATGTTGGCGATGATACTGACGAGGTTGGCGTTGCCGCATCGTTCCCCGTAACCGTTTATTGTTCCTTGTACGTGGCTGCATCCATTGCGCACCGCCTCCAACGAGTTTGCCACGCCGGTGTCGCTGTCGTTGTGAGCGTGGATGCCTAGGGTGACTTTCCCTCCGCTCTGCTCGGCAAGGGGCCGGCCGCCGTTCCCGTCTTCTAAGGGTAACGCGAGCACCGCCGACAATTCCCGCCGCACAGCCCGTACTATCTCGCCAACTTCCCAGGCAAGACAGCCGCCGTTTGTGTCACAGAGGACGATGCAACTGGCGCCGCCGACGATGGCCTGCCTGAGCGTCTCTACGGCATATTCAGAGTTCTTCTTGTAGCCGTCGAAGAAATGCTCGGCGTCGTAGACCACTTCACGGCCTCGACTCGCGAAAAAGGCCACCGACTCCCGAATCATGCGCAGATTCTCTTCCGGGGTCGTCTGCAGGACATCGCGCACATGCAGATCCCAGCTCTTGCCAAAAAGTGAGACGACCGGCGTGTTCGCCTCAAGCAGCAGCTGAATCTGTGGATCGTCGGCGGGATCGGTGTCGCGTTTACAGGTGGAGCCGAAAGCTGTCAACCTTGCGTGCTTTAGCGACAGCTCTCTCGCGGCCCGGTCGAAGAACTCCATGTCTTTGGGATTGGAGCCGGGCCAGCCGCCCTCGATGTAGTCAAACCCGAACTCGTCGAGCCGGGCGGCAATGCGCAGTTTGTCATCGCAGCTGAGCGAAACGCCTTCGGCCTGAGTACCGTCCCGCAGCGTAGTGTCGAATAGTTGAATCGTCACTTCTCCAGACTCCATATCACTTCAATCGCATTAGGGCCGCCAGGATTGGCGACGATCTGTCGCTGTTGCCCGCTGTCAGCCGCGTGCATCCAATAATGAGAGTGAACTCTCTCAATCCTCTGGGATCAACCAGGACACGACCAGTTTCCCCTCCAGTCTCCAGCACAGGAAGCGCCGCCTCTTACCACTGACCACTGACTACTGCAGTTTTGGGCGGTCGGGCCTATTCGGCCCTCCCTTGTGCGGGGGCTCCGCCCCCGCA
>VXOE01000178.1 GCA_009840225.1 Caldilineaceae bacterium SB0662_bin_25 | reverse complement strand
GGGGCGGAGCCCCCGCACAAGGGAGGGCCGAATAGGCCCGACCGCCCAAATGCAGCGGTCAGTAGTCAGTGGTCAGAGACGGCGCTCTGGCTGCCTCAGAATTGATCGCGGCGTGGCCATGGTTTGGTTCCGGCCAGAGGATTGCGTCAGCTCACATTCATTATGGGATGCGCCCGAAATGAAACGGGAGCTTTTGTACCACGGTTTGTCTGACGTATAATTCTTTCACTTCCTCTCCGGTTCCCCTTTTGGAGGATCTATGCGGGCTGGTTTCCAGCAAGACATGCGCTTCAGAAGGCGCAAAGAAAGGGCGTTCCCGCCTCCGGTGTCAGTGAGGCGGCTGTGGCCGATTCTGGTTGCTTTGGCAGTCCTGTCTGGTGCGGCCGGCGGCCAGATTTTCGCCCAGTCCGGCTTTGTTCCTTTTTCGAACAGTATTATTGGTCTGGACGTTTCACCGGACGATGCCAGTGTCGTTCTTGCCGGTACGCTGAACGTGCCGGTGCCGGCGGGAATCTATCGCAGCACGGACGGCGGGCACACGTGGAGCCGGGCAGACGTTGAACTGCCGGCTGATACCTCGGTCGCCTCGATACGGTTTGATCCGCAGGACGGAAACCGTGTTCTGGCCGCGGACGGCGGGGTGGGAAATCTGTTCATCAGCGAAGACGGCGGCCAGAGTTGGCGGCAGGAGTCTTCGATCAACCAGGTGCTCACTCCGAACAGCGGTATCGGCCGCCTCTTTGCGCGCGTCGAAGACGGAGTGACCGTTTTCTATGCAGGTACACGCTACGACGGTGTGGTGCGCAGCAGTGACGGCGGCCTGAGTTGGGCGTGGTACGGCGAGGGTCTGACAGGGAGCGCCCTGCGTGTGCGCGCCTTTGGCGACAAGGACGGCGCGCTGTATGCCGGGACCCACGACGGCGTCTGGCGTCTGACGCGGGACGCCGGGCACTGGGAGCGGGTCGACCTGCCCGCGGGTATCATCGCGCGGGGGATGACGATTCTGGATAGCCGTCTGTATGTGGGTACGTTTGCTTCAGGCCTGTATCTGAGCGATGACGGTTACAATTGGGTGCAGGATCCCTCCTTTCCGGCGGGTGTTGTTATCTACGACGTGACGGTCAGCGGGCAAAAGGTCATAGTCGGGACCAATGTCGGACTCTGGACCCAGAGTGTACCGGACTGGACGCGGGTGACGGTCAATGGCGCCGTCTTCACCAATCCGGTTTTCCGGCTGGCTTCTTCTTCGACCTTTTTCGGCGTCACCTACGCGGGGACCGAGCAGGACGGCGTGCTGCGTACGCTGGACAGCGGCGACAGTTTTTTGTCGTCGGCGCAGATAACGCCGCTCAATCCGGCCGAACTTTCCAGGGTGCCGACGCCAACGCCGCCACCGTCCGACACGTCCACGCCGACGGCGACGCCTGACCTGGGCGCGCCGACGGAGACGCCGACTTCCACAGCAACGGCGTCCGCTACGCCGGATCCGAATTTGCCTACGGCTACGCCAACAGCCACCGATGCGGCGACGGCGACGCCGGATCCCGATGCGCCAACCGCTACGCCCACTGCGGAGTGTTTGCCTGTCGCACTGCACCATCCCATGGACACGCCAACGGCTACGAGCACCGTGACGGCGACGCCGGATCCGAATGCGCCGACCGGGACGCCGACAGCCACCGGCACGTTGACGGCGACACCAGAACCCAATATGCCGGCAGATATGCCGCCTGTCGAATGCACGCCGGTCCCGGCTCCGGACGCCGATGTGCCCGCAGACCAGCCGTCTACAGATGCACCGGATTCGACACCTGCGTCTTCGACCGCCGTTCCCGAAACACCGCCGCCCCTTCCGCCGTCTGACGGCACGGCAACAAGCACGCCGACTCCGTCGGAGGGTGTAGAGCAGCCCACAGCGACAGCGACAACGACCACTGTGGGCCCGGGTAATGTCAACGAGAGGCTGGCGCAGATTCCGCCTATCTGGATAGGCGGCGCGGCGGTCTTTTTCCTCCTGATAGTGTTCGCCGGCATTTCGGTTGCACGCGACGGAGGCTCCGGAACCGAGGAGCTATGACGGCGAGTGCACCAGAGACCCCAAAAACTGAGACCGGAGCCGCTGCAAGCGGGGCGCCACCACCGGTGAACGCGGGCGGGCAAGCGCTGGCAGTTCTCCTTGCGCAGCTGCCGGACGGTGTGCTGGTTCATGGTGACGTTGCGGTGCCGGACGTTGTGGTGGGCGGCGTCAGCGAGGACAGCCGGGAGGTGAGCGCGGATACGCTGTTTGTCGCGGTCAAGGGCCTGCAACAGGACGGTCACCGCTTCATTCCACAGGCCGTTGCTGCTGGGGCCGCGGCTGTTGTCGGCAGCCACTCTCTGATGCGGTTGGAAGAACAGAACTGGTGGCCGCAGTCCGCCGAAACACCATATATACAGGTATCCGATAGCCGGGAGGCCCTGGCCTGGCTGAGCGCGGCCCTTTACGATTTTCCCAGCCGCGGTCAAACGGTCATTGGGGTGACAGGTACGGATGGCAAGACGACGACATGCGCGCTGCTGGAGGCGATTCTGAGCCGCAGCGCGGATGTGGGTGTCGTCACAACGGTCGGCGCGCGTATTGCCGGCGTTGAGCAGGAGACCGGGCTGCACGTGACGACGCCGGATGCGCCGACGGTGCAGGCGTTTCTGGCGCAGATGCGTTCGGCGGGCTGCGGTTACGCGGTGGTCGAGAGCACCAGTTTCGGGCTCGATCAGAAGCGGGTGGCGGCGGTCGATTACGATGTGGCTGCGTTGACGAACATCACGCATGAGCACCTGGATATTCACGGCTCGTTCGAGGCGTACCGGGCGGCGAAGTTTCTGCTATTCCGAAGCCTGTTTGGTTCCGAGCGCAAGCCGGGCGTGCCCCGCGTGGCGGTATTCAATTTGGATGACGGTAGCTGCCAGCCATTGCGGAAGGTGCTGGCCGAAGAGCGTGCGCGCAACGAGGCGGCCGGCGTTACGCCCTATATATATAGTGTATCCGACCCGACTGCCGACGTGTATGCCCGGCATATCGAG
The DNA here is from genome assembly GCA_009840225.1 of Caldilineaceae bacterium SB0662_bin_25. Lineage (GTDB taxonomy): Bacteria > Chloroflexota > Anaerolineae > Caldilineales > Caldilineaceae > Bin5. The sequence goes on along the minus strand of VXOE01000178.1, from coordinate 11,963 downwards.
TATCTGCCTGAAGCCACCAGATTTGAACTGGTCTGGCCGGGGGGTACGGTGCCGATGGAGACGCGGCTGATTGGCGAGTTCAATGTTTCGAACGTACTGTGCGCGGCTGCGGCGGCGCTGGGGCTGGGCATAGCGCCTGAGCAGGTCCGGGAGGGCGTCGCCTCCCTGTCGGCGGTTTTGGGGCGCATGCAGCGCATGGACAGCGGGCAGGAATTTCTGGCCGTTGTGGACTTTGCTCATTCGCCGGCCAGCCTGGAACGGGCGCTGGAGACGCTGCGTCCGCTAGTTGCCAAGGACGGCGGCAGACTGATCGCCATATTCGGCTGCGCGGGTCTGCGGGACCGGGGCAAGCGGCGGCTGATGGGCGAGGTCAGCGGGCGGCTGGCGGATTTTACCGTCATCACCGCGGAGGACCCCCGGACTGAAGATCTGGTGGAGATCAACCGAGAGATCGCGGCGGGCGTACGGGAGGCTGTTAAAAACGGGGCCGGGGAAGAAGGCGAGCCGGCGGGCTCCTCTCCCTACTACGCGATTGTTCCCGACCGGGCCGAGGCGATCCGATTCGGGGTGGAGATGGCGAGTGCAGGCGACGTCGTGGCCTCCTTTGGCAAGGGTCACGAACGCAGTATGTGCTACGGTGAGACGGAGTATCACTGGAACGAGCAGGAGGCGATGCTGACTGCCCTGTGCGAAGTGACAGAAAGGCGAGGAGAGAGCGTAGAGGAGTGAGAAACACTCTTGCCGGCCTCACCCACCATCGCGGTCCTCCCATGGCTTATTCGTTGCCCGGGCAGGGAGCAAATGAGTACAGGTTGAGTACGGTAAGAGTCAGTCTTTCGCCGCCACTCTGGAGCCGGTGCGTCTAACAGTGTCTCAGATGCCTGTTTTGTGTCTCTGTATGAACTATTGTAAGATGTGTGGTAACCTTGGACGGTGCCCGACACGTTTGGCAACCGACCGTATCGGGACCGAATTGGGGCCGTCTGGGCACCGGGATCAACCTCTGTTCGAAGACGACCGGAGCGCAACTTTCGGCATTGTCATTCCGGGTCAATCGTGATATAACAGTGCCAACAGTGATCGGCTGACGCGCCCGCGGCGCGCGGTTCGCTATTATCTGCACTTTATTGATACGCACCCAAAAGGAGGCGGCTCGTGCCGGCCTTACTCCGTAAATTTATTGTAGCTCTGGTCTTTATCCTGGCACTGGGCGCCTGTGCAGGCGGCGGTGACGGCGGCTCTACGTGGTTCAACCTCCCGTCTGTTCCGATCAGAGTTGACGGCAACGGCTTTGGCACTGCGCTCGGCTTCCCGGCGGGGCCGATTCTACAGCAGCCGATGTTGGACCAGTTCGCGGCCGCAGGTGTCGACGTTTTGGAAGTCCGTATTGGCTATCACGGTGTTTTTCTCCACGCGAATGGAGAGCCCCTCCCCTATCTGAAGTGGAGTGATGAATCGGCAGACTTAGTAGGTCGCGTTCTGGCCAATGTCCCCCAAGCTGCGCAGGGGGCAGATGCATTGACCTGGTTGCGGCGCGTTGGCCTGGGGGTGATCATCATTTTGCCCGGGGCAGGCGACGATATTCCCTACTGGCAGGGCGAAGAGCTGGTTCGTGCGGAGAGTGCAGCGGAAACCACGATAGGGCCGTTACAGTTTGCCAGCCTGGCATTTGACGCCGAAGGTCAGGCGTCGTTCGAGGGAATACCCTTGGCGGAGATCGAGCAGGCTCTTGGCGCATCGCTTGGGGTTGCGCTGCCGCCGATGGCTTTAGACATACTGTCGGCGGTGGGCGCGGAGCAGTTCTCGCTGGTCACGCAGCCGAACGGCATCGATCTTGCGCTCGACAGCACGGCGCTGCCCAGTCTCGCTTACGATACTGAACGCCTGAACAACCTCATGCCGATTGTCAGCGCGTTCGTAGACCCGTCGATGGGCGGCATGATCGGCGAGGTCATTCCCAAGTTGTCCGGCGCAGACCTGGACATTATCGTTTCCTTTACCGGCCAACCGACTGCTGATACACAATTGTCGACGATTCCCGTCAGTGTCGGCGACGGCGGTTCGTTGGGCGTGTGGGGTATTCCTCTGGGGATGGACCTTCTGCCGTCGAATGTGCTTGACATTCTTGGCGCTACAAACGCGCAGAGGCTGGATTTGAGCATTCAGGCTGATGGTCTGTACCTGGCGCTCAACCAGGAGCCTCTGCCCTCGATTCTGTGGACGGATACCTCGCTGGACACGATCGGCGGTATCGCTGTAGATCTTCTGGGCGTGTCGCCCGGCATGGTAGACGCCGGGTTGACGGTGCTGCGCAGTCTGCTCGCCAAGACGAATATCGGCCTGTCTCTGGACCTGCCTGGTGCGGACGCCGCGGCATTCGCCGCTGACTTTGACGTTGCGGCCCCCAACTTTGCGGCGGCGCCGGAAGGGATGGAACCGGCGCTGCAAATTGGCGCAGCTATCGACAGGGATGGGTTTGTGCAGTCGGCGCTGGGGCTCTCGCTCGCGGATCTCGCCGGCCTGCTGCCGCCGGTCAGTTTGCCGCCGCTGGTAATGAATATCGTCGGCGGGGTCGGATCGGATACGCTGCAGTTGACGACTTCGGCAGGCGGCATTGACCTGGTGGGGGACGCCGGCAGCCTGCTGACGCTGCAGTACGACGAGGCGGCTCTCAACCGTCTCCTGGTGGTTGTATCCTCGCTGTCGGACAGTATCGGGTTCATTGGCACGATAGAAGAGTATCTGCCGCACCTGCCTCCGGTCCTCTCATCGGGGCTGGATGTGCAGCTGGCCCTGGCGGGGCAGGAGGCTCCCGAGACGAAACTGGACTCACTGCCAGTGGAGGTCAAGGCGGACGGTTCGCTGGCGTTGATGGGAATCCCATTGGGAGACCAGTCGATTTTGCAGCCGCGCTTCATCACGGATATGCAGGCCCTAGGCGTCCAGAGGCTAGACCTGAATATCATTGACGCCAGTTTGTATCTGGCCTCGAACGGCGGTCATTTGCCGGTCATCTCGTGGACGGATCAGTCGATGGCGACAGTGCAGCGGGTCGTGAGTGAACTGTTGCCGTTACCGCCTGGCATGCTTGACGTTGGGATTGGATTCCTTCAGAAAACGGATATCGGCGTTGCCCTATCGATTCCGGTTGCAGACGGCGCTGCGGCCGTAGACGTGCCGCCCGCGTTTGACGTTACCTCGGTACGAATGGAGCCGCCGGATATCGACGCCGAGTACCGGCCAGTGCTTGCGCTCAGGCTCAGGTTGGACGGTTCGGAAATTACCTCTGTCGGCGGCGTGCCCGCCAGCACGTTCCAGGAGAACGGTGTTAGCCTGCCCTCTCTGCCTGCAAACATTGCCTCGATTCTTTACGACGGCCTGCAGGTTGCCGAGCTGGAGTTGACCTCATCGGCAAACCAGTTGAATGTGGTCGCCGACGAGGAGGTCCTGCTCACCGTTCACTATGATTCGCCTTCGATCCTGCGTACGCTGGATCTGGCGGCTCCGTTCCTTCCGGAAGACGTTGCCAATATACTGGCGGACCCGAACGTTTCGGCGCTGTTTACAGAGGAACTGCTGCCACTGATTGTGGGCGCCCAATTGGACGTAACGGCGGAGCTGAATCAGGAGTAGTCGTTCTTTTTGCGGCCGGATTCGAATAGGGGCGAGAGCGGAACTCCGCTCTCGCCTTTTTTGTACTTTACAGAGGAGATTTTCACGATGCCCAATGGCGGTTCAGACTGCTGCGGGACCTGCTGGTTTAACCGCAGGAACCGCGGAGAAAGGGGTTACAACAGGGCTGGCGACACGGATGTGGAGGCCTACTGCGAGATCAGGGATGTTCGGATCGGAAATCCCTTCTGGACGTACTGCGCCAATCATCCACACAGGAGGCCGCAGCGGGACCCGATTCCGATCGGCCCAATCATGCGAGCCGGCGAAGGAGACAGTTCGGGGATGGGATACGGGCGCGAGGTGTGGATACCGTCGCCTGATACGGAGGAGGTACGTCAGCACCTGCTTGATCTCTTGAACAGGTTACCCACGCACATGGCCGCGGATCGTTATCCGGCCCGGCCCGGGTTGGCCGAAGTTGTGGTGCGGCAGCTTGGTGAATTCAAGGAGCGGCGGGCAGAGAAGAGGATCCGGTGGCTGGGCGAGAACATGCCGGAGTCGTGGGCCGGTGTGGCGCGGGAGGCGCTGGCTAAGATCCAAGGGGAGGATTGAGGAGCAACGAGCGCCTCACCCGAAGCTGATATGGCTTCGGCAGATGACACAAGATCGGCGACAACTGTCTTTCCATCGATAGTGCAGGTTGGTATTTTCTGTCAAGCGATAGGGACGGCTCAACACTTCAAAAGCAACCGTCCATCTGCATGGATTTTCGTGTAGTGAGTCACAGATCGCGACACTCCGTTGCAGGTCGAACTTTGAAGCCGGATGGGCCAGACCGAAAGACTATGTGCCAGAGAGGGATTGACCCGTCAAACCGTGTGTGGTAGATTCGGGCAAAACTCGGAGAGATTCGGGGGAAGCGGGACGCCCGGTCATATCCTGCATAGCGGATCCGGGAGAACTGGTCGGCGTGTCATTCATGGCGTAGGCAGACATCCTGCGACTGTGCCCAGAACGTCTGCCTTTTCGGAGCCAAGATCGTTTCAACCCAAGCAGAGCAAGTGTGAGGAACTGATGACAGATCGCGTTAAGGGGAAAGTGGCCATTGTTACCGGGGCCGGTTCGGTGGGTCCCGGTTGGGGGAACGGGAAGGCGGCGGCGGTACTTTATGCCCGTGAAGGGGCGAAGGTTTTTCTGGTCGATTACAACCCGGATGCCGCCAGTGAGACGAAGGGTATCATTGAGCAGGAAGGGGGAGAGTGTACTGCCTTTGAGGCCGACGTGACCGATTCCCAGGCTGTTGAGCGGATGGCTGAGGCCTGCATAGAGACATACGGCAGGATTGACATACTGCACAACAACGTCGGCATTATCGAGGTGGGCGGGCCGGTCGAGATCAGCGAGGAAAACTGGGACCGGCTGCTGGACGTCAATGTGAAGGGGATGTTTCTTACCTGCAAGTACTGCATCCCGCATATGGAAAAGCAGGGGGGCGGCGCTATCGTCAACATTTCTTCGATTGCCGGCATACGTTACACGGGCTATCCGAGTGTCTCCTACAACGCTTCAAAGGGGGCCATCAACCAGTTGACGCAGAACATCGCGATGCAGTACGCGCAGAAGGGTATACGCGCGAACTGTGTTCTGCCGGGTCTGATGAACACGCCTTTCATCACGCAAGGGCTGCAGGAGGCATACTCTGATGAGGGCGTCGAGGAGATGATCCGACAGCGGGACAATCTGTGCCCAATGAAAAAGATGGGGGATGCCTGGGACGTCGCCTACGCCGCCCTGTTCCTGGCATCGGACGAAGCCAAGTATATTACCGGCGTCAATCTGCTCGTGGATGGCGGATTGACGTGCGGGTTTGCTCCCTAACTGTCGCTGCCGCAGAAAGCTCTGTTGCTTGCAATCGGGCAGATCGATCTGAAAAGCTACGCCCTCCCGCTTTGACCCGTGTGCGGGAAAGAAGCGGAACTCTGTTCCGGGCGCGGTCGCGGCGCCGGGCGTTGCCAAATCTGAGGGCCGAAGGCGGGCGTTTCTCCATCGCTGACCACATTCTCCACTGGGGCGAAAGGTGTGTTGGAGGTCATCTTCTACCTGGCTGCGAGTTAACTGTCCGCCAAACGAGGCGCGCTTGCCCCAATCCTAGCTTCTTCCGTAACCATCCCCGGGACTGGAGAGTTTGCCCTGTCGAGTAAAGTGCATGCCGCGGTCCTTGTCGCAACGAGGACAATGGCGGTCCAGGCCTTTAAGATGCCGGCCATTGGCGAGGACGACGGGCTGCTGAAAGTCGAAATGTGCGGCGTCTGCGGCAGTGATCCCCGAATCTACAACTGGACAGAATCCCACCGGTTTCCGCTCATTATGGGGCATGAGCTTGTCGGGCACATCGAGGAACTAGGGAGCCGGGCGGCGGCGCGCTGGGGCGTCGAGGCCGGCGATCGCGTCATCGTTGAGCACCTGTTCGGGTGCGGGCACTGCCGCTGGTGCCTGCTGGGCGAGTACCGGTTCTGCAAGGCGCATCAGGGCTACGGAGGGACGACGCCGTCCAGCGTGCCGCCTCATCTGTGGGGCGCGTACAGCCAGTACATGTATCTGGCGCCGAATTCGCGCGTGCACTGCATTGGGGCGGATGTGCCGGCCGAGGCGGCGGCGATGACATGCGCCAACATTGGGAACGGCCTGCGCTGGGTGCGCACGAAGGGCGGCGCCGCGATCGGGGATAACGTCGTGGTCATCGGGCCGGGCGGGCAAGGGCTGGCGGCGATTCTGGCGGCCAACGAGGCCGGCGCGTCGAAGATTATCGTGATTGGGCTGAGTCAGGATGAACACCGGTTCGAGCTGTCCAGGCAGTTCGGGGCGACGCACATCATCAATCTCGAACGTGAAGACCCGGTCGAAGCCGTTCTGGAGCTTACCGACGGCGTATTGGCTGATATGGTCGTGGACCTGACCGGCGCAACCGCTTCGTTCCCTCTGGCACTGGACCTGGCGAGGCCTATGGGCGTTGTGGTTGTTGGCTCGAACACCGGCGAGCAGGAGGTGGCCATCGTTCCAAGTAAGATTCCGATCAAGGAGCTGCGCGTGCAGGGGGTGAATACGCATGATACGCCGGCCGTGCAGGCCGCCATCAAGGTCGTCGAATCGCGGCGCTACCCCATCGAGAAGATGGTGACACACCACTTCTCCCTAGCCGAGGCAGAGACAGCTGTGCTTGCGGCGGGAGGCGAGATCGAGTTGGACGGCTTTATCAAGGGCGTGATCGTACCGAACTGAGGGGCGTCAGTATGGATATCACCTGGGATTACACGAGCCAGCGCGAGTATGTCAGGCGGATAAGCGAAGGCATGCCGCCGGTGATCATCAGTGCGGTGGTGACGGGCGGGCATCAGAAGAGCGAGAATCCGGCGATGCCGGTGACGGCCGAGGAGCAGGCCGATGCGGCGGCCGAGGTCTTCGCAGCCGGCGCGACTATCATTCACATTCATGCCCGCCAGGCAGAAGACCCAACCCAAGCATCGCACGAGGCGGACCGCTATCGCGAGATCAACGAAATGATGCGCGCCAAGGCGCCGCAGATCCTGGTGGACAACTCGCAGGGGATCGCTGATCTGACGACCGAAGGCAGCGATTTCGTTGGAACGGCACACCACTATAAGTCGGCGCCTATCGAAGCCGGTCCGGACATCATGGCCTTCAACCCCGGGCCGATGACCTTTCGCGGCGGCGCGGCCTACACGGGCGGGGGAAGCGGGCCGAGCAAGGTTACGCTCGCCACATTTGACGACTCGGAGCGTACGGCGCACCGTCTGCGGGAACGGGGCATCAAGCCGCAGGTGTTCCTCTACCACCCCGGTCATCTCGACATCCTGGACTATCTGATCCAGCGCGACGCCCTGGACAAGCCCTACTTCCTGCAGCTGGTCTTTGGGCAGGAGAGCGGCATCAACACGAGCATGGACAGCTTCCTTTACATGGTACGCAATCTGCCCGAGGACTCGCTGTTCCAGACGTGCGCGCTGGGCCTGGAAGAGATCCAGGTGAATGTGATGGCGATGCTGCTGGGCGGTCACGTGCGCACGGGGCTGGAGGACTGTATCCATTACCAACGCGGTGAACTGGCGCAGAGCAACGCGCAGATGGTGGAGCGGATTGCGCGCATCGCCAATGACCTGGGGCGGGGTGTCGCTACGATTGACGAGACGCGCAGGATGTTGGGCATCGACAGGTAGGGAGGGGAAAGAGTCGATCCGATCGGCGGCGGCGCCGGCCAAGGCGATGACAAGGCCATCAAGCCACCGACGAGAATCCGACCAGGCTCAGTTGACATATTGGGGTTGTGAGAAACCAAACCAATCGATCCGCGAAGGCACGCGAAGGGTCGCGAAGAACACCGTTCTGTCCGCGGAGGACGCGGAGAACACCTTTCTTTGATCCGCGAAGTCACGCGAAGGGCCAGAAGGAGGGGCAATTACCGGGGCACCCACAAGGGGTGCCCCTACAGGGGGCGGCCGCGAGGGCGGGTGTGAGTGCAACGTCGGAGGTGCTCACGAGGGCACCCACAAGGGCACCCACAAGGGGTGCCCCTACAGGGGGCGGCGACGAGGGCGGTTGTGAGTGCAACGTCGGAGGTGCTCACGAGGGCACCCACAAGGGGTGCCCCTACGGTAGGGGTTGCAGGTTGAAAACTCAACAGGCCCTAGAAAACAGCAATTTTTTTTACTTGGAACGGGGCCGTCGTCTGCATATAATGCAGACCAAATCTCTGTTAGCCGAACCCGTTCCGATCATCAGAGATTCCACCTTTTTCCACACAGTTTTCAGCACGAGACAACATGCAAAACGCTAAGATCGTAGTTGTTGGACTGGGCGCGATGGGAAGTGCAGCTCTCTATCACCTCGCCCGCCGAGGCGTTGCCGCGGCCGGCATCGAGCAGTTTGAGCTCGGTCATGCCCTCGGCAGCTCACACGGCTTTTCGAGGATTTTCCGCGACATTTATGAGCATCCTGACTACATAAAGCTCGCCGAAGCGACCATTCCGATGTGGCAGGAGTTGGATGCCGGCGCCGCTGAAAAACTTATGCACTTCACGGGACTGCTCTACTTTGCGCGCCCCGGCAACGAAAACATCGTAAAGAGAATCGAGGCAATGGGGTCGCTGGGCAGACAAGTCGAATGCCCGACTCCCCAGGAGGTGGCTGCCCGCTACCCGGCACTGCGGCTGCCGCCGGACGCCGTCACCTGCTACACAGCCCGGGCCGGCCTGCTGAATGTCGGCCGCTGTATTCTGGAACACCTGAAACAGGCGCAGCGCGCCGGCGCGACCGTCCAGGAGCAGGTACGCGTGCACCGCGTGGATATCAGCCAGGAGACGCCCCTGCTCGAGACGGCCGCCGGCCAGATCAGCTGTGACAGACTGATCATTTCGCCCGGTCCCTGGGCCCCCGAGATCCTCAAGGAACTTGCGCTGCCGTTGTGGGTTACGCGCCAGCAGGAGTTCTACTTCCTGCCCAGGGACCGCGCCCGCTACAAGCCTGGCCAGTTGCCGGTCTTCGGTGATATGGACACAAAGTTCTACGGCTTTCCCGACTATGGCCCTGGGGTTAAGACCGCTGACGATGGGCATGGTGTCGAGACGTCTCCTGCGGAAGTCGATCGAACGCTTGACCCCAGCAAGCGTGATGAACTGCAGGCGTGGCTTTCATCGATCATGCCGGATAGCGGCTTCTCCTATGTCGAAGGCACCACGTGCATGTATACGTCAACGCCCGACCGGGATTTCGTCATCGGTACACATCCCGGCAATGCAAACGTGCTGGTCGCCGCCGGATTTTCGGGGCATGGGTTCAAGTTTTCGACTCTCGTGGGCAAGATCCTGGCCGATCTGGCTGCCGACGGGTCGACAGAGTATCCCATCGAGCGGTTCCGGCCGGACAGGTTCGACAAGGCCTGTGCGTCCTGATCTGCGATTCGGGCGGACGCGCCAAGGCTGAGACGGGAGCCAACGGTTGATTTCGTGCCGGTCGCGGCTCGGTGAACCGGGACAGCACGCAGCGGGCACTCCAGTGGGGGTGCTCGCAAACTTTTCGGCAACCTTGTAATGCGGCCAGCCCTTTCAAACTCCGGGACCAGCTGCGACTTCTGTGGACAGGAGAGGTTGAAAATGTTCAATGCAGACGCGGAGACAGCGGGCGAGAGCCGCCAGAGACTTGCGTCCGACCCGTACCGGCCGGCCTACCACTTCCTGGCCCCGTGCAACTGGCTGAACGATCCGAACGGAACAATCTACTGGCAGGGCAGGTATCACCTCTTCTACCAGAACAACCCCCACGCGGCCTTCCACGGCGGTGCGACAGGAACGATCCACTGGGGACATGCAGTCAGTGAAGACCTCGTACACTGGCAGGACCTGCCGATCGCGCTGGCGCCGGTGGACCCCTTCGACCGGGACGGCTGCTACAGCGGCACGGCTTTCGTCGACATGGAGGGCGTGCCGACTATCATCTATCATGGCGTGCCGGGCGGGATCTGCCTGGCAACAAGCCGGGACGAGATGCTGGTGGAGTGGCAAAAACATCCGGCGAACCCGGTCATCCCGACACCTGAACCCGGCAGCGGCTACACGGTGGACGGCGCCCCGTGTGCCTGGATAGAAGGCGACACCTATTACGCGCTCACGGGTAACACCAGCCGGGAAGAGCTCGAGGGTCAAAAGCCGGACAGGGCTTTTCTGTTCAGGTCGGTCGATCTGGCGCACTGGGCGTACCTGCATCCTCTATATGAAGGAGGCAAGTACACGGAAGTCGGTGAGGACTGCGCGGTGCCCGATTTCTTTCCGATGGGAGAGAGGCATGTCCTGCTCTTTGCCAGCCACCACCGCGGGCCGCACTATTACACGGGGACTTACGCGAACAACAGATTTACGCCCACGCGGCATGGCAGAATGGCATTCGGCGAGACGAATTTTTCCAACAGGACCGGCATTTTGAACGAGTGTCAGACGCTGCTGGATGGCAACGGCAGGCGTGTCATGTTCGGCCGGCTGTCTGAGGGGCGTTACGGTTACGTTCAGCGGGCTTCGGGCTGGTCGGGAATCATGGCGCTGCCGATAGAACTCACTATGGGTGATGAGGGCGAGTTGCACCTGAACCCGGTAGAGGAGCTGGAGGCGCTGCGCCGCAATCCTGTGCGCTTGTCGGACATTCAGCTGGCCGGAGATTCGTCGATTACGCTTGACGAAGTGCGGGGCAACCGGCTGGAGATCCGGGCGGTCTTCAGTTGGGAGAGCGCCGAGGAGTTTGGCCTGCGTGTGTGCTGTTCGCCCGACGGCGCAGAGCAGACGATGATCCGTTTCAACGTCAATCCGAACGACTCGACACAGCCGCAGGAGAAGCTGGGCACTGACAGGTTGCTGGTCCTGGACGTTACGCGGTCGAGTGTCAGCCGGGAGGTGAAGAACCGTGAGTCGCAGCGCTGTACGGTGAGGCACGCCTACGGTGAGCCGTTCGAGTTGCGCGTCTTTGTCGACCGCAGTGTGGTCGAGGTCTTTGGGCAGGGCGGGCACTACCTGGGCAAACGCATCTATCCGGCGCGGCCGGACAGTTTGGGGGTGCAGCTCTTTGCGCTGGGCGGCAGTGCAACCGTCCATTCTCTGGAAGTATGGGAGATGGAGGCTACCTGGCCGATTTGACTTCTGATGTGCGTTCAATGTGAGAACCAGTTTTTTTTATTGCGTATTGCGTTGAGGCATGCGTGACAGGCGCGATTCCAGGGCGTAACCCGCGCAGGAGGTCCTGGTGTCATATGGGCCTTACATTGGATGCCGAGGGCGATTTGCGCCGTTTCTTTCTTGTCCCTGACGTTCAGTGGAATCACCCCCAGAAAACTCGATTACATTTCCGGCACCATGGCTGCATAGCGCCGTGGATGCCTTACCGTGGCGTCCCCCTTCCTCTGTTTTAGCGTACATCCCTGAATTGGAGTGGGAACAGTCTGGCGGGGAATTCATGCCAGCGTTGGCTGGAACTGTTTGCTGGCTCTTGGCGAGACGGAGGGCAGCCGCCAAGTCCGGCCATACCGGGAGGTCCGTTTACTGGGGGGCCGGCAGGCACAAGGCCGGCACGTACGGGGATCCGATGGGACTGGCGGGACGTGGTCTGGCTAGACACCTTCGATTAGGCACCTGTTTTGAATATCGACACCCGGTCGACCAGGCATGTTGTTGGGGGGGGCGTTGGGGGGGGGGGGGGCGCCCCCCCCCACGAACCCCGCCGAACCCCCCACCCCCCCCCCCCATCCCGCTACAGATCAGAAAAAAACAAGGAACCGACAAAAGCGCAAAATA